>JBJEYC010000095.1:0-14773 GCA_051886435.1 Lachnospiraceae bacterium
TGGTGCTCCCCGCCGAAGCTGTGCCAGCCGTCCGCGACGGTCTCGAGGCGAAGCGGCGTGTAAATCATGTCCGCACCTTCGGCAAGCAGCTCGTCGGTCAGCCTCCGGTAGTCCTCCTGAGCGCATCCGGCGTCCCAGACCATCCTTGCCACCTTTGCGCCCTCCCGCTCCAGAACCGCCAGGATCTGGTTCATGCCGGGAAAGGCCTTGGCATCGCCCTGGGAGTTGAAGAACCAGAAGTGCTTGTGCGCAAGATTCGCGCCCACAAATGCCCGCTCGTCCCACTGGCCTGCCACAAAGAAGCTGGCCGCAAAAAGATCCGGATGGCGCAGGTTCCACACCATGGAGGACATGCATCCCATGGACTGACCGGTGGTGTAGATTCGTTTCCGGTCAATGGGATAATCCGTGATCACCTTCTCCAGAAGGCGCTCCGCACTTTCCAGCCTCCTGTCCACGTGCCAGTCATCATCCACGATGGCGGGGATGTCGAACTGAGGGCTTAAGACAAAGCAGGGATGTTTCTTCTGACTCTCGGGGTCCGCAAAGGACACGGCACCGTATCCCTGCCGCACGCCAAGGCGCGGATCGCTTCCGCAGGCGGAGGCGTCATGGATGAACTGCACCAGCGGATAGGTTTTGCCGGGCACGATGTTTTCAGGAAGATAGAGGCTGTAACCGATGTCCTCAAAAGTTCCTGTCACAAAGTGGTCGCAGATGCGGTTTTCCTCCGCATCGCTTACCACCCCGTTGACCCGGAGCTTTGCCGGGATGATCTTTGCCCGGCGTCCCTGCCAGGGGTCCCCCGAAAAGTAGGTAGCTGCCCAGGGGTCCGAAGGATCCAGCGACAGGATGAGGGTATCGTCCCCATCCCGCCGGACCCCGGTTACCGTGCGGAGGTTCCATGTGCCGTCCTCCGCCTCCTGTTCGACCAGGAAGTCACCCGGGACGGCGGCACACGGCTTGTTTTCCCGGCAGGCGGCAAGCACCGCCCCGGTGACCCGGGTTCCGCCCTGGAACACCTCCGCCACCGCTTTCACCTTTGCAATGTTCATGTCTGTCCTCCCGGGTTTTCCCCGTTTTTAGAATTCGTTGTCAGAGTAGATGCAGCCGCCCGGAACGATGTAGTCCTGATAGTTCCAGCAGGGTGTCACAATGTCGTCGGTGATCACGTTGTTGTCGACCTTGGAGTACAGGCCGTATCCGTAGAAGTTATCAATAATGTAGTCATGGAAGGCAGAGACATTCTCCGGCGTATCGCCGTCAACAGTGTTGACCGTATCCACCAGGGTCTGGATCTCGGGATCATCGCAGTTGTTGATGGTGTGAGAGACGCTGTGGAAGTCCTCGGAGTACCATCTCTGCCAGATGATCGGCAGATAGTTGTCGGATGCCATCTGAGTGATCAGAAGATCGTACTCGCCGTTGACCTGCTTGCTGTCGATGATGGAGCCGTCCTCTGCATCGAGTTCGGTGTGGATGCCGATATTCTCCAGCACGGCCTGAATGGCAGTTGCGACATTGGTCAGGGTCTGGTCGTTGTTCATGATGATGGTCAGCGTGGATCCATCATAAGAAGACTTGGAGAGATAATCCTGCGCCAGCTCGAGGTCCTGCTTGTTGTAGTAGTTGTCGTCCGTCAGCCATGCCTCCTGGAACTCCGGATACTTCGCGTTGCCGAGGGTGGAAGCACGCACGTACTGTGCTACGCCCGATGCCTGTGCCAGCTGTGTGCCGTCCAGCGCATAGAAGATGGCCGCACGGAGGTTCTCGTCCGCGCCCTGGCTCTTGGTGGAATCGTTGTTGACAAACAGGGCCGTGGTCAGGTTGTCAAGATAGGTATCGATGTAGTAGCCGTCAGCATAGGCGCCGCCATCCTGGAAGTTGGCGATGTCCGTCGAGGAAACATAGCCAGAGAAATCCAGATCGCCGGTCTGCAGGCCGATGGCGTTCTGCGCTGCCTCAGAGACCACCTTGTACTCAATCGTCTGGACGTTTGCGCACTCGCGCTGGGACTGGTGATCGGTGCCCTCTGCCCAGTAGTCATCCCGTGCTTCCTCGGTGATGGAGGAGCCAGCCTGGAAATCCGTCACCTTGTAGGGGCCGGTTCCGCAGGGATCCGTGGAGAGGTTGTGGTCCTTTGCCGCCTGCTGCGTGTAGACATAGGGCTGGCCGAGGATAGCGGTCAGATCCGAGAGTCCGGTCAGGGGCTCTTTCATGATGAGGTCCACAGTGTAGTCATCCACCACCTCGCCGTGGTCATACTTGGCAATATCGCCGGACATACGGTTGCCCGCGGCAGCAAGCGTGTCATACGCTGCAATCACGTCGTCCGCGTGGAGCTCGTTCCCGTCGGAGTCGGTGACACCCTTATAGAGATAGACGCGGTAGGTCGTGTCGTCGATCTTCTCGTACTTCTCCGCCGTTGCGGGCACCAGCTCGCCGCCGAAGCCGTTGATGTCGAAGAGGTGCTCATACACGTTCCACTTCCAGAGAGATCCGCCGGAATCCGAGACGGCCTCGGGAGACAGGTTGCCGGGGTTGACGTCCATGGCGATCTGGATCTTGTCGTGCTTCTTGGTTGCGGAGTGGGCAACCTCGGTATAGGCTGCGTCGTGAACCGGAATCTCCTCGGTATCCGACGCCGCCGCCTCGGTAGAGCCCGTGGCTGCTGCCGCTGCGGTCTCTGCGGTACCTGCTGCCGTGTCCAGCTGAGATGCAGAGGTACTGGAGGAAGAACTTCCTCCGCATGCTGTCAGTGCTGCGATCATCGAAGCCGCTAACATCACCGTGACCAGTTTCTTTTTCATCGTTCTCTCCTTTTCTTTGTGCGCCGTGCGGGCCCTTTTTCCGCGCGGACGATATCCCAACCTCCTGTGGTCCCCTGACCCGGAGGCGGTATCCTAGTTGATCTCCTCGACCCTGCAGCAGGAGACGAAGTGGTTCTTCGAGATCTCCCGAAGCTCCTGCGGCTGGGAACAGCGCTCCGTTGCATAGGGGCAGCGGGAGGCAAAGCGGCAGCCGGGTTTTGGATTGATCGGGGAGGTGATCTCTCCCTTCAGCTGAATGCGCTTCATCGGATGGTGCACATCCGTCGTCGGAATGGCCGAGAGAAGCGCCTTCGTATAGGGGTGCAGGTTGTGGGTAAAGAGCTCCTGCGTGGAGCACTTTTCCACGAGCTGTCCCAGGTACATCACGCAGATGTTGTCCGAGATGTGCCGGACGACCGAGAGGTCGTGGGTCACAAACATGTATGCCATGCCCATCTGATCCTGCAGATCCATGAGAAGATTTAAGACCTGCGCCTGGATCGAGACATCCAGTGCGGAGACGGGCTCATCGCAGACGATGAACTTGGGGCTGAGGGCGAGGGCTCTTGCGATGCCGACACGCTGTCTTCTGCCGCCGTCGAGCTCGTGGGGATAGGCTTCCCGGAGACGCTCATCGATGCCGACGAGGTTCATCAGCTCGTCCGCCTTCTCGTTGAGCTCCGCCTTGGTCTTGTACCGGCCGGAGCGCTTGAGCGGCTCCCGAATTGCGCTGCTGATGCTCAGTCTCGGGTTCAGAGAGGAATAGGGATCCTGGAAGACGATCTGGACCTCCTCGCGGACTTTGTGAAGGTCACGCCCCTGCACGTGGGTGATATCCCTGCCCTCCAGGAGGATCTTTCCATCCGTTGCCTCCTGCAGGCGGATGATCGTGCGTCCGAGTGTCGACTTGCCGCAGCCCGACTCCCCGACGACGCCGACTGTCTCGCCCCGGTGGATCGTGAAGGAGACATCATCCACCGCGTGGTTGATGCCGGCGGGGACATTGAAGTACTTCTTCAGGTGATCCACCTCGATCAGCGGCTCCCCTGTAAATACGCGGTTTTTCATCTGCCCGCCTCCTTTTTCTTGGTCTCTTTCTTCTCTGTCAGGTGGCACCTGCAGAAGTGGCCGGGTGCGATCTCCAGAAGTTCCGGATGCTTTGTCCTGCAGGCTTCGGTTGCGTGCGGACACCGGGGGCTGAACGCACAGCCTTTCGGGAGATTCGTGGGATCCGGCGGCATGCCATTGATGGGACGAAGCCGGTCGGAGTCCTCATTCATGTTCGGAAGAGAGCCGAACAGTCCCAGCGTGTAGGGATGGGACGGGTGGTCAAAGAGCCCGAACTTGTCGGCATATTCCACGATCTCGCCCGCGTAGATGACCGCCACGTTGTCGCAGGTCTGGGCCACGACGCCGAGGTCATGGGTGATCAGAATCATGGCGGTGTTGAACTTGGTCTTCAGATCCCGGATCATCTCAAGGACCTGTGCCTGAATCGTCACGTCCAGGGCCGTGGTGGGCTCATCCGCGAGCAAAAGCTCCGGATTGCAGGCGAGGGCCATGGCGATGACCACTCTCTGCTTCATGCCGCCGGAGAACTGGTGCGGGTACTCCACGTACCGCTCTCCGGGGATGCCGACCATCTCGAGCATCTCCACGACGCGCTTTTTGCCCTCCTCCTTGCTGTAGCTGTTGTGCAGCATGAGGACTTCCAGGATCTGGTCTCCGATCGTCATCAGGGGATTCAGGGCCGTCATCGGGTCCTGAAAGATCATCGCGATCTTGTCGCCCCGGATCTTGAGCATCTCGGACTCCGGGAGCTTCACGATGTCCTCCCCGTCCAGAATGACCTCACCGCCCTTGAAGATGGCGGGCGGATCCGGGAGGATCCGCAGGATTGCCCTTGCGATCGTGGTCTTTCCCGCGCCGGTCTCTCCGACGAGGCCAAGGGTCTCGCCCTTTGCCACATCGAAGGAGACGCCGTTCACGGCGTGTACGATATCTTTGCCGGAGGTGTAGACCACCTCCATATTTTTGACGGATAAGAACTTTTCTTCGCTCATCGATATCTCTCCTACTTTTCCTTCCGGTTTCCGCTCATCTGCGGAGCTTGGGATCCAGTGCATCCCGCAGTCCGTCTCCCATCAGGTTGATGGCAAGGGTCGTCAGACCGATGGCAATGCCGGGGAAGAGCAGAAGGTGCGGAAAGGAGGTCACATAGCTCTTGCCTGCCGAGAGCATGGCACCCCACTCCGGGGTCGGCGGCTGCACGCCCAGTCCGATGTAGGAGAGGGTTGCTGCCTGGGTGATGGTGGAGCCGATGCCCATCGTCGTGCCGACGATGGTGGGGGAGATGATGTTCGGCATCAGGTGCCGGAACATGATCGACGCCTTGGAGCAGTTCATGGCCTCTGCGGCCTCCAGATACTCCTTGGTGCGCTCCGAGAGAATCTGGCCTCTCGTCATGCGGGCACCGTTGGGGATGGCACCGATGGAGAGGGCGAGGATCGTATTGAAAAAGCCGGGTCCCAGAGCCGTCGAGATGACGATGCAAAGCAGCGTTCCCGGGATGGCGGTCCAGATATCACAGAAGCGCATGATCAGGTTTTCCACCTGTCCGCCGAAGTAACCTGCCACGATGCCAAGGCCCGTGCCGCCGACAGCGGCAAACAGGGAGCCGATGATGCCAAGGGCCAGGCTGTACCTTCCCCCATAGAGGATTCTGGTCCACTGGTCTCTGCCCAGGTTGTCAGTGCCGAACCAGTGGGCTGCGGACGGCCCCTGCAGGGTCGCCGTCATGTCCATATCGCCCGGCTGATACCTGGTAAAGAGCGGCGCGAAGACACACAGAACCAGGATGATGACAAAGAGGACGCCGCCGAGCTTCGCGGTGGGTGTTGCGAAGATGCGCTGAAACAGGTCCATTCCCCTCGATTTTTTCTTTCTTCTTGCGGCCGTCCCGGCCGCAGCTGCTGCTGCCATGATGTTTCTCCTCCTTCCCCGAAGCTCACTTCTTCCTGCTGCCCGAGATGTACTGGGCCTTGATTCTGGGATCCACATATGCGTACGCGATGTCCATGAGCAGCACAGCCAGTGCCGAGAACAGGGCGAGGATGATGGTGGCGCCGCGGATGACCGGATAATCTCTCTGGTTGATACCGGTCAGAAGATAGAGACCGCACCCGGGGATGGTGAAGATCGTCTCGATGACAGCTGTGCCGCCGACGATTCTGCCAAGGCCGCCGATGACCATCGTGATGATCGGCATCAGGGCATTCGGGAACATGTGCTTCCAGATGACTTTGTTCTCAACCTGGCCCTTTGCTCTTGCGGTGACGATAAAGTCAGCACGGAAGACCTCCAGCATGGAGGATCTTGTCTGACGGGCATTGCTCGCGATGCCGCCGACGCCCGCTGCCAGGACCGGCATGATGAAGCACTTCCAGCTGTTGGTACCCATGGGCGGGAGCCATCCGAGCTTGACGGAGAACAGGACGATCATCATCAGGGCCAGCCAGAAGTCCGGCACGGAGACGAGGACCATCGAGATTGCCATCGAGAGGTTGTCCTGCCACTTGCTCTGGTGGACCGCCGCGAAGACGCCCAGCGGAATGCCCACCACCACCTGGATCACCATGGCGAGTCCGCCGACCAGCACCGTGACGGGCAGCCGGCTCAGGAGCTCTCCGGAGACGGAGACGTTGTAGTACCAGGACTTGCCGAAGTTCAGGCGACATACATTTGCCATGTAGGTGACAAGCTGCACGATGTAGGGCTGATCCAGCCCGAGTTCGTGGCGCTTCTCGGCGATCTCCGCATCGGTTGCCGTCGAGCCCAGCAGCGTCTTTGCCGGGTCGCCCGGGATGAAATAGGTGATCGTGAAGATCACGAATGTGACCCCGAGCATGATGAGGATTGTCCACAATAATCTTTTCAATATGTACTTGTACAAGATGGAACCCCCTTTGCTTGTTGTTGGTGGTGTTGAACTCCTGTCTGTCCCTCATGATACGGAGAGGGCCGCCGGGGAGCAAACCAGGTTTTGGTGATTTTGCATCAAAAAATACAAGACGCCTGTTTTGTCAGGGCATCTTGCATAGTCGATTTGGTGCTGTATTATGATGTATTCAGGATTCTGACGAAAGAATCGCGTCGATCAGCCGGACACCTTCCGTCACCATGCGGACCGGGCGCCGGGGCGTGCGGCGCTGCTCCTCGGGATGATCCGGCGGAAGAGGGCTCCCCTCCCGGGTCACCCTGCGGCGCCACTCGGCGCCTGGTTCTTTCAGGTACCGGAGGATAAATCGGAGAGTCCCCTCCGCCGCATCGAGCAGCGCCGTGTCCCCGCCGAGCCGGTAGCCGAGAAGAAATCCCGGGACCGCCTCCGCCTGGGTCCACCAGAACTTGTCGGTCATGACTTCCCCTGTGGGCGAGATCCGGTCATACACGCCGCCGTACACGGGATCCGAGCCAAGACCGGCCACATGTCCGGCGATCCGGACAGATGCTTTTTCTGCCCGTTCCAGGCAGTGCTGGCTCTTCAGAAAGCGCAGATTTTTCTCCTGGAACACCGTGCCGCTCTGAATTCCCGCGTCAATCGCAGCCGCGGACTCATAGACCGCTAAGATCGCCCTTGCATCATCCCCGAAGCGGTCTGCCCGCTCCTGCTGTGGCTTCCAGCCGATGTGCAGGTACCGGTAGAGCCCGCCGTCGGGCCGGATCCACCGCTCCAGCACCGTATCCAGAATGCCGGAGAGAGAGAGCAGCATCTCCTCCGCGGGCCAGACGTCGGCCAGCGGCGCATAGCCTGTCAGAAGGTGGAGATACGTCTCCAGCTCCAGGCCGCTCTCATAGGGCGTCCACTCCCAGTTGCAGTAGGTGTTGTAAAAGATGGAGCCATCGTCGCAGGCGCCATGGGCGTGCTCCTCCAAAAGGCGCCAGAGGTCCCTGGCCTGGGCCAGGACCTCTTCCCTGCCACAGAGCAGGTAGTACTTAGCCAGGGCGCAGAGCACATCGCTCTGGGTACGTGTTCGCTTCTCGCCGTTTGCCGTGTTCCCGTCGGCAAACACGAGCTCGTAGAAGCCCCCGTGTTCCCGGTCCAGGAAGTGTTCTGTCAGATCCCGCCAGGCGGCATCCGCCAGCTTCTCCCAGGAATCCGCGAGGGGGAGCCATTCTCCTCCCTGCTCCTTTGCAAAGCGTGCCGCTTCCGCGTACGCAAAAAGGACCCCGGCCTCTCCGGCGCTGCTTCGCAGCCCGTCCGGAGAGGGGCGTCCATCCACCCCGATGGGGAGAAAGATTTCCCGCTTCGGGTCCCATGCGGTGCTGCTCCAAAAGGCCAGTACCCGGGGGAGCTCGGAAAGGAGCGCTTCCCGCATCTTATTGAGTCTGTCTCCTGTCGTTGTCATGTGTTCTCCCGGCTTCCTGCTGCTGTGTCAGTTCTTGGTTTCTTCCTCCACAGGCACCAGAAACTGCTTGATCTTCTCGTAATCTTCCACGTTGTAACAAACGATCTCATAGTACGAATAGGCAGGGTTGTTGAACACCCTGGTCAGGCCGATGAACTGGGTGAGTTTGGAGGCAAGGTTGAGCACATCCTTGTCCTGGGTGATCAGCTCCACCCTTCCCTTGCACTTGTCCAGCGCCTTGTAAAATCCGTCGATGTCCTGAATGGTTTTGACTTTCATGGTCCCCTTCCCGGGCCTTGCCGCGGCCCTTCTCACACCGCTCCACAGGCTTTGCCAAAGGGCTCTGCCGCATGGATAAACTTCTGTTCCCACAAAGTTTATCGAAGCAAAACAGGCGGGAGCAAACCGCTTTTTGGGGGGATCGTCCCTAATTTTGAAAGAGAGCGGCCGCAGTATGAAAACCCGATTCTCTTATAGTATGATCAGGTGTATCAGGGGAGCCATTACAAAGGGGTATTTATGGAACTGGATTACGTCAATGAATTTCTGGTCTTAATCGACATGCCGAATCTGTCCGAAGCGGCTGACCGGCTCAACGTCTCCGAGTCCTCCCTCTCGCGCCATGTCAAGGCGCTGGAGGATGAGCTGGGGTGTCCGCTCTTCGACCGCACCTCCCGCGCCTTCAAACTCAACAAGTACGGCAAGATGTTTCTTCCCTACGCGAGGGACCTGGTCGCCCTGCGCAAGCGCAGCGTCACGGTGCTGCAGGCCGCGCACCGCCACGACACCATGTCGGTGCAGCTCGTCTCCAACTACCACATCGGGGACATGCTGGAGGACTTTACCCGCCAGTACCCGGACATCATGACCACCCAGATCGAGAGTCCGTTCGACGAGGACGCGATCAAGCACCAGCTGCGCAACCACGAGTGCACCTTCGCCTTCTCCATCAGCTTCCACGACAGCGCCGGGGAGTTTGAGACGCGGCCCTTCTGCGAGGACAGCGACGTCGCCATCGTTCCGGCAGACCACCCCCTGGCTTCCCGCGGGCAGATCAAGCCGGCAGAGCTTCGGGAGGAGCACTTCGTGTCCTTCCGCGGCGGCTCCTTCGGGGACATCTGCCTGAAAAAGCTCTGCCACAACGCGGGCTTTGACCCCATGGTCACGCTCTCTCACGACACCGGCTTTGCCATCGTCCGCAGCGTCAGCCGGGGGATGGGCGTCTCGATCCTCCACAAAAATTCCCTTTACACCCTGGGCGCGGACCTGTCGAACGTCGCGATCCTGGACCTGATCCCACCCCACCTCTTCACGGTCTCTCTGGTGTACCGGAAGGGGACGCACTTTTCGGAGGCAGAGCAGAACTTCTTTGACTTCTGCATCTCCTACCCGCACAACCGGGAGGAATAACGGCCATGCAGGCAAACGGCACTTCTTCTCAAAATGACACCTACCGCACGGTGATCCGGCAGAGAAACCTGTCGATCTTTCTGCTTGTTGCAGCCGTCGTCGTGGTACTTTTGTTTTTCCGAAACTCCTTCTCGGAGCCGATCTACCTCGAGGCGGCGGACACGAGCTTCAACGCTACCGGCCCCGATGGCGAGTCGGTCAGCGTCCCCTACGCGGACATCACCGGGGTCACCCTGACCGATGCCTGGGATGTGGGGAGTCTCGTTGCGGGGAGCGATACCGGGAGCGCCCGGGCAGGGATCTGGCAGAATGACGCAGCTGGGGACTATGCCCTCTTTGCGCTGAAAAAGACAGAGCACCTGCTCGTTCTCACCCTTGACGGGGACGGCGTCCAGGTCAGCGGCGCCGGGGAGGACACCTCTACTGTGCACACCGTGGTGTTTGGCTACGAGAGCGATGAGACCATGGACGGGGTCTACAGCGCGATGCCGGATCTTCTGGAACAGAAGGGATACGGCGGACAGGCGCAGTTTACCTCGGATCTATCGAAATAGGAGCACACAACATGAAACTGCGTGACTGGGTGGAAGAGCGGGAAAAAAGAGAGACTGGCGGGATGCCGCAGAGCGCATCCTTTCACAGCAAGGGTTATCACCAGTACTTTGAGGGATATTCCGAAGAGGCCTATGTAGACAAAAAGGGGAGAAAGCGCATCCGGCGGGTCTACACGGGTGTTTTGCACCGCGCCCAGATCTCGGACGCAAGGCTTGGCTGGACCAAAAGGACCTACTTTCTGCTCCTTGTCCTCTCGGCGCTTGTCTTTGTCTTTGCGGCGACGCGCCGCGTGGGGAGCAATACCTGCTGGTACTCTGCGGTCTTTGAGGCGCTCTGTGTGCCGGGATTTCTCTGGCTCTTCTACAGCCTTGTCTGCTACGCCGCGGCGGCAAGGGACATGACCGCCGACGACTTTCGGAGCGTTTCGGGCCTCCAAAAGGCCGCCCGGTTCAAGGGCGCCTGTGAGGGACTCTCTGGCGCCGCAGCCCTGGTATACCTGATCGTAACAGCAGTGCAGGGAAAAACCGTGGACGCAGCCGGGGAGATTTTCTGCGCGCTCGTGTTTTTCGGTGCCGCGGCCCTGACCCTTCTCATCCCGTACCTGGAGTCGAAGATCACCTACACGTCCTTTCTCAGCAAAAACGCGCCGCTCCCCGAGGGAAACCAGATCGAGTCGTAAGCAAAAACGCACACAGCAGACTGAACCTATCCGTACAAGCAGGACGGGATGCCCCCTCCGTAAACAGGATGAGACAGGAGGGAATCCATGCCGCTGCCGCAGGAAACAAAAGATTCGGCCATCCAGACCGACCTCACAGAAGGACCCATCGCCCGGACGCTGTTTTTCTTTTCCCTGCCCTTTATGGTCAGCACCATTCTGCAGCAGCTCTATGGTGCCACCGACACGATCAT
This sequence comes from Lachnospiraceae bacterium, assembly GCA_051886435.1. Taxonomy (GTDB): domain Bacteria; phylum Bacillota; class Clostridia; order Lachnospirales; family Lachnospiraceae; genus CAG-791. The sequence goes on from JBJEYC010000095.1 coordinate 11,093, forward strand.
TGTCGGCCAGTACTTAGGGAGCGCCGGGCTCTCCGCTGTGAGCAACGGCTCCCAGATCATGACCATGCTCTACTCCCTCGTCATCGGCTTTGCGACGGGCGGACAGGTCCTGATCGCCCAGGCAAAGGGCGCCGAAGACCAGAAGGCCCTGCAGGAAATCCTCGATGCGCTCTTTTTCGTGGTCACCCTGGTCTGTCTTGCCATCGGTGCCGGAATCATCCTGCTCCGGGATCCGGTTCTGAATCTTCTGAACGCGCCGGAGGAAGCCAGAGTGCAGACGGGATACTATCTCGTCATCTGCGGCGCGGGAATTCTCTTCACCGGCCTCTACAACACGTTCAGCGCAGCGCTCCGGGGCCTCGGGGATTCGAAGCATCCGCTTCTTTTTGTCCTGATTGCCGCCGTCTGCAACCTGATTCTCGACATCCTGTTTATCGGCGTATTTCACTGGCATGTCGCGGGCGCGGCGCTCGCCACCGTCATCGGACAGGCGGTCAGCGTATTCTTCTCCATCCGCTTTTTCCTCTCCCGTGCAGCTGCATTCGGCCTCTCCTTTCATCTCGGGCTCCGCATGCCCAGCAGAAAGACGCTCCGTCTCCTCCTGCAGCTTGGCATTCCCATGTCCATCCAGTCCGGCGCTGTGCAGATCAGCTTTCTTTTCGTCGCCCGCATGATCAACAGCCTGGGCGTCGATCCCAGCGCCGCCTTCGGGGTGATGAACAAACTCCGGAGCTTCCCCTCCTACATCACCCAGGGCTTTGCCCTCGGGGCCGCCAGCATGATGGGGCAGAACCTCGGCGCAAAAAAGCTGGACCGGGTGAGCAGCGTGGTGCGGTGGTGCCTTCTCTTCTGCCTCTGCGTGGACATCCTGACAGCCCTTTGCTATCTCCTTCTTCCCACCCTCTGTTTTCGGCTCTTCACCCGCGACACCGCAGTGCTCGCCTATGCCCGCATGTGCACACTGGTCCTCGCCATCGAGCTGCCCGCCAACGTCTTCATGCCGGCCTGCAACAGCCTGGTCAGCGCCCAGGGCTTTGTGAAGCTCAGCTTCACCGTAGGGATCATCGATGCCTTTGCCGGCCGGGTCCTCTTCTGCTGGCTGCTCGGTTCCTTCCTTGGCCTTGGCGCCTTCGGCTGCTTTCTGGGATACATCATCGGCACCTACATCACCGCCGTCGTGGTGGCGGTGTACTACTTCTCGGGACTCTGGAAAAAGCGGGCGGCGCTCCTGTAACCCGCTCTCTTGCACAAAGTGAGGGTCTTCTTCCGATTTTCGGTTTGCTGTGCAGTTTTGACAAATGCAATAATCATTTCGAAGTTGCAACTGTCATTGTTGTACAAAATGCACCAATCTCATATCTCTTGTGGGGAATCGGAGGGCCCCAAGTCATGAAAAAGCAAATCGCAATTGCTGTTCTGTCAGCCTGCATGCTCGCAGGGGGAGCTGTGCTGGCGCCTTCCGCTGTGCCGGGCACAGCCCTGGAAACGCAGGCAGCCGAGAACGAAAACGTGTACTTTACGTGCCTCAACGCCCAGGATGTGGACATCCGGGACACCGGCACGTACACCATCGTCCTGAAGGCCAAGGAGGGCTGGCAGTTCGATGTGGCCGACAACGCGGATGTGACCCGCTGGATCGTGAACGAAAACGGCGCACCCGCCTTCACCAACGACACGGGCGTCGCGTTTGCAAAGAACGGGGATGACTTCACACTGACGATCACCATCGACGCCTCGAAAATCGAGGGCTTTACCACCAACGGCTCCGGCACCCTCTACGTGCGGCCCACCGGCGGCATTCCGCTGATTGTGGAGGGGGACAACCACGGCCAGTACACCGTGGTCTCCGAAAAGGCGGGCACCTATACGATCCCGAAGGTCTCCATCGAGGGCACCGTGGAGGCAACCAGCAGCAAGAGCGTCCTCACCTACTCGAATCAGACTGTGCAGGTCCACCTCGACATGGACGGGCTCGAGGATGACAGGATCGACAGCAGCGCCGCGAAAGTGCGCATGATCCCCGGGGACGGCTATTACCTCAGCGACTACGGATTCGAGGAGGATGCGCTCTCCGGCACCTGGAAGGACGGAACCCTCTCCTACACGGTCCGCCCGGATCAGCTCACCGGGGACTTCTCGGAGCTTGGCGGGGACGGCAACGGAAACTACATCATCAACATCGGCGTGGACGGCCTGACCTACAACGGCCTTCCTCTGTCCGGCGCCGCCTTCCGGATCCATGTGTACGCCTACGGACGCACCTTCTCCATCGAGAGCAACGGGAGCCTGATTGACGCTACACAGCCCCTCTGGACCACCACCTCCAAGGACGGCATCCCGGTGCTCTGCGACCCCTATCCGGACGATCTCCTGATCACCTGGCCGATCGACTTTGACGCCTCCAAGCTGACCGAGGACGATGTCACCCTGACCATGCGGAGCGAGTACGGGGATGAGCTCGTGCTGAAGCCGGGGACCGATTATTCCCTCTCCACCTCGCAGTACAAGACCGTTCTCACGGTGACCTATCTCTACTGGCCCAGTACCCCGGTCTACACCACCCTCACGGTGGATGTGAACATCGCCGATCTGTCCTATGACGCGCAGAAGTACACTCCCGGCAGCACCCTGTCCCACACCTACGACATCGCCAGCGTGTACGCCTACTATGTCATGCACGGCGGCATGCAGGGGACCCAGCAGTGGACCTACTACGGCGTGGACGGCCTGACCGAGTGGTCCCAGGCCTTTGCGATTCCGACCTACACCCTTACCTACACAGATGCCAGCGGCACCGTGCTCTATTATACGGAGGACGCGGACGGGAACGGACGGTTCACCACCGATGCCGACGCGGCCAAGAAGTTCGACTCCATGGCGGACAACAACTGCCGGGTGGAGGGCAACACCGGCTCCTTTGACCGGGTCTATAACCAGACAGCCGAGGTGACCGTCGACGGCACCACCTACACCTGCAGCAAGGTCTACTGCAACGCAGACGACATGCCCCTGGATCCGGCGGACTGCACCGGACTCACCGCAAAGCCCGGCTATGTCATCGGCGACAGCTGGGAGATGCACGGCAGATGGCCTTGGCAGACCTTTGTGAATGTCGGCTATCAGGGCGGCACCAAGTAAACAGGATCCAAACTTCCTCTTTCGCCAACCAATTTTTCCAAATGCAAACAAGCACCCTTGCGGGTGCTTGTTTGCATTGCGGAAATTTCCTGCCGGGATTTGGTTTTTATGCGTTGACGACGTTTTTGGGCGCACCCGTCAGGAAGCTGCGGATGTTCTCTGCTGTGGCATCCATGATGCGCTGCCGGGCAGCCTGCGCCGCCCAGGAGATGTGGGGCGTGATCAGGGTATTCTTTGCGTGAAGAAGCGGGTTGTCACCCCGGATGGGCTCGGTGGACACCACGTCCAGACCCGCCGCATAGACCTTACCGCTGTTTAAGGCATCGGCCAGATCCTGCTCCACGATAAGCTGGCCACGGCTGTTGTTGATGAGGATGACGCCGTCCTTCATCCTGGCAATGTTGTTCCGGTTGATGATGCCCCGGGTCTCGGGAAAGAGCGGACAGTGCAGAAAGATCACATCGGACTTTGCAAACAGGGTGTCGAGGTCGACGTACTCCGCAACCTTTCGCCCCGCCTCGCTCTCGAAGGTGTCATAGGCAA
>JBJEYC010000096.1:0-14748 GCA_051886435.1 Lachnospiraceae bacterium
AGTCGGAGGAGAAGATTCCCCTCGAGGGGATCGACCGCATCCCGGATGCGGACGTAAAGAGCGCGCTGCGCCAGATGCTGGAGGATCGGAAGAACCCGAACTACCGGCAGAACTCGATCTTTCAGGACAAGCTCCTGTGGATCGCCCGGCAGTACCAGAAGCAGGGGATCACCTATGCGGAGATCTCCGACACCACCTTGGTCAAGAAGTATGAGTCCCTCCACATGCTGACCGAGGTCCACGAGGTGATGCCGGCAATCTACCGGGAGACCGGCGTGCTGATCCGGTTCCTCGCCGCGATGCGCCGCATCCCGCTGACGATCGTCAAGGACCGGAAGACTCCGGAGAACTACCTGGAGCAGAACCTCCAGGTGCTGCGGGCGGTGGCGCAGGATCCCTATGTGGCGGGCTCAGACTTTGTCGGGGAGGAGATCAACGACATCGAGGAGCTCCAGCCCGTCATTACGGAGATCGTGAAGATCGCGGCAAAGGACCCGGACTTTGTGATCCGCATCCACGCCGGGGAGAACGACAGCCTCCGGGGAAACGTGGCCCACAGCATCCAGTGCGTGAAGCGGGCCCTGGCCCCGGGCCAGAAGATGCCCCGCATCCGCATCGGCCACGGCCTGTACACGAGCAGTCTCAAGTCGGCGAAAGGGCGGCAGCTTCTGGCCGACCTGAAGGAGAGCGGCGCGGTGCTGGAGTTTCAGCTGACCTCCAACGTGCGGCTCAACAACCTGAACGCCCTGGAGAACCACCCGCTCCACGACTACCTGCGGGCGGGTATCCCCTGCGTCCAGGGAACGGACGGTGCGGCGCTCTACGGCACGAATCCCATCGACGAGCAGCTCTCCCTGGAGAAGCTCCTGGAGCTCTCCTATGACGAGCTTGCCGCGATGAAGCGGGCGGAGACCGCGGTGATCGATGCCGCGGTGGCGGCCTTCTGGCGAAAATCTGACGCCTTCCGCCGCATGCTGCAGGGGCGGACGCTGACCGACTGTCTCCTGGCTCAGATGGAGCGGGAGCAGGGCGGGGACGCGATCCGGCTCCGCCACCTCGCCAGGGAGGACGCCAACACAGAGCTCGCCTCCCTTATCCGTCCCCTTCCCTGGGACGCGATGCCGGTCGTGGTGGCAGGCGGAAGCTTCAACACAGAAAAGCGGAGCACCCGGGTGAGCCAGGAGGGTGCGGCGCAGCTGGAAGAGCTGCTGGACGCCCTCTCCCCGGAGGAGGCCTTCTTCGTGGTGGGGCATCGGCTCAGCGGCTACGAGAAGTACCTGGTGGAGCACAACCGGAAGGGCTTCCGGATCTTTGCCATCGTCCCCGCCAGGCTCACCGCCGTGGAGACAAGGCGCCTGCAGAGCGCGGGAATTGCCATCCGGGTCTCCACGGAGAGCGAGGGCGCAGCCACCTACAAGAGCTTCAACTATGAGATCTTTGAGCGGAGACCCTCGCTCGTCGTCTGCTTTGACGGCAACTCCGCTGCCGAAAATCTGATCCAGGAGGCAAAGAACGGAAAGGGCAAGGCCGCGATCTTCGTCTGGGAGAGAGCGGCGGCCCTTCGAAAGAAGGCACTCTCCCTGGAAGGGTATGTACGCATTTTCGGGGCGGAGCACCCCCTGTCCGCCCAGATCGGCGCAGCAAAGGAGAAGCTCTTTGCCCCGCAGGGCGTTGACACCTCGGACTGGTATCAGACGCACCGGGAGGGGAGCACAGATAAAAACACGCAGTGACAGTCCGGCCGCAGAAAAAGCGGGCATCCCTTCCCAGTCCGGGAAGAGATGCCCGCTTGCTTTTCCTCCTGATGCGGCAGGGGGACTTACCAGAACGAGATGCGCTTTTCCGGCGCAAGGTACATGCCGTCTCCCTCTTTGATGTCATAAGTGTCGTAAAATTTCTGGAACTGCTGCAGCAGGATATTGACGCGCAGGTAGTTCAGCGGATGCTCATCCGTAAGGAGCATGGCAGCTTCCTGGTCGTCGAGCCGCAGGCATGCCCAGCAGGAGGCAAAGTGGGTGAAGAAGGCGTCATAGTCAAAGGCAGGATATTTGTTTGCGATCCTCAGGATGCACTGCATGCCGCCAAGATCCGCCATCGCCTCGCTGGCGACCTGCTCCCCGGTCACCGCGCTCCCGCCGGAGAGCGGGGTGAAGGTGCTGTAGTAGTCCGCCATCTGATTCCACTTTGCGATGCCGATGGCCTCATCCTCGTCAGTCCACCAGTTCCGCTCTGCTCCGGTGGCGTCGTATGCAGAGCCGGACAGGTCGAAGGCATGGGTGATCTCGTGAGCGATGACAAAGCCGATGCCCGAGAGAAGTTCCTCATTGGAGAAGGAGCTGCTGTAGAACGGCTCCTGGAGCATTCCGGCGAGGATGTTGATCGAGTTGTCCCCCGCGTTGTAGTAGCAGTTCACGGTGCTTGCCGCCATCAGCCAGTAGCTGTCATCCACCTTCTGGTTGACAAGTTTGGATGCGGCCTCCTCGGAGTACGTCAGGATCGCCTTGTAGGCCTGGATCAGGGTGCCGCCATGCTCTTTGCTGACCAGATGGAGCGAGGAGAAGTTTGGAAGGCTGTCCGGGTAGTCTACCCGCACAGTCAGCGAATCCAGCTTCTTTTCTGCCTCTTCCTTTGAGGAGTCGGAGAGCCAGGAGTTCTCCAGCATCTGCCGGTACGCAGAGAGGATCGTCTGCGTGAGATCGGTGATGCGCTTTTTGTCCTCCTCTTTGCAGTAGGTCTCTATATACACGTTGTCGAGGACCCTTCCAAGGAGCAGGTCCACGTAGGCGTAGGCGACATTCTCATCGCCTCCCGTCACGGAGGCAGTGCCCAGGAACCGGACGGAGAGGACGGTGCGCACGTTGAAGGCCTCGCTGTCCGTCAGCTCCATTGCGGCGATTGCCGTGTGGACGAGAAAGTAATCCCGGAAGTACTCCAGGTTGTAGGAGTTATAGATCTCTCCGAGAGCGACGAGCCAGTCGGGCTGAGGCAGGTTGTAGACAAGGGAGCCGTCAAGGCCCTTTGCCTTCAGGATCTTTTCAATCGGGAAATCCCCGGCGAGGGTGGCAAGATCTTCCTCTGAGCAGGGCTTGTTGGCTGCGCTTGTCACATCGCCCTGTAAGGCGGCCGCTTCGTCACGCGCAGCGGAGGTCTCCATGGCGTCTGCCAGCGCAGACTCGAGGACGATGCAGTTCTGGAAGATGGTATCGATCTGGTCATCGGTATAGCCGATGCGCTCGAGCATGTAGTAGCACTGGCTCTGGGCGTAGGAGAGCCGGAGCTTTCCGGTTCTTGTGATCTTCCCGTACTCGGAGATGTTCAGGAGGAGCTGGGAGGACCCCACCTCCACGGCGTAGTACTCCGGATTGTTCTGATACTGGGCAGTGGAGAGGCGCACAAGACCCGCATCCGCCAGACTGTAGGCGTCGGTGCAGAGGTACTGGGTCAGATCATCCACGGTTTTGATCTGCTGGATTGCGGCGATAAACGGCATGACGGGGGCGATGCCCTGCTCGTTCCGCGTCTCCCAGTCGAGGAGAAGGTCATACATGGTCCGTACCGTCTCCGCGTCCTGCCCCTTCAGGCTCTCATCCGTCAGGATAGACTTTTTCCGCTGCTCCACGGTCTCGGACAGCCGGGAGGACACGGAGTCCTCGGGAGAGGCGTCGGAGACACTGGCATCTGTGATCCAGTCCTGATTGACGGCTGCATAGAAGTCATCCTTCCGGCTGGTCGCGGTGTCCGCAGAGAGGACGCCGTAGACCTCGGTATCCTGCCAGGTATCGGAGGAGGAGACGTCTGCGCTCTCTCCGGATTCCGGCATCTCTTCATTGATCTCCTGCAGGAGATTTCCCGCATAGCGGAGCGTGTCGGAGCGGGCGGTTCCTGCAGAGACGCCTTCTCCCGCATCAAGGGAGGGCGTTCCTGTCTGTGTTCCGTCTCCGAGCACCGTGTCAGAGGAGAAACTTCCCTTCTGTCCCAAAAGGGCCTCTATGCCGGAGTCCGTTGCGATGACAGACGCCGCCTCTGCGGGCAGGCAGGGGGAGAGGCTGCAAAGGCACAGCGCTGCCGCGGCAAGCACTGCTGTCCATGTGGTTATTCCGGTTTTTCTGTTCTTTTTTTTCATGCGCATCCTGTTCTGCACCGGCAAGACGCCAAGTGCCGCTTCATTATAGCATTTCCGCTCAGGCCGCAAAGGCCAACTTTTGCCCGCTTTCGGAAGCTGACCTGCATGACAGTACCTTCAGAATACAATGCGGCCGTGGGGAAGAGGGTGCAAAAAGTTGAATTCCACAGCGGATTTCTGTATCATTCTTTTTTGTTCACAGCAGGAAAAAGTGAGAAAAGAGGCGCTTCTTTGGCAGGTTTGGGACTGGTGCTTGAAGGCGGCGCCATGCGGGGCATGTTCACCGCAGGCGTCACGGATGTATATATGGAGCAGGGAATCGATTTTGACGGCATGGTCGGTGTCTCTGCGGGAGCGGCGTTTGGCTGCAACTACAAGTCGCGGCAGATCGGCCGTGTGATCCGCTACAACAAGCGCTTCTGCAGGGACTGGCGCTTTGCGGGAATCCGCAGCTGGCTCCTCACGGGGGATCTGTACGGGGCGGACTTTGATTATCGAAGGCTTCCTGCGGAGCTGGATCCCTGGGATACGGAGACCTTCCGGAAAAATCCCATGGCCTTCTGGTGCGTCTGCACCGATGCGGACACGGGAGAACCTGTCTACTGGCGCTGCAGCGACGGCGGTGCAAAGGATCTCCTCTACATCCGCGCATCCGCCTCGATGCCGGTGGCGTCAAGACCCGTTGTGGTGGACGGAAGGCGCCTCCTCGACGGCGGCATCGCGGACTCGATCCCGCTTACGTTCTTTGAGAATCAGGGGTATGAGAAGAACGTGGTGATTCTGACCCAGCCTGCGGACTACCGAAAAGAGCCCCTCTCTCACGCGGCGCTCCTTCACCGCTTTCTTCTGCCCTATCCCGCAGTGGAAAAAAGACTCCTGCACCGCCATATCGACTACAACCGGGAGACAGCTTATGCGAGGATGGAGGAAGCGCTTGGAAAGGCCCTTGTCATCTGTCCAGACGCGCCGCTCGGAATCGGCTCCGTCTGTCACGATCCGGATGAGCTCGAGCGGGTCTACCAGATCGGGAGAAAGAAGGGGGAGGAGACGGCAGCGCGCGTAAAGCGGTTTCTTGCGGGCTGAAGAGACGTCAAGGAGGCGGAACATGATCCTCTATCTGATGCGCCACGGACAGACGCGCCTGAACCGGGAGGGGCGGCTCCAGGGGCAGATTGACACGGAACTTGATGCAGAGGGCATTGCGGAGGCAGAGCGCGCGGGGAACTTTGTGCGAAAGCAGGGCCTTGTGTTTGACAGGGTGTACAGCTCGCATCTCTCAAGGGCCGTTGATACGGCCGTCCTCGTCTCCGGCTGGGAGAGGGAAAAAATCCGGATCGATGACAGAATTCTGGAGATGGACTACGGCGCCTCTGACGGCGCAAGGTTTCAGGACCTTGCGGCGCCCGTCAGGAACTTTCTTCTCGATCCTGTCCACGCACCGCTTCCGGAGGGCTTTGAGAGCCTCTCGCACCTGGAGGAGCGGACCGGAAGCTTTCTTCGGGACCTCGCAGAGGAAGCAGGGAAGAGGGAAAAGCAGGGTGCGCATGAGGAGCGCATCCTTGCGGTCACCCACGGCGTTGCGATCCGGGCAATGCTGCGAAGGCTCGATGGGATCGATGAGGAGCGGATCTGGAAGGTCAGGATCGACAACTGCGATCTTCGAAGGACCATCTGCAGGGGCGGCGTGTATTCCGGGACGGAGTCCGTGTACCGCGGGGCAGAGGCGGAGACTAAGAAAGGAAAGGACCAACAAAGCAGAAATGGCAGCACAGAAATATGATCTTACGCCGGAGAACGTGCGGATCATCGGCCGGTGCCTGCTCCTTGCAGGCGGGCTCTGGCCGGGGACTTCGGGCTCCGGCGTCGAGTTCTGGACGGATGCCTCCAGCGTCAGGGCAGATGTCCTCGGCATCTCGGAGACAAAGCGCCGGGAGGACTTCTCCTATCTCGGGGTCTTTCTGGACGGGGAAGAGCGTCCGTACCGGAAGCTCATGATCCGCACGGAAATGCACACGGTGGATATCCTCCGAAACCCGGAGCGGAAGATGCACCGGGTCCGCATTGTGAAGCTCACGGAGACCCAGTATGACAAGCTCTGCCTCTCCGTGCTGACGGCGGACGGGGTGCTCACGCCGACCGCTCCGCCGAGGAGAAGAATTCTGTTTGTCGGGGACTCCATCACAGCGGGGTACGGCCTCGGACAGGATCACGAGCTCTCGGAGGATCCGATGGCATACCAGTTCACGACAGAGGACGAGGATGTGACGCGTTCCTATGCCTGGCTCACCGCAAGGACCCTGCATGCACAGGGACAGTACTTTGCCTGGTCCGGAAACGGCGTGATCTCCCAGTGGATTCCGCCTCAGACGGAAACCCCATACACAGAGAACCTGCTCCCTTCGCTCTATCCCTATGTGGACAAGACAACGGAGACCTTTGCCAAGATCTACCTGAAGGCAAAGGGCTGGAAGGAACCCGCAGGGAGCTACTTCCTGACCCGGTACAATCCGCAGAGCTTTCCGGCGGATGTGCTGGTGTTCGCACTCGGGACAAATGATGCCTCCTTCACGAGGGGCGTTCCGACCAGGGAGCAGCACTTCATGAACCGCTATGCGGAGTTCATCCGGGATGTCCGCGCGCAGTATCCGAACGCGGTCCCCATTGTGATATATGGCATGATGGAGACGAGCCTGATGGATGCCTGCCAGGAGGCGGCCTCCCTTGCAGAGGCGGACTTTCTTCCGCTCCCTCTGATGAACCCGATGCAGGACGGCATCGGCGGAGGAGGGCATCCGGGGCCGGCATCGCACAGGCTCTGGGCGGAGATCCTCGCCTCGAGAATTCTGCAGCGGACAGGATGGGAGAGGGATCTGCCGGAGGAGACCCCGCCGGAACCAGGAACAGAGAATAAGCAGTCGGAAAAGGATAATCCAGAAACGGAGGATACCAAAATGGAAAGAACCTACACAGTCACCATCACCATGAAGGACGGAGGCGTCATGCGCGGCGTGCTCTATCCGGACATCGCGCCGATCACCGTGGAGAACTTCAAAAAGCTCGCGGATGAGAAGTTCTACGACGGCCTTACCTTCCACCGCATCATCAAGGGCTTCATGATCCAGGGCGGAGACCCGGAAGGAAATGGCACCGGCGGTCCCGGCTACAGCATCAAGGGAGAGTTTGCGGCAAATGGCGTGCAGAATGACTTAAAGCACACGAGAGGCGTGCTCAGCATGGCAAGAGCGCAGGACCCCAACTCCGCCGGATCCCAGTTCTTCATCATGCATGCAGATGCCCCCTATCTCGACGGACAGTATGCGGCGTTCGGAAAGATCACCGAGGGACTGGATGTGCTGGACAGGATTGCAGAGACGAAGACAAACTTTATGGATGCACCGTGGGAGCCCCAGGTCATCGAGAGCATTGTCGTTGAATAAAAGAAGTTTGTGAAATCATGGCAGCAGGCTGCGGCGAATGTGCCGCAGGCCTGCTGTTTTTTTATGTTTCGGTGTGTTCAGCCCTTTTCAGGAGATAGTCTTCATACGCCCGCCGGGTGCTGCGAAAACTCCGGCACCTTCCGGCAAAGAACGCGCCGCTGTCCATGACAAAGCCGTTGTTTCCGGTGCGCTGTATGTGGTCCATGTTCAGGAGAACGCCGCGGTTGACAAGAAGAAACGGACCGCCCTCGAGCCTTTTTTCAACCCTGCTGAACGGGATCCGGACGCGGCAGGTTCTGGTGCCGCAGCAGAGTTCCGTGTAGTGGCCGCAGGAGGTGACACTCTCGATGTCATGGAACGGGATGCGCAGAGATGTTCCTCCTCTTTCGGGAAGCTCGAGGAGAGGGGAGTCCTGTTCCACCTGAAATTCAATGCTGCTGTAGCGGTCCCGGAACTTGCTCAGAACGAGGGTGCGAAGTTCCGGAACGTCTGAGGGGGCGCAGCCGCGAACGGTGATTCGAAGGCGCCGCGGCCTGGTGGGCGGAAGACTGGACATAGTCATTTGGTCCTTTCTTTTTGGGGAAGAGTAAATTTGTGCCGGAAACGGCGCATTCGTGCCAGAGAAGAGACGGCGGCAGAAAGAGGGGCATATAATCGGGGATACAGGCAGGACAGCATGTCCGCCTGCCCCATTCTACGCGCAGATCTTTTTTCAGGTCACAATTCATATCGCAGGAGGAAATATCTGATGAACACACATCCGGGATTATCAGACAGGTCACAGAAACAACAGAAGTGTCGGGAAAGAAAAGCGCAGTTTGCGCGCTGCCGTGCACGGATTCGGAGAATCGGGAGAATTTCCCTCGGAATCGGCGTGGGTGCGGGTCTTCTCGCCTGCAGCGCCGTGGAAACCGTGTGTGCAGAGAAGGTAACAGATTCCACGCAGAGTATAGCACAGTCTGCGCCGGAACTGGAGACAGCAGCAGAAAACTGCGCCGAGGGACTTGAGCTTCGAAAGGGAGCCTTTTCGAATGATGACGGGACCTATTCTGTCCGGCTGGAGGCTTATGTCACCGGCACCGAGACCACCACATATCAGCCCTTTGATGCGGTCGTTGTCGCGGACTGCTCCGGTTCCATGAACTACATGTTCGGCACGGAGAAGACCCGGGAGACGGTCATGAAGACAGCGCTCGGGGGCTTTCTCGACAACATGGCCTCCTTTAACAAAAAACTCCCATCAGATACCCAGTCCCGCTTTGCACTCGTGCAGTTCTCCGATGCAGGAAGCGGGGACGGCAGTAACCGGACGAAAGTCGTCCAGGATTTCACCGAGGTGGAGGAGAGCAATGTCAATTCGCTCAAATCCGAGGTGCAGAATCTCGAGTGCAAAGCCGGCACCCACACGAGGACAGATGCGGGCATGGAGTGCGCAAAGCAGCTTGTTGCGCAGGATGGACTGGACCGGAAAAAAGTGGTGGTGCTTGTCACCGACGGGCAGCCCAATGACAGGGAGGGCTTTCAGCCCTCTGTCGCCAACCGGGCGATTGCCGCGGCAAAGGCTGTCAAGGAGGCGGGGGCAGAGGTCTTTGTGATCTCGATGGAGCCCAGCTGCGTGGCCGTCCCGGGGGAGACCTTTCCCACCTATGAAAAGCTCCCGGAGGACAATCCGGAGACCAATGCCGACTGGCAGAATTTCTTCTATGTCTCTGACGAGGGAAATCTTGCCCAGTATCCCAAAAACACGGAGCCGGAAAACATGAAAAACATGACCAACCGGTTCATGTACCTGGTCTCCTCGGACAATCCCCATGCCCTGGACATGGACACGCCGAATGAGAAGGACGAAAGCGATGGCGGAAAGACGATGGCACAGGGCTTCAGCTATTACAGCAGCCCGGAGAATCCGGAGCAGTTCCTGCAGTTGTTTGACCAGCTCGCAAAGCGGGCGGGAAAGTCCGACCAGCAGCTCGGAAAGGACGCGGTTCTGTTTGATGAGGTGGCAGAGGACTTTGTGCTCTGTGATTCTCCGGAGGCAGCAGCCTATACAAGTGCCTTAAAGGCAGATGGAACCTGGCAGGATCCGGTCCCCGCAGAGGGCGTTTCCATCCGCTGCGATTCCGAAAAGAACACCGTCTCTGTCACCGGTTTTGACTACAGCGCCAATTACGTGACAAAGAACGGCCACGTGGACAAACCCGGGTTTTACGGCAGCAAACTCATTGTGACATTCCGGATCAGGCCGCTTGCCACGTTTGGAGGAAACGGCCTGCCGACCAATACAGGGCGCTCCGGCGTCTATCCGGACGGAGGCCTTGAGAACCCCACAGGGCTCTTTCCGATCCCGAAGGTGGACATTCCGCTCTCCTATGAGATTGACGGGCGGGACAAGAACGTGTTTGCCCCGGACGATGTCACGCTCCCGGAGCTGGTAAAGTACAAAAAGGGATTTGTACCGGACGGTGCAGACAACCGGCACGTTTCGATCACCTATGACATCTGTGACAGCGCAGGGAACGTACTCCAGACGATGGAGATCCCTGCGGGAAAGACCTCGGAGGAGGTCCGCTTTGGAGATCCAAAGGCAGAGGTGCCAAAGACCTGCGCGAAGTACACGATCCGCTGCACGGTGACGCCGGTTGCGGATGGGACGCAGAAGGCGCTCACGAGAAAGAAAACCCAGGCTGTCCACTACTTTGTGCCCACGGTGGATCTGAAAGATACGGTGGAAAAGAAGGGAGACGCAATTGACACAGGGACGGGGGATCTTCTGTCTGGAGAAGGCCTCGGGGCACATCTTGCCGGGGCTGCCTGGACCTGCAGCGATGGGACAAAGGCGGATGAGAAAAGCGCTCCGGCTCTCTCGTACCATGTGAGCGCGCTCTCCGGTGTTGCCGTGCAGAACGGGACAGAGGTGCTCACTGCAGAGGATGCGGCGGCCTTTGATGTGCGGGTATTCCGGGCATCGGAAGGTGCGTCTTCAGAGGAGATCACAGACCTGTCCACCCTGACCCACAGCTGTGAGAAGGCGGACTGCAGCTTTGCCTCTGTCAGGGAGCGGGAGCCGCAGGCAGACTTTCTGATCCACATCGAAGCAGCAGACGAAAAGAAGGAGACGGAGGAAAAGGAAAACAGCACGGAAAACAACAATACCAGTTCCTCCTCGGGTACGGGCGGTGCCGCGCAGAGCGATGCCGCGGCTGATGCAGATGCCGATGGGAAAGCGGAGAGCTCTGCATCCGTCACGAACAACGTGACGATTCAGAACAGCATCACCGTGCCGTCGGGGAGCACCGGCACCGTGCAGAGTGCCTCTTCGCCGACGCCGGCTTCGTCCGCTTCCTCCTCTGATGCGGTACAGGAGGCAAACAAAAAGGCCGCAGAGGCGACACTTCAGGCAAACCTGAAGGCGGCCGAGGATGCCCAGAATGCGATTCTGGAGGCACAGCAGAATGCGGCGCAGAGTCCCGCTTCAGCGGAAAGCAGTGTCACGGCGGTCTCCTCCGGCACGCCGGCAGCCTCCTCTGCCCAGGTCATCACGGATCGGCCAAAGACCGGAGAGGCAGGGGATTCCGATCTGTTCGTCCCGATTGCCGCGGCAGCGGGAGCGGTGTTCTTTGTTCTTGTCCTCTGCTTTGCACGTCGCATGACCGCGGAGAGAAGGGCATAACGGCATATGGGAAGTCTGCCGGGGATGCCCGCCTGCGCCGCTTTGCGGGTACACGAAGGAGGGGTTCAGGGCGCAAAAAGACAAATGAAAAACGAAGAAAAAATGGCTGTCAGTCTTGCCGGAAAACTTGTTTCGGAATTTAACCTGGAGGAGATCCGGGCCTTTCTTGCCTCCCGCCCCCTGGGCGTAGAGGTGGTAAACGGCTTCATCGGGATCCATCGCCTGGATGGTGAGGAGCACGTGGTGGTTGAGGTTCCGGAAATGGGAGCATTGGACATTGATCCGTTTCTCCTTCAGGCAGGCATGCCGGAAGAACAGGAGGAAGCGCTCCGGCTGCATCCGGACAGGATCAGGGCAACGCAGATGAGAAGCAAAGAAAGGTGCACCATGGTTGTCACGCTGTATCCAGGCAGCGGGGAAAGTCTGGAGCGGGTGCACGTCAGAAATGTCCTGACCCAGCTTTTGGAGATGTCAGGGTGCTGTGACCTCGAGGTCCTGCGGAATGAAATTCTGGATGCGGCAGAGGCGGCAAACCTTCCTCCGGGCTTTCCATTCCTCTTCTGAGAGGGCAGTCGGGCAGGAGCCTTCGGCTCCTGTCCGATTTTCGACTGCCCGGGGAGAAATGCTGTATAATCGTTGCATGTTTCAGAAGGGAGAACCACAGACCATGGAAGAGGATCTGTTTCACAGGGGAAAAGTTGCCGCAGTGTCCTGCAGAGACTACAGCAGCGAAGAAGCAGAGCGCGCGGTGAAAGAGGCGCTTCTTCTTCTCGGTGGGCTCTCCTCCTATATCCGCCCCGGCATGCGGGTCGGCATCAAGTGCAACCTGGTCTCTGCCATGGCGCCGGAGAAGGCGGCGACGACGTCCCCGGCGCTTCTTTCCGCGCTCTGCAGGCAGATCACGGACCTGGGGGCCACAGTGGTCCTCGGGGACAGTCCGGGCGGCGCCTACACACTGGCAGCGCTCCGGAACGTCTACCGGATCTGCGGCCTTTCGCCCCTCGCCCGGGAGGGAGTCCTGCTCAATGAGGACTTTTCCGTGGAGCACGCTGCCTTCCCTGCGGCCAGGTCCATCGGCACGTTCACCTATACCGGATGGCTTCGCTCCTGTGACTGCATTATCGGCTTTTCAAAACTCAAGTCCCACGGCATGATGGGGATGACAGCAGCAGTCAAAAACCTGTTTGGAACGATCCCCGGTTTTACGAAGCCGGAGTATCATGCGAGATTCCCCGAAAAGCGCGCCTTTGCCGACATGCTCGTCGATCTGAATGAGTATTTCCGGCCGGTCCTGAGCTTCTGTGATGCGGTGGAATGCATGGAGGGAAACGGTCCCACCGCGGGGACGCCAAGGCACATGGGACTGCTCCTTGCGAGCACCTCGCCGTACTGCCTGGACCTTGTGGGAAGCAGGCTGATCGGCATGGAGCCGAAGGACGTGGAGACGATCTGCGCGGCAAGGGACCGGGGGCTGTGCCCGGCATCGCCGGAGGACGTGGAGACAGTGGGCGCAGATCCTTCGGCGTACTGCATTCCGGACTTTGTGCCTGCAGCGCCGAAGTCCACGCTCTTTGGCACAAAGAGCCTTCCGGGGAGACTTCTCCCGGGACTTTTGCAGCTTGCCTTTTCCACGCGGCCGCAGGTGCACCAAAGCATTTGCACGGGCTGCGGCACGTGCAGCAGGATCTGTCCGAAAAAGGCGATCACGATGGAAAAGGGAAAGCCCTCCATTGATCGCAGAAAGTGTATTCGGTGCTTCTGCTGCCAGGAATTCTGCCCGGTGGGGGCGATGCGGGTGCACAGGACACCGCTTGCTGCAGCAATGGGACTTTTCTCCGGGAGAAGAGCAGAAGAGGGAGAGAAAACACGAAAAGAGGACAGGGGGTGAGCGGGACGGAGGAGAAAACAGGCACAAAGATTCTTGTTATCAGCGATTCCCATGGCGGAAACGGAAACCTGCGCTATGCGATCGGGCAGGAACTGCCCATAGACCTGCTTCTCCACTGCGGGGATGTGCAGGGGGACCTTCGAAAGATCCTCGGCAAAAATCCGCCCTATCCGATCGCCTGTGTGAGGGGAAACACGGACACCGGGAGCATGCCGCCATCTCTTACGCTGGATATCGAAGGGCACAGAATCTTTGTCTCCCATGGGCATGCATTTGGTGTCCACTTCGGGACGGAGCGGATCCTGCAGGCGGCAAAGGAGCAGGGCTGTGATGTTGTGTGCTTCGGGCACACGCACATCCCGGTCTGCGAAGAGCAGGACGGGGTCCTTCTCCTCAACCCCGGCAGCATCTCTCTGCCCCGCACCGCCGCGCGCAAAAAGACCTATGCGGTGCTGATCCTGGAGAGGGGAAAGGCCCCGCAGGCACAGATCAAAACGATTCCGGACCGGATTCCGGCGCGGTGGGGATGAGATTCCGGACGCAAAAGAGTCCGTGTCTTTCGGCACGGACCCTTTTGCAGGAACTATTATAGAGGTTTATCACTACAGGAGAAATTTATGGAATGAACTTTTCTGCCCGGTGCCCGAAGGCCCATGGGACAGAAAAGAGTGGGAAAATCAGGTATTGCTTCTATATGGGAACGGAATCCGCAGGTTCCGGATTCCGGAAAGACAGAATCACGGGGTCCGCATCATGAAATCTCAATGCGGCCGGTCTCTTTTGCGGGAGCTTCTTCCTTCTTCGGGATGATAACGGTGAGAATTCCATTCTCAAACTTTGCGGAGATGTCCTGCGCCGTTACCTCTCTGCCGACCCGGAAGGATCTGCGGCAGGCTGCCGTTCTCCGCTCTCTGCGCAGGACTCTTCCCTCCCTGTCCTTCTGATCCCTGTTCTCCCTGCGGGAAGCGGAGATCTCCAGATTTCCGTCCCTCAGTTCCATATGGATGTCGGATTTGTCATACCCGGGAAGTTCCGCCTCCAGGCGGTAGTTGTGATCCTCCTCGGTGATGTCCGTGCGCATCACGGCGGGTGCAAAGGCATCGTCGAAGAAGTGGTCCATCCGGTGGAAGGATTCTGCAATCTCCCTGTCATCAATGGGATTCCAAAGCATCGGTACAAACATCATGTGCCTCCTTGATTTTTCGTCTCCGCCGTCACCGGCGGGCCTGGGAATTCTGAATTTCTGTGATCTTGTGTTTCCGGGAACATCTGCTCTGTTCCTTTCAATAGCTATGTTATAGCACTACTATAACATCTAGTCAACATGGCAAAATATAAACAATCTGTAAAGTGATTTCGCAGTCAGCGGAGGTGTGCGGTATGGAAACCGGTTCCCTGAAAGAAGTGCAGAAGCAGCTGATTTGCATCCTGATCCTGCGGGTGCTGCAGAAGTACACAGATGACGATCATGGCCTTACGCAGCAGGATATCCTGCGGTATCTGAAGAGTGAATTCGGTGCCTCCTGTGACCGGAGAACCGTTGTCAGCAACATCGGCTTCCTGAATGCGCTGGATTACGTGATTGACCGGGATGAGCACGGAAAGTACCGCCTGCTCTCCAGGCCGTTTG
>JBJEYC010000097.1:0-2972 GCA_051886435.1 Lachnospiraceae bacterium
TCTGGTTTTCCATGAAGGAGATGTTGGTCTCGCCGTTGATCGAGAACTGCACCTGATTCACGGTGGGAAGCTGGGTCAGGGCATTGACGATGGAGTAGACCGCCACCTGGGAGGTCACGTTGTAGGGATCTGTGAGGAAGGCCTCGTCCAGGTTAACGTAGCAGACCCGATCTCTTGTTGTGACGCCGATGACCTTGGTGTCCGGGTTTACCGTGGGATAGACCACATCGGAGTTGGGTCCCTTGATCACCTGCTCCACCACCACACGCTCGGTGGAGATGTTGCTGTTGTAGACCACGTTCCGGTAGGTGTCCACCAGCTTGTCTCCGGTCTCGTTGGCAAAGTACAGGTGGAGCCGCTCTCTCTGGTAGTTCTGGATTTCGGAGCCGGAACTGGAGATGAAGTCATCGGCGCTCTCGGCGCCGATCTCCTTCCCGTCCGCATCCTCCACCGGCTGCCCCTCGAGAAGAAGGGTCACGGTGGACACGTCATCCAGCTGACAGAGGGTCAGCACGATGGCCGCCCGCACCAGGATCTGCTTGATGCTGTCAAGTTTCGCGTAGTCCTCAGAGAGGTTGATGGTCAGATTCCCGCTGACAAGGTTCCGGGACAGCACCGAGATGCCCTTTAAGGGCGCCCCGTACTGGACTTCATCGGAGTTGGCAAGCTGCCGCAGCATGTCGCTGATGTAGTCCTCGGTCTCCATGCTGGCGGTGTCTTCTGTGGTATTCTCCTCAGAGAGGTTCTCCGTGTCCGTGGATCCCGTATTCTCGCTTGCAAAGTGCGTGTAGGGAACATAGGTCTTTGCGGTGACCGCGGTCTCGTCCTGGTTCAGGTAAAAGATCCGGTAGCCTGCCGCAGCATCCTGCGCGGTGGTGCTCCCGCTCTGGTGGCAGCCGCAGAGAACTAAGGCCGCCGCAAGAAGCAGGGAGAGGAGCCCCATCCCTGCCCTTCTTTTTGGTTTAATGGATCGGATTGGCATGTTGTTGTCCTGCCGCCGTGTCCTGGTCCGGGACACGGATGTAGCTCAAGGGGATGGTGACCTTGAAGGTGGAACCCTCCCCGACTTTGCTGGTTAACTCAATGGTGCCCCTGTGCAGGAGCACAGCGCTCTTGGTGATGGAAAGGCCAAGGCCCGTTCCGCCGACCTCCCTGGAGCGGGACTTGTCCACGCGGTAGAAGCGCTCGAAGACACGCCCCTGGGATTCCTCCGGGATGCCGATGCCGGTGTCCTCCACCGTCAGGATGAAGTTCCTGGCATCGCTGTTGATGGTGACCTTGACGGTTCCGTGCTCCTTGTTGTACTTGACCGCGTTCTCGATAAGGTTGGTGAACACCATGGTCATCTTCACCTCATCCACCTCCGCCGTCACATCCCGCTCGGAGATCAGGGTGAGCTCGATGTCACGCTGCTGGGCGAGCGGCCGCACCCGTTTCATGATGATCTCGAGGAGCGCGTTGATGTTGACGCTGGAGATGTTCATCGGCACCTGCCGCCGGTCCATCTTGGCAAGGTTTAACAGTTCCGCGATGATCTTGTTCTCCCGGTCGATCTCGTTGTCGATGTCGGTGAGGAACTCCCGGTACATCTCCGGCGGGGTGTTGGGATCCGCAAGGAGCGAATCCGCGAGCACCTTCATGGAGGTCATCGGCGTCTTGAGCTCATGGGAGACGTTGGAGACAAACTCCTGTCTCGACTCGTCCAGAGCCCGCATTCTGCCGAGCACCTGATTGAAGGCGTCCACGATGTGTTCTGTCTCGATGTAGTCGTGCACCTCCACGGGGTCCGAGCTGTAGCCCGCCCGGACCGCGGAGATCTTGGTGGTGAGCTTTTCAAACGGCCGAACGAGAAGCTCGGAGAGAAGAAGGGAGAGCGTAAAGCACACAAGCCCCATGATGATGTTGAGGAGCTCTGCCCGCCTTCTGAGAAGCTCCAGGGTGGTCCGCACCGTCTCCGTGGAGACGGAGGCAAGGAGCACGCCGTGGACGGTCTCCTGCACGTCCTCACCGGAGTAGTCCGCGTCCTCGAGGGAAGCGGTCTCGGAGATCGGCATGATGACCTCGATGTAGGAGTCCTGCCGGTCGTACCTTGCGGTCGCCGCCTTGGAACCCTTTAAGAGGCAGTTCACGATGTCCTCGGAGACCGCGGTCTTTCCCGTGGACATGTCGTAGGTGTCCTTGATGACTTTTAAGTTCGAGTCGATGACAAGAACACGCCCGTCATAGAAAGATGAGAACTGGGCAAGCTCCGCGTTGACGATCTCGGAAGCCGGGTCCTCCAGATATCCGTAGAGGATGAGGTGGTTGGCAAGGACCCGAAGCTGTGTCTGGGCCTCACTCTCCCGAACGCTCACCACCCGCTTTTCATAGTTTTTCAGCACCGAGTAGGACAGAACCAGGCTCGGGATGATGCTCATCAGAAAACACAGGAGGAAGATCCGGAACTTGAGGCTCTTTAAGAAGGGGAGCTTCTGCCCGATGGTTTGAAAAATTTTGCCGAGTTTCTTCACTGATGCGTCCCGTCAGACTGCTTTCTTCTCATAGTAGTAATAACCCCTGCCCCACTTGGTCCGCACATAGATAGGCTCGGATGGGTTGGGCTCGATCTTCTCCCGGAGTCTTCTTACGTGCACGTCCACCGTGCGCTCGTCGCCCGGGTAGTCCTTGCCCCAGATCAGGGTGAGCAGGCTGTCCCTCGTGTACACCTTGCCCGGATGGGCAACGAGAAAGTCCAGAAGCTCGAATTCCTTCGAGGTGAGGTTCACCTCCCTGCCCTGCACCGTGACACGGCGGTTGTCCTTGTCCAGGCGAAGATCGCCGGAGACCACCACCGAGGCGTCCTCCTCCTGTTTCGGGGCATGGGACTCGGTGCGCCGAAGAATTGCCTTGATCCTTGCCTTCACCTCCAGAATGTTGAAGGGCTTGGTGATGTAGTCATCCGCGCCGTATTCCAGGCCCAGGATCTTGTCCAT
>JBJEYC010000098.1:0-14694 GCA_051886435.1 Lachnospiraceae bacterium
AGATCCAGACAAACCGGGTGCCGCAGACGCCGAGGGTGGTCAGGATGGCGGGCAGAACGGAGATGCCAAAGCCCCGCAGGTACCCGGACATCACCTCATAGCACATGCTGAAGGCATACGCGGCAAGGACCGTGGTCAGCCGGATGTAGCCAAGCCGGATCACCTCCGGGTCCGTGTTGAACAGGGACAGGAGCTGCCTGCCAAAGAAGAGCACCAGCGCCACGCTCGAAACCGAGGCAATGGCATCCTCAATGAGGCAGACCCGCAGGACCTTTCGGCAGCGGGCCATGTTGCCGGCACCGCAGTTCTGGCCAGTGAAGGTGGCACAGGCCTGGCTGAAGGAGTTCAGCATGTCGTAGCAGAAGATCTCGATGTTGAATGCGGCGCTGGAGGCTGCAATGGCGGCGGTCCCCAGAGAGTTGATCGCCGACTGGATCAGGATGTTTGCGATGGCAAACACCGCGCCCTGAATGCCGGCGGGAAGGCCGATCCGAAGGATTTTCGAGAGCGCCTGCCCGTTGATCCGAAGAAGCCCTCTGGCAATCCGGATCGGGAGCCTGGTCCGAAACAGCATGGACAAAAGAAGGAGTGAGCTCACCGCATTGGAGATGACCGTCGCCAGCGCCACCCCGTTGACCGACATGTGAAAGCCGATGACAAACACCAGGTTCAGCACGACATTGAGCGCCCCCGACAGGGCAAGGGCAAAGAGCGGAAGCCGGGTCTGCCCGGCGGCGCGGAAGATCGCGGACTCAAAGTTGTAGAGGAGGATGACCGGAAGTCCCACGAGGTAGACCCGCAGATAGAGGACGGCCCCCGGCAGCACCTCCGCCGGCACCTGCAGGGCTGAAAGGAGCGGCGCCGCCACCGCCTCCCCCAGAAGCGCTGCGCCGATGCCAGCAAGAAACGCCAGCACCACCGAGGTGCCAACCGCCTGCTGCACTGCCTTTCTGTCTCCCCGACCCAGGGCTGTCGCGATCACCACGTTGGCGCCCAGCGCAACCCCGATGAACAGGTTCAGGATCAGGCCCACAATCGGGCTGTTGGCGCCAACCGCCGCCATGTTCACGGTGCCCTGCGATCCGGTGAAGCGCCCCACCACCGCGATGTCCGCCGCGTTGAACAGCTGCTCCAGGATCCCGGTCAGGGCGACCGGGATCGCAAACTTCGGCACATTTTTCCAGAGGGATCCCTCCAGAATTGAGATCTCCGCTCTCCCCGTCTGTTGTTCTGACATGTCTCCTCCACAAAAAACAGCTCCGGAGTGCGGAGCTGTCCTGAAATATCTCTTTTGTCTGTATCTGTGTTAATAGCCGAGTCCCGTCAGCCAGTCGTCTACATCCGAGACCGCTTCCGCATTCGTGGTGTGTCCGCTGATGGAGAGGCCGTCCCCGCTGACCGTGGCGTCCGGCTCCATCTCCTCCATCTGGTTCACCATGTTTCCGAAGCGGCTCCCCAGGTGGATGCCGAAGGGGATGATGGTCTTGTCGGAGAAGTCCAGCTGCTCAAAGACGTTGACCATCGGCTGGGGGAGACTCCCCCACCAGACAGGCATCCCCACAAAGATGGTGTCGTAGCCGCCAAGATCCGGCAGATCCTGCCGGAAGGTAAACTGCCGGTCCTGCTCCTGGTCTGTCTCGGCCTGGTTCACCATGTCCTCGTACCGAGGGGCGTAGGTCTCATTGATCAGGACCGGAGCCTCATCCGCGCCGGTCCGGGCCACGATCTCGTCCTTCATGACCAGAATGTCATTCTTCACGATCCCGTCCGGGATACCATCGGCGAGGGAGGCGGAGGTGATGGCATCCGCCTCGGTGTCGCCTGCCCCGTCAGAGTTCATACCCTGATCAAAGTACAGAACCAGGATGCGGCTGCCGCCTGCCGCGGTATTTTCAGAAGTGGTCTGCGAAGACGCGGCGGTCTCTGCGGTATCCGCTTCCGACGCGGTAATCTGTGCCGCTGCTGTCTGCGCCGCGGACTCGGACACCGACCCGCTGCTGCCGCAGCCGGTAAGAAGGATGGCACCCAGAAGAAGGGCTGTCAGTTGAACTCGTCTCATACCGGTTCCTCCGATCTTCCCGTTCAGAGCTTTTCCGCAAAGAAGGGAAGGATTTGATCAAACGCCTCCGTGACATAGGGGTCCAGATCGTAGAGATCGAAATGTCCCGCCTCGGGGATCACCACCATCTTCTTATCGCTGCCCGGGACCGCATCAAACACCTCTGTGGAGGCAGGTCTGCTCCATGCCTTCTCGCCGGAAATAACGAGATAGGGCTTCTTCATGTCTTTCATGATGGCCGGAACATTGTAGGAGGCAAGCTCCAGCTCGCTCCATGCGACTGTCCTGTTGTCATAGCCCTTCCGGTTTCCCCGGGAGGTGTAGTAGTAGGCTGCGCCCTCCGCAAAGTCTCTGGGCATGAAGTTCAGGTACGTGATCTTACCGGTGCCGGCTTCAAAGGCTTTCTTCTCTTTCTCAACCTCCCCGGCAGGGCGGAAAAAGCCCATCATCGGAGACTTGGAGATATCGGAGATGGCGGGAACGATTGCGGCAATGGCCCTGAGGCCGTCTGCCTTCACACCGGCAACGGACATGTAGGAGCCGCCGCCGCAGATGCCAAGGCCCCCGATCCGGTCCGGATCCACAAAGGGAAGGCTCTTCAGGAAAGCAGCCGCACCCTCGATGTCGGTCTCTTTCACAGAGGGGAGCTCGAGCTGGCGGGGCGTTCCCTGGCTCTCTCCGAAATAGGACCCATCATAGACAAGGGTCACATACCCTGCCTCGGTCAGACGCTCCGCATAGGTACTCTGGGCCTGCTCCTTGAGGGAGAGCATCGGTCCTGCGACCACCACAGCCGGGTAATTTTTGTTGAGGTCAAACGCATCCGGAAGCCGAAGGATGCCGGCAAGGCGAAGGTGCAAGGTGTTGTTGAGAAATACGACGTGCTGTTCCTGCATGATGGAACGCTCCTTTCTGCTGTGTCCCCGCGTCCGGTGAAAGATCCGGGCCTTTGGGGTATGTCTGTTTGTTATATTTTTTCTGTTCTGATTTCCTCTGACACGATGATTTTAGGTTGTTTACGGCCTTTTGTGAAATGCCATCCTGTCATATACATATAAATAGTGGTTATATTCTTCCTGGCATCGTACGCCCTCACCAGGTGTAGTCCGGCTCCAAAAGGTGCAAAAGCTCCTCGTCGTGGTGATGCGCAAGTACCGGACTGCTGCCAAGAAGCATCGCCGCACCGCCTGCTCTCGTGTAAGGTTCCCACTCCGGCATTCCCTCCGCCGAGGGGACGCCGTCTCTTGCAAAACTGATCCATGCCTGGGAGAGGACCTGTCCCGTGGCGTCATCCCGGTGGCCGAAGACATAGGGGATCTCCGCCCCGTGGTATGCGCCCTCCGTGAAAACGTAGGAGTAGACCGGCGCGCCGTTCTGGTCCGCCTTGTGCGCCGTGATCTTCAGAATCGGAAGGCGAAGGAGCGTATCCACCTCGCGGATCTCACCGGGATCCACCATCGGATAGGCACTGTCAAAGGCCTCCTGCTCTTCATCCGTCACATCCGTATGCTGAAGGCTCGGGACATAGCCAGCCCACTCCACCAGGTTGCTGCCGATAAGAAGCGGAACATCCCGTCCCGCCCCGGCAAAGCCATCCTCCGTCACGGGATCCGTCGGAAGATAGTCCCCATCTACGACCGGTTCAAAGGCAAGCTCATACCCGCTTCCGAAGGAGGCCGGGATCTTCTCCTCTTCCGCGACATCCGACAGCGCCTCACTGGAGGCATCGAGCAGGTCATCTGCGTCCACGGTCTGAATCTCGTCGATGTTACCTTCCGTGATTCCGAGGATCTGCAGGGTCCTCTCGGTGATCTCCTGGCTGACCTTTTCCGTCGTAAAGTGCACACCCATACCCTCGGTAGCGCCGCTCTCGACGATGCCCTTCTGGAAGAGCCCCTTCGCGTAGGGGAGGTCATGAGCGCAAGGACCTTTGCACCGCCGCCCGACTGGCCGAAGATGGTCACGTTGTCCGGATCTCCGCCAAACGCCTCAATGTTGTCCTGAATCCACTCCAGTGCCTGCTGGATGTCGAGAATTCCGACATTGGCGGAGTACTGATACTGGTCTCCGTAGGCCGCCAGGTCAAAAAAGCCAAAGACATTGAGCCGCGCGTTGACGCCGACCACAACCACATCTCCCTCCCTGGAAAGGTCTTCCCCGTCGTACTCACTCTCATTGGCAGAGCCGGTGGAGAATCCGCCGCCGTGAAGCCAGACCATGACCGGGCGCTTCCCGCCGTCGTCCAGGCCCGGTGTCCAGATGTTCAGGTTCTGGCAGTTGTTGTCGGTGCCCGCCCCGGCGTCGCTCCCGCCCATGCCCAGGATTCCCTGCTGGGGTGAGATGGCGCCGTAGGAGTCCGCCTCCAGGACGCCATCCCAGGGCGTCACCTCAGAAGCAGGGGTAAAGCGCGCCGTGGCCTCCGCATAGGGAACACCAAGGAAGCGGTAGATCCCATCCTCCTCGGTGCCCTGGAGCTTTCCGCCGGTGACGGTCACGACCCCATCCGCCGCAAGCTCCTGGCTGGATGCCTCATGCGCGCCCTGACTTCGGACGACGCTCTCCACATCTGCATCCTGGGTGCTCTGCGCTTTGGTATTCAACTGCCCGGCCTGCGCGCAGCCCGTCATCACAAAAACTGCCGCAAGGCACGCCGCCATCTGTGCGGGACGGATCCGTCTCATAGCCTGTCCTTTCTGCCGGTATTGCCGCCGTACTTCCCATTCTGTCTTTGCCGCTGCTCTTACGCTTTTTCGCGCTCTTTGGAGAGAACCCTGGAGAGCCAGGCTGCGATCTCCTTCTTTGCGCCGTGCTCCGCGTCCGACATCTCAATCGGAAGTCCCTCGAGAACCTTCGCACCCGGCTCGAGCTCCTGGATCGTGCGGTAGGTCCCGCCGTCACCGGAACCCATGTGGGTGTTGAAGGGAATGATGGTCTTGCCGGTAAAGTCCAGCGCATCAAACAGGGTGTACAGGATCATCGGGAATGTGTACCACCACATCGGGTACCCGAGAAAGATCGTGTCATACTCTGAGATGTCGATCGGCTCTGCAATCTCCGGACGGGCATCCCGGTCATGTTCCGACTTGGCCCGCCTTGCCAGCGCGCTGTAGTGGTCCCGGTTGCTGTCGTATGGCTCCTTGGGGACAATCTCCCGAAGATCCGCGCCGGTCTGCCGCGCAATCTCCTCAGCGGTCTTTCTGGCCGTGCCGTAGACGGAAAAATACAGGACAAGTGCTCGTTTCATTTGGTATGCCTTTCTGTTATCTTTATTCTCTGGGTGATTCCCTGTGACACCACGATCTTACAGTGAGGATTGCATTTTTGGAAATGCTTTTCTATCATATGCATATAACTCGCGATTATATTCGCGGCCAAAGGAGAGAACCATGATCGAGATCTATCTGCTGGAACAGCTGGACGCCTTTGTCCGGCTCGGATCCCTGTCCAGGGCAGCGGAGGAACTGCACCTTTCCCAGCCCGCCCTGACCAGATCCATGAAAAAGCTCGAGGAGACCGCAGGCGTTCCGCTCTTCCACCGGGACGCGAGAAGGCTCTCTCTCAATCAGACCGGGGAGCTGGCGGCGCGGTACGCGGCCAGGATCCTCGAGGAGGAGCGGGAGATGGCATCCCAGCTCGTCCAGGCAGACCGGGCCCTCCACTCCATCGTCCTGGGATCCTGCGCTCCGATGCCCGTCAACCGACTGATGCCCCTGCTCCAGGTCCAGTTCCCGGACCGGACCATCATGACCCGGACCATTGCCGACGAGAATGCCCTTCTCAAAGGTCTTCACGACGAGACTCTGGATCTCGCGGTTCTGACCGCGCCGCCCAAAGATCCCGCGCTTTTCCACCAGCGCTACCTTCGGGAAAAGCTTTTTCTTTACGTCACCCCGGATCATCCGCTGGCCAAAAAGTCCTCTGTCACCCTGGAAGACCTTGCCTCCTGCCGCATCCTGGTCAACCGCCACATCGGCTTCTGGCTTGCGCGGTGCAGGGCTCTTCTTCCCGCCCAGAACCTCCTGATCCAGGAGAGCATGGACGCCATGGACGAGCTGGCCGACTCCTCCACGATCGCGATGTTCAACTCCGACGCGATGATGCAGGACGGATTTCTCTCCCAGGGCCGTATCGCCATCCCGATCGGGGATCCTTCCATGGAGGCCGTGTACTATGTTGCCTGCACCGCACAAAAAAAAGACCGTTTCCGGTCTTTTTTCAGCGCGGTCCGCGCGGAAAGCCTCCAGCAGGAAGGCTGAATTTCCATTTCCAAATCACGCCGGGACTTCACCGCACCACAAGGGGCAGGGACGGGGGCAGGTCACTTGCTTTCCCCCTGCTGCAGCCCCGCCTCCTTCAGCGCATCGGTAAAGCGCTTGGTGATCACCTGGGGTCTTGTGATGATGGAGCCCACCACCGTGGCATAGACACCCAGCTGGGTCACACGCACCAGCTTCTGCGGCGTGTCGATGTTGCCCTCTGCAATCACCCTGTGCTCTGCCTTTTCGAGGATCTGCCGGATGATCCGAAAATCATCCGCCTCGATGCGGCTGCCTCTGCTCTCGGGGGTGTACCCCACCAGCGTGGTGCTGATAAAGTCAAAGCCCAGCCTGTCCGCGTATAGTGCCTCCTCCACGGTAGAGCAGTCCGCCATCAAAAGCTGATCCGGGCAGCGCCTTCGCACTTCCCCGTAGAACTCCTTCAGTGTCTTCCCGCCCGGGCGGAGCCGGTCCGTCGCGTCCATGGCGATGATCTCCGGCTTTACCTCCAGGAGTTCCTCGACCTCCTGCATTGTAGGGGTAATGTAGATGCCGCTGTCTGGATAGTCCCGCTTCACAATGCCAATGATCGGCAGATCCACGTTTTTGCGAATCTCGGCGATGTCCTCCTTCGTGTTGGCCCGGATTCCCTTCGCCCCGCTCTGGGCCGCTGCCAGGGCGAACCGCCCCATGATAAAGGACGAGTGCATCGGCTCATCCGGCAGTGCCTGACAGGAGACAATCAGCTGTCCCTTCAGGGCATCTATTTTTTTCTGGATTGCAGTGTCCATATCGGTTCTCTCCTTCGTCCCATACAGGAAAAGGACGCCCGACACCGACTGGTGCCGGGCGTCTCACATCTGCGGCAGGGCCTTCCTATCGGTCCTCATAGCGGTCCACAATCGATGCCGCAGTCTTTTTATTGTTCGCCTTCGACTCCTCTGGATTCATCTGGTAGTACATTTGAAACAGCACCTCCACGATGTAGAGCTGACTCATCTTGGCCCCCATGGAGCCTCCTTCGAGAGGTCCCTCCTTGGAGCCGCAGATCAGAACCGTGTCCGCGTACCTGGTAAGCGCCGACTTGGGATAGCGCGTGATCACGGAGATCCTGGCGCCGCACGCCCTGCCAAGGGCCGCGACCCGCACGTTGTCGGACGTGGACCCGGAATAAGAGATGAAGATCAGCATATCCTGCGGGGTCAGCATCGAGGCCGCCATGGCCTGCATGTGGGTGTCCACGATGTACTGCACCTTCGGCGTGATGTGCAGGAACCGTCCCTGGGCTTCCTCCGCCGTGATCATGGAGTTGCCTACCCCGAGAAAGAAGATGCGCCGGGCATCGGACATCATCCGCACGGTCTTCTCCACCACATCTTTGTCCAAAAGCGCGCTGGTCTCACGGATGGCGGAGAGGTTGTT
Source organism: Lachnospiraceae bacterium (assembly GCA_051886435.1). Lineage (GTDB taxonomy): Bacteria > Bacillota > Clostridia > Lachnospirales > Lachnospiraceae > CAG-791. The sequence continues at coordinate 7,738 of JBJEYC010000098.1, forward strand.
GCTGAGGATTTTCTGAAACAGGTTCTCTCCCTTCGCCTCTCCCTGGGAAGCGCCGGCATCCTCATGGGCCTCCAGCTGGCCGTCGTGAAGAGAAAGGGACAGCTGCATCTTGAAGCTCTGGTATCCCTTGATCTGAAGTGTGCGGCAGAATCGGTGCACGGAGGCCTCCGCGACCCCGCAGCCCTCCGCCAGCTCTGTGATGGACATGAAGGGGACATCCTGCGCATTCTGCAGCACGTAGTCCGCGATCTTCTTTTCTGTCTTGGTGAACTGATTGTAGTTCAGCTGAATACTCAGCAGCAGGTTCCCATTATCTTGTTCCATCGCCCCTTGACCTCCCATGCAGTGCTGCAGCCACGCAAATGAAAGACATTTTATTTTTTAAGTACAATATGACAAAAATTTCATTTTCATCTTACCCGTTTTACAGCATTTTTTCAAATCCTGTTTTCTGACTGTGGGTTCTCCTCCCGGTGCACATATCCCCAGGCGCACATGGCATTGAGGATGGGGATCAGCGTCCTGCCCCGCTTTGTGAGAGAGTACTCCACCTTCGGCGGCACCTGCGGATACTCTTTGCGGTTGATCAATCCGTCCCTTTCCAGTTCCTTCAGGTTCAGGCTCAGGGTCTTGAAGGAGATGCCGGAGATGTAGCGCTGCATATCGTTGGTCCGGATCACACCGAACTGGGCGATCGTGTACAGGATCGTCATCTTGTACTTCCCCTCGATCAGGGACATCGTGTAGTTGAACCCAGTATTCTTCACGCACGTCCGCGCCTCGCACAGCACCTTCTCCCGCTCATCCGGGTGCAGTGCTTCCAGGTTCTCATAAAATTTTGTCTGCTCGTCTGTGAGTTCCATCTTCATAACTTACCTTTATTACAGTACTTGTTATTCTCATACTATGCCGTTAGAATGCAGTTTGTCAATTTACAGACGCTGGGAGGTATGCAGATGATTTTCTATTTTTCATCCACCGGAAATGACAAATATGTGGCCACCCGGATTGCCGGACAGACGAAGGATACCTTATACGACATCGCCGACTGCCTGCACCGCGATGCCCTCTCCTATTCGCTGCAGGAGGGCGAGAACTTCGGTCTCGTCATCCCGACCTATTTCGGCGGTTTTCCCGAGATCGTCATCCGGTTTTTGGACAGGCTGCAGCTGGCCGTTTCCGGAAAACACTATGTGTTCTTTGTCGCCACCTATGGCGCAAATCCCGGCAATATCTGCCAGGAGGCCAAAAGGCGGTTCCAGAAGCTTGGCCTGACGCCGGACGCTTTGTTTGAGATTCGGATGGTGGACAACTGGACGCCCGTCTTCAACATGAACGACCGGAATTACGTGACAAAGGCCGAGACAGAGGAAAAGCCCGCCATCGCAGACACCGTGGAGAAGATCGCCACACGCGAAAAGACGTCAGCCCCCAAGGCCCATCTCCCCGCCCTGGTGCAGGCAGTCTCCACCAGGATGTACCACAGCGCGGCCCACACCAATAAGTTTGCAGTCAGCGATGACTGCATCAGCTGCGGCCTCTGCGCAAGACAGTGTCCCACAGACACCATTCGGATCGAGGGCGGACGGCCGGTCTGGACTAAGCCCGTCTGCACGCTCTGCCTCGGCTGTGTCCACCGCTGTCCCAGGCACGCCATTTCCTACACGAAACAGACCATCGACCATGGGCAGTATTTCCATCCGGATGTAACGCCGGACCGCTCCTGAGAAAATACCTGCCAAAAACCGCCATCCGCGGGTCACCTGCGGATGGCGGTTTTTGATGTGCTGCCCTGCTTTGACAGAATGACCGGAAGGAGGGAATGGATCAGTCGGGGTCCTTCTCCATCACAAAGTTGATCAGCGGAACTTCGTGCCGCAGCACCGTCTGTTCCCGAAGCACCCGGTACCCCCGATGCCCGAAGAAAGCGCGCGCCGTGATGGAGGCATGGGTGGTAAATGTCACCCTGCCCGCCGCCTGCTCCAGCGCATCGCAGATCGCGGTACCGATGCCCTCGCCCTGATGCGCCCTGTGGACATACAGCCGGTCCAGATACCCGCTATCGTCCATGTCCCCAAAACCCACGATCCTGCCATGCTCCCAGGCAACCACCGTGTGGTGTTCCAAAAAAGACCTGTTCCACGCGGCAAGATCCACCCTGCCATCTGCCCAGGCGTCCAGTTGCTCTTTGGTATAGTCCTTCGCATTGACGGTGTGCACCGTCTCTGTAAACAGCTCTGCCATCTGCCGGCAGTCAGCCGGCATGTACGCTCGAAGTTCCATTGTTTCCTCCCGCCTGTGCAATCCAGTAATCCAACAGGTCGTTCAACAGCGCTGCGTCCTCCGGGACCGTACCCCGGCAGCTTTCCACCTGGTAATAGGTCGGCCGGATCTTGTCACAGGTGCGGAAGAGACCACCGCCGTGCTTTTTAGCATAGGCCCGGATCTGTTCCTTCGAAGCGCCGGTTCTGCCCAGATAGATGCACCCTGCCGTGACCACCGCGCCGCGAATTCCCTCCGGATGATTGTGAGTGACCCCCGCGGAGCACTGCGTCATGCATTCTGTCTCTTCCAGCGTGTCAAAGAGCCAGCCCGCGGAAAAGACGCGCATCGCCGATCCATTGCCATAGCTGCCATAGCCCGCATGGGGATACCTTCTCCCCCAGGTCTGCATGGAAAGGACAGGGCGATTTTGGGTCTCCTCTTTTGTCTTCCCGGGACACATCTCCAGAAGGGCCTGCGCCACAGCAATGGTCATCACGGAATCATCCGTAAACCTGCTGCCTTCGCCAAACAAAGGAAACACTTTTGTCCTGGGCTTTTGTCAAATTCGTAAGGCGCTCCGATCACATCTCCCAAAATGGCTCCGTACATCCTGTCCCCTCTCTCTGCTGTGCTCTTTCGAAATTCTCATCATTCCGATGCTTCCATTTCGCACCGGTCATCGCGCGCATGCAGTTCACTGGTACTTCCCGCCCCTGACAAAGCAGGTATCGCGGGCCATGTCACAGGCAGGGCCGCCTGCGGGGCGAGAGTGATCAGCCCAAGATCGGCTGATGGTACTGGAAGAGCAGGGCGTTCACTTCATAGATGTTGTAGATGCCGTTTTCGATGCAGAACTGCACAATCACATCGGATTTGCTGTTGTTGGTGAGCGTCAGCCCCGCGCTGGCCAGAAGATCCATGGTGTCATCCAGGTTCAGGCGCAGCGCGATCGCAAGGGCAATGATCGTCTTTTTCTTTGGGATGTAATCTTTGCTGCACCGGATCTTGGAGAAAAGCTTGCGGTCCACGTTGGCGCGCTTATAGACCTCCGGATCGGTCATCCCACGCTCATCGATCATGCGCAGCAGCCTTTCCTGAAAGCTCTCGCCTAGATGATTCACGGCATTCTCCAGAGAATCCCGCCGTAGCTTTGGGGCAGGCCCGGACAGACAGGTTTTGCTCTCCAGGTCTTTTTCCTCTTCGCTGGCGGCACAGGTGCCCCGGACAAGATTTCCAATGATCTGCTCCCGCTCACTCTGCCGGCGAAGCTGCCCGCCACACGAAGATCCCAGCGTTGACTGGCTGTATTCCTCCCTGGTGCGGCTGGAGACATAGTTTTCATCGATGTATTCTTCGATCTTTTCCGTGAGGCCGGATGCGATCTGATAGGAACCCTGACTGAATACGACAAGCGTGACTTCCAGGTCAGAGTGCTCCAGATGCTCACGGATCACAGAGAGCGCGATTTCCAGCGCCTGATCCTTGGGAAAGCCGTAAACGCCGGTGGCAATCAGAGGAAAGGCGATGCTCCTGCAGCCCAGCACATCGGCCAGAAGGAGGGACTTGCGATAGCAGGAGCGCAGGATGTCATACTCCCCATGTCTGCCGTCAATCCAGGCAGGTCCCACCGTGTGGATGATGTACTTTGCGGGAAGCGAAAAGGCGGCAGTGACCGCCGTCTCTCCCGGTGCAATCCTGCCGATCTTTTTCCGCTCCGCCAGAAGATCCTCCGCGCCTGCTGCCCGGTAGATGGCCCCATCCGTGCCGTCGGCGTAGCGCGGCTCCGGATTGGCTGTATCCACGATGGCATCTGCTCTGACCCTGGTGATGTCGTTTCGAATGATTTTGAAAGGCATGGCTGCTCCTTCGCTCCTTTCCCCCAAGTCACTTTCCCAGTCCGGCCTTTGCAAAGCGCTGCCGGCGCGCCGCGGACTTTTCCCTCCCGGAGGTCTTTATCCGGTCCATCCGCCATTGCATGATAAATCTCCCATTTATCGGCAAAATGCCGCTCTCTGGATGCTGCAATCCCGATCCGTTCTGCCCTGCTCTGTATCAGTGATGTACATCCTTTTCCGGATTTTCCTCCTCCAGGCCAGAGGGGAGATCTGCGATCAGATCAAAACAATGCAGCGGCACCACAAACGCATCCGTGAACGGGTTGATGACGATCCCTGCAACCTTCCTCTGATTGTTCCGCGCAAGATCTTCTGCATCCAGAAAATGCTGGCAGATTTTCGAGAAGTTCTCCCCATATTCTCCCATCTCCTCCTCAGAGGTGAACACCGGGAAGAAAAAGTTGTCCCCGTCTGCCAGAATGTCCGGCACCATTCGGATATTCTCCTGATTTTCCAGAATCTGTCCCTTCAGCGCATCCAGATCTCCCGCTTCCTGCGCCTCCCTGACAAGACTGCTCCAGGCTTCGTAATCCGCATCGCCAAGAACGGCTGTGCAGGGGATCCAGACCCAGCTGTCCCGCAGAATCTTTGACAGCCGGATCAGGTTCGGTGCCGTGTGGTTCCGGCAGCAGATCCCGACCGCCCGCTTCAGATAGGAACCATCCTCCAGTAGTCCTTCCGTAATGGGCTCCTCCGGTACGAAGTACTCCACATCCCCGTCTTCCCGGAAGATCTCCCGGATCAGGTCCTTTGAAAACCGGAACGCCTCGCCCCAGGGATTGATGACCAGTCCCTCGTACTCCGGCTCCAGACCGAGCTTCATGGATACGTCGATGGGAAGAGACAAAATCTGACTCGATTCTCCCTTTTCGTACTCTGCAGGAGAGGTGAATGCCGCAATCCACCTGCTGCCGTCTTTCGCGACAGCAGAACGGAATGCATATGCTGTCTCCTCCCCTTCCTCCATCCGCACGGGATGCAGGAGATGCCCCTCTTCGTGCATCCTTTTTCGGATCACCTCCAGAACGTCTTTCAGGTTTTCCCTGCTTGCGTCATGGCAGTACCGCTGTATCGCTTCTTCCATGCGCTCGTTCCCCGAAAGGGTCGGATCCTCTGGAAGTGACGGTTTCTGCACCTTTGCCAGGACGCGCGCTTCAAAGCGGTCCAGCACCGCACGCATATCCTCTCCGAGCCGCTTCCTGACCTCCGCCTTCATCTCCTCCGGTATACCATAATAGGCTTCCGCCATACCACCGGCAATGCAGGCGATGGTATCGCAGTCACCGCCAAGAGATACCGCCGTCCGAATCACATCCTCAAAATCCTCTCCCTCGAGGAACGCCCGTACTGCCTCCGGTACCGTCTTCTGACAGGACACCGACTTGCGATCTCCCATCCGGATCTCGTCACAGGTCCGGGAGAGGTCATAGCCGAATTCCCCGGCAAGATACTCCCGGATCTTCTCCTTTGAAGCGCCGGTTCTCCCAAGAAAAATTGCAGACGCGGCCGCCTCGGCGCCCCGGATTCCCTCCGGATGGTTGTGGGTCACCTCCGCCGTCAGTCTGGCACACGCCCTGGTCTCCTCCAGCGTATCACAGAGCCATCCCACAGAGGAGACCCGCATGGCAGATCCGTTTCCCCAGCTTCCGTAGGGCTTCGGATCCTTCATCCTGAGCCACCTGGAAAACCGCTGCCCGTAACCGGCGTCAGGATAACGGCGTCCCCACCTTTGCATGGAACGAACGAGCGCCTCTTTTACGGCATCATCGTCCGTCTCCTCCGGAAGGCTAAGGAGGGCATCCGCCACCGCGATGGTCATAACCGTGTCGTCCGTAAACCCTGCCCCGTTATTCCACATCTCAAAATTTCTGTCCCTGCTGCCCTGTTTGAACTCATAGGGTGCCCCGACCATATCTCCCAGAATCGCTCCGTACATCTTCGCATCCTCCTTCGTGGTTTTTTGGTGTTGATACCAGTATCACGCCAAAAGAAAAAGGAGAGGTCGTTTGTCAGGCGACAAACGATCTCTCTCTTCTCACATGCCGGAGAACGGCTACGATCCTTTATGATCAGGTTTTCCGGTCATGCAGACCTTATTTCTCAAATGTCTCCTTCACCTCTTCGAGGAGTTTCCGGATCGGGAGATGCTGCGGACATACCCGTTCGCAGCCGCCGCAGCGGATACAGCCGGAAGCCTTTCCGTTTCCATCCACCGTCAGGACACTCCCATAGTAGAAATCCGCGTTCCAGTCGTGGAAGACCATCTTGGAGTTCATGCAGGCAAAGAGTTCCGGAATGCGGATCTTCTTCGGACAGTGGTTTTCCTCGACGCAGTAATGACATGCCGTGCACGGAATCATAGTCGTCTGCCGGAATACCTCGACGACCTTGCGGATTGCGGCCTGCTCCGCCTCATCGAGCGGCTTGAAGTCCTTCATATAGGAGAGGTTGTCCTTCATCTGATCCAATGTGCTCATGCCCGAAAGTACCATGCGGATCCCGTCGAATCCGGCTGCGAATCGGATGGCATAACTTGCGTTGGACCCGGTGTGTACGCCGTCACTTTGCAGCGTATCGATCACCTTCTGCGCCTCGTCCGGCAGATGCACGAGGTTTCCGCCCTTCACTGGCTCCATGACCAGAAGCGGCTTGCCGTGCTTTCTCGCAACTTCATAGACCTTGCGGCTCTCCACAGAGGCATCCTCGTAGTCCAGGTAGTTGAACTGAATCTGGACAATCTCGACCTGCGGGTATTCCGTCAGGATCCGGTCCAGCACTTCGGCCTTGTCGTGGAACG
>JBJEYC010000099.1:0-2953 GCA_051886435.1 Lachnospiraceae bacterium
GACCTCGGCGGGCACTTCGCCTGGCACAGCATGGCGGTGATGATCCTGGTCATGGTGCTGGTACAGGGCGCTCTGTTCCACATCTTTTTCGCCTTCCGCGATGGGACCGATGGAACAAAACGGACGGCGCAGGTTGCAGGAAATACCATCACCGCCGGGATGTACACCACCCCGGACAATGCAAAAGAGCTCACCGCTCTCACGGCACTTGTGAAGGATGAGAACCTGGCCGGAAAAAAGGCCATCGTCTTGGGCAGTGCCCCGGGACTTCACTACCTGCTTCAGCTTCCGCCGGCTCTTTCATCCGCCTGGCCGGATCTGGACAGCTATCCGACGCAGACGTTTGCGCAGGATCTTGCCGCCTGTGAAGAGGAGCCTTTGGTGATCTTCCACTACGGCGGAGAGCCCTCTGCCTCCGATGCGGAGAAGACAGAACTTTTGGAGGAGTATCTTTCGGAGCGCTCCTACCGGACCCTCTACGAGGACGGGGTGTACACCGTACTGAGCCCCGACGCCGGTGTCCAGTGAGCAGTAAAGGAGAAATCATGTATCGAATTCCGTTTAATGTACCGCCCTTTGTGGGCACCGAGATGGAAAACATCCGCGTTGCGGTGGAGGAGAACCACAAGATCAGCGGCGACGGGCCGTTCACCAAAAAGTGCAAGGCCTTTTTGGAGGAAAAGACCGGAACCAACACCTGCCTTCTCACCACTTCCGGCACCGACGCGTTGGAGATGGCGGCGCACCTGACTCACATCGGGCGGGGGGAAGAGGTCATCATGTCCGCCTACACCTTCTGCTCCACAGCGGATGCTTTTGTGCTCCGCGGCGCGGTGCCGGTGTTCGTGGATATCCGGCCGGATACCATGAATATCGATGAGACAAAGATCGAGGATGCCATCACCGACCGCACCAGGGCGATTGTCGCCGTGCATTACGCCGGAGTGGCCTGCGAGATGGATACGATCCTGGACATCGCAAAGCGCCACCACCTGTATGTCATCGAGGACGCGGCGCAGGGGGTCAACGCCTGGTACAAGGGCCAGGCCCTGGGCGCCATCGGCGACTTCGGCTGCTACAGCTTCCACGAGACCAAGAACTACTCCATGGGAGAGGGCGGAGCGGTCCTTGTCAAGGATCCCGCCAAGGCGGAAGAGGCGGAGATTCTGCGGGAGAAGGGAACCAACCGGGCCAAGTTCTTCCGGGGACAGATCGACAAATACACATGGGTGGACTATGGCTCTTCCTACCTTCCATCTGAGCTCAACGCGGCCTATCTCTGGGCACAGTTGGAGAAGTGGGATGAGATCAACGACACCAGGCTCCAGCGCTGGAATGAGTACCGGGAGCAGCTCCAGCCCCTTGCGGATGAGGGCAGGATCAGCCTGCCGGTGATCCCCGAAGGCTGTCAGCATAACGCCCACATGTTTTACATCAAGACGAAGGACATCGATGAAAGGCAGGAGCTGATCAACTTCTTAAAGGACGATGGGATCCTGGCGGTGTTCCACTACATCCCGCTCCACACCGCACCGGCGGGAGAGAAGTTCTGCCGTTTCCACGGAGAGGACGTCTACACGACAAAGGAGAGTGAGCGCCTGCTGCGGCTTCCGATGTACTATACGCTCACCGAGGACAACGTCACCGAGGTCTGCGACAGGATCAAGGCCTTTTACCGGACAAGATAAGAGAGGAAAAAAGTCAGGCGATGACAGGAGCGGAGAAAAGACGGATCAGGATCTGGCAGGCAGCGGCACTGGCAGGAACCGTGGCGCTGTTTCTGCTTCTGGCTCTGCGGTATGACTTTTACTATGACCTGAACGACGACTGGATGATGGGACACATCCTCTCGGGCGCCTACACCGGAGAAGGGGAGCTGCGCAACATCCAGTCCCTCTTCCCGCTGACAGCGCTCTTGGGCGGTCTTTACCGGCTTGCCCCGGGGATTCCCTGGTATCCGGTATTTCTCCTTGCGGCCCAGGCGGGGGCAGTGCTTCTTGCCTCCCTTCGCATCGGGAAGTGGACGGCAGAAAGAAAGGGCGCTTTTGCGGGAGCCCTGGGAGCGCTTCTTTCGGTTCTTCTCTTTGCTGCGGAGCTCTGGTATCACCTGATCTTTGTGCAGTACTCGGTGACGGCAGGCCTCCTTCTTGCCGCGGCCACGGTCTGGATTCTCACGGCAGAGGAGCTGACGCCGAAAACCTGTGCGGTTCCGGCGGTGCTGATCCTTCTGGGGTATCTGCTTCGCTCTGAGATGGCGCTCTTTCTCCTTGCCTTCCCGGCCCTGGCATTTTTGTTCCGTTGCATCCGACTGCAGCAGGAAAAGACCGCCGCAGAGGGCAGGATAAAGGGAACCTTCCTTCGGGGGATCGTCTTCCCCTGCGCAGGGATGCTGGCAGTTCTTGTTGTCGGGATGGGGATCTTTTCCGGAATCGACAGGGCGGCCTGCTCCTCCCCGGATTGGACCGAGTTTCGAAACTTCTTTGACGCGCGGACCACGCTCTATGATTTTGCGGGGGGCGCTCCGGACTATGCGGGGAACGAGGCCTTCTACGACGGCGCGGGGATCACAAGGGAAGAGGTTTCGCTGTACCGGAATTATGACTTTGCGCTGGATCCGAAGATCGACGCGGCAATGACAAAGAAGGTGGCGGACTACGCGGGGAGCCTTGCGGACCGCTCCGTCTCCCGCACGGTCTGGGTCTATCTGCACCAGGTGCTGACCGGGAAAGGGGACGCCCCCTGGTCGTATCTGGCGGCGTTCTGGTATCTTCTCGCGCTTTCTTCGGTGGTGGGATGCCTGGTGCAGAATCGGGGAAAAGGAAAGCGGGATGCCCTGCGGGATTTTGTCTTTTTGTTCCTCGTCTTTGCGGCGCGCAGCGCCCTGTACCTGTATCTTCTCTATTACAACAGGCCGGTGGTGCGGCTGACCCACTGCCTCTACCTGCTGGAGGGG
>JBJEYC010000100.1:0-14589 GCA_051886435.1 Lachnospiraceae bacterium
CGCCGAGAGCTTTGCGTGTTTAGGCATTGTCCCCGCCTCCGATCTTGTTCGCCTCAGTGATGAACTCGGTAAACTTAGACGGGTCGAGCGTGCTGACGCTCTGGGCGCCGAGCTTGCCGAGAAGCGCTTTCATTTCGTCTTTGTGTCCGGCCTTGATAGCTGTATGGAGAACCTTGCGGACGGCGGCGATGTCAGGTGTTCCTTTAGGTGGATCGACCGGTTTCGGCATGACGTTCTCAGACTTAGCTGAGGCCTCTGTTTTCTTCTTTTCCGGGGCCTTTGTGGTCTCGGTGGACGATTTACTGTCTGATTCTTTCGGAGCGTCCTGAGGGCTCTCTGAGCTCTCTGCCGGGGCTACTTCCTTAAAGGCTCCGACCTTTTTTGCGGCGTCGATGATCCGATCCGCGTCGGACGCTTTGACAAGCGGTCCGTTCGGGCCGTCAACGGTCTCCGGGATGTCCGCTTGGATCTCAATGTCGCGGCCGTCCTTGTCGACATGGCTAAACGTCACGAAATTCGCCGCGAAACCGATGACCTTTGCAAATTGCGGCAGCTCTTTCATGAACCTCTCCGCGTTACTGAACTCGAGTGTGATCTTCATTTTGTGCCTCCTTAGGTTTGTTACTGTTTTTCGCCATCGCCTGTCGTTTCTGATCCGCGTAGATCGCGTCAATCAGTGCCTCGGCGAGGTGTCTCAGCTCGGGGTGTCTGTCCATTTTCAGGACCACCTCGAGGCGAAGATCTCGCAGATACCCGCGAGGAGAGCGCTGATTGCTGTGCCGCTCATCGCGATCGTGTAGGCGAGGCCCTCGCTATCGACAAAGCAGGCGAAGATCATCGCCACAAACAAACACGCGAATGTCCGTGTCTCCCAGGCATCCCTTTTCCTGCGTCTGTATCTTGAAACTCTGTTCATAGATCCTCCTTTGTTCAAAGTTCACTAATAGTTAACTTCATGGGGTAAAAAAAAGCATATTGACTGATACGTGAAAATACTGGGCTATTTTCACTTTCATCTCGTCGGAAGGTACAATTTCCCCGGCTTCATACTTCCAGTACGCCTGTCGCGATACGCCGAGCGCCTGAGCGACTTCTGCCATACCAAGATCACCTCGCAGTTCTTTCATACGTCTTCCTATCTCTTGACTAGTTGGTAACATTTCCTTTGTTCAGTCCTCCTTTGCATTCTTTTTGCTTGAGATGAGTTAACTGCTTGTTAACAACATACATGGTAGCGCCGCACAATATATTTGTCAACCACCGGTTAACAAGAACTATAAAATCTGCTATAGTAGAGCCACGGGAGGTCGAGGCGATGACTACAGCACAAAGAATCAAAGACTTAAGAACAATGCATCACATGACAATGCAGGCTCTCGCCGATCAATGCAATGTATCCAGAGCTACGATCTCCATGTGGGAAGCCGGTAAAAGAGAGGTGGGTCGTGATAATCTCCAGCTTCTTGCAGATATTTTCAACGTCTCGCTGGATTACTTAACCGGCAAGTCTGATGTATCTATGCGGTTTTTGTCACCCGAAGAGCTTCAGATCATCGACACTTTTCGTAGCATGAGTGCCGATCAAAAAGCGCTTGTAAAAACAATGTTCAAGATAAACTAGGAGGAAAAAAGCTATGTTTGGAAAGCAGAAAGAGACAAAAGAGGAAAAGCAGGCAAGAAAAGAGCAGGAACTCCTTGAGCGGTACGGTCTGCAAGAACTGTCAGACCCGCAGGACGTCGCATCAGTACGTAAAATCGCCCAGGAACTGACAGGAACGGGCTTAATGGAGACCGGCATGGCGTTATCGATGGGATCCGCGGCCGATCAGGTCAAAGTAAGCTATCTCCGCGCCCTTGTAGAGCAGAATTTTATCATCATTAGACAGTTAGACAGGATCTCAAAGAAATGACCGGTGTAATCTATGCGAGGTATAGCGAGGGCCCGCATCAGACCGACCAGAGCATCGAGGGACAGGTATCCGATTGCAAAGCATACGCGGCGAAAAATGGGATAAATATCCTCGGCGTGTATGCCGATCGGCACATTTCCGGCAAAAGTGCGGCAACACGGCCGGAGTTCCAGCGGCTGATCGACGATGCCCAGGCGGGCCGCTTTGAGTGCGTGATCGTCTGGAAGATCGATCGCTTCGGACGAAACCGGCAGGACATCGCCCTTTATAAGCTCAAGCTCAAGCATGCGGGCGTGAAGCTCTTCTATGCCGCCGAGTCAGTGCCCGAAGGTCCGGAGGGCATCATCCTCGAGAGCGTCCTCGAGGGCATCGCGGAATACTATAGCGAGGACCTTCGGCAAAAGGTCATCCGGGGCCGCCGCGAGACCTTGAAAAAGGGCAAGCTCGCGGGCACGGCGCTCCCGATCGGCTACAAGCGGGTCGATGGGCGTCCTGTAATTGACGAGAGCACCGCTCCGCTGGTCCGTGAAGTTTATCGAATGTATATCGCCGGCGAGGGTGTCAAAAGTTGCATCGAGTACCTTAACGCGCACGGCGTGACCGGGAGCCGGGGCGGCAAGATCAGCCAGGCCGTCGTTTACCGTATGCTCAGGAGCAAGAGATATATCGGAATATTTGACGAGAGCGGGATCGAGCTGCGCGCGGATCCGATCATAGACGAGGCGACTTACGAGGAGGCGCAGAAGATGCACAAAGGGAGCAGGCAAAATGCCGCGGCCAAAGCGAAAGACGAGTATCTGCTGTCCTGCTGCTGTTTTTGCGGCTACTGCGGGACAATGCTGGTCGGCGACTCTGGGACAGGGAAATCCGGCAGGACCTACCACTATTACACCTGCGGGAAAAGAAAACGGAAGGGAAGCAAGGCTTGTCAGCTGAAATCACTGAATCGTGACTTCCTGGACGACCTTGTGATCTCTGCAACCGTCGAGGACATGCTGACAGAGGAGACGATCAAGGCGCTCACCGATGAGGTCATGGACATCCAGGCGGAGGGGCAGAAAGAGTCGCCAGCTGTAGCGCTGAAATCTGCGCTTGACGGCAACAAGAAAAAACAGGCGAACATTGTCCGCGCGATTGAGATCGGGAACGCGCCGGACATCCTTGTCTCAAGGCTCCAGGAGCTTCAGAACGAGGCGACGGATCTTGAGGCCAGGGTTCGCCAGGCAGAGTATGAGCGACCAACGGTCCCCCGGGAAGCGGTTGAGGGGTGGCTCCGGTCTTTCAAGGCGGGCGATAAAAAAGACCCAGCGTTCCGCAAGCGTCTCGTTGAGACGTTCGTTGCCCGGGTCGATGTCTATAAGGATAAAGCTGTAATTTATTACAATATAACAGAAAAACGGGCCGCATCCGGTGTTCGGATACGACCCGTAACGTGGATCTGAGGGGGATCGAACCCCTGTCCAAAATGACGTTGCAACGCCTTCTACATGCTTATTCCGCCTTCTTATCTGAACCGGGAGTGAACGGACGAACTGTTCCGATTCGGGCTGGCATAAATCTTGGGACTGCTTTCTGACAGCTTGTCTTACAGTCTGCAGCCACTACCTTTTAACCTTACAGAATACAGCGGCGATATCTGCTAAGGCTTGTCGTTCCCTTACGGGAGCTTGCTGCGATTAGGCAGCCATTGCATAATCGTTGTTAGCGGTTATTGTTTGGTCCCGTGATAACGCAGGCTTGACCATCTGCGGCATGCTTCTCGATGTTTCCTCACCCTGTCGAAACCAGATCAGACCCATGAGAAAATTTCTGTTCAGCTATTGTAGCAGACAATTCGGAAAATACAAGGGGCTTTTTGTTTTCTGCCCACCTCTGCCTTCTTTTCTCAGTACTTCATGACATCGCGGTAGTTCCGCTCCATCTCCCTGGTGATGTCGCGCTTGCGGATATCCTGGCGCTTGTCGTAGTTGTGCTTTCCCTTTGCCAGACCGATCTCAACCTTCACCTTGCCGCGCTTGAAGTAGACCGAGAGCGGAACGATGGTGTATCCGTCCTGCTGCACCGCCTGTGCGAGCGCGCGGATCTCCGTCTTATGTAATAGGAGTTTCCGTTTGCGAACCGGGTCCCGGTTGAAGAGATTCCCATGGTCATAGGGGGAGATATTCATCCCCTCAATCCAGGCTTCACCCTGATCGATCTCCACATAGGCCTCCTTGACAGAGACCTTTCCCTGCCGGATGGACTTGACTTCAGTCCCGGCCAGGGCAATGCCGCACTCGTATTTCTTCTCAATAAAGTAGTCGTGGTATGCCTTTTTGTTGTTGGCTGCCAGCTTAATGCTTTCCCCTGCCATTGTTATTTCCTTTTCCAAAGCGGGAGCCATTGTTGTTGTGGCTGCTCCCGTTTCCGCCCTTTCTCATCGGGAAGAACGCGTTTCCGTTCTTGTTGACTTTCCTGGGCTTTCCGTTGTTGTCCTGATGGAATGGCTTCTTTCCGTTTTTGTCAAACCGCTTTCCGCCGCGGTCTCTGTGCCCCTGTGCAGGCTCCATGCCGTCGATGGTAAAGTCGATGGTCCGGGCAATGATGTCGCAGGCTGCACACTTGACCTTCACCGTCTGTCCCAGCTCAAAGGTCTTGCCAGTGTGCTCGCCCTTCAGAACATAGTTCTGGTCGTCGAATTCGTAGTAGTCGTCTCCCATCTCGGCGACAGGCACCATGCCCTCCACCGTGTTGGGAAGCTCCACATACATGCCCCAGCCGGTGAGACCGGAGACCTTGCCCTCGTAGACCTCTCCGAGGCGCTCCTTCATGTACTCGGCCTTCTTCTGCTTGTCGGTCTCCCGCTCTGCCTCATCTGCTCTGCGCTCCATGGTACTGGACTGCTTGCAGACAAAAGGCAGGATCTCCTTATAATGCTCAATCCGCTTTTCATCCAGCTTACCGTGCAGGTACTCCTTGATGATCCGATGGATCTGGGTATCGGGATAACGACGGATCGGGGAAGTGAAGTGACAGTAGTACTTGAGTGCCAGGCCGTAATGACCACCGCACTCTGTGGTGTACTCCGCCCGCTGCATCGACCGAAGGGTCATGGTGCTGAGCATGGCCTCCTCCGGGGTACCCTTGACCTTCTCCAGGAGGTTGCGGATTTCCAGAGGGGTCACCTCAGTGTCGCTTCCCTCCAGCTTGTAGCCGTAGTTGCCAATGAAGGTGCGCAGGCCCTGGATCTTCTCCTCCAAGGGCTGGCCATGGGTGCGGTACACAAAGGGGATCTTGCGCTCACAGAAGGTCTTGGCCACGGTCTCGTTGGCCGCGATCATGAAGTTCTCGATCATCTGCGTCGCATCGTTGCTCTCGTGCAGGCGGATGTCCAGGGGCTTTCCATTCTCATCCAGAATGATCTCCGACTCCTGAAAATCGAAGTCAATAGAGCCGCGCTCGGCGCGCTTCTGCTCCAGCATCTTCGCCAGCTTCAGGCCTCTCCTGAGCATCCGGCATAATTCCAGCGCCCGGGTCTTGGTAGCGGTGTAGCCCTGCATCTTCAGGGCATTCACGATCTCGCTGTCGTCCTTTTCATCAAAGAGCTTCATCACGCCGGGATAGGACAGCTTGGCATCACTCTTGATAATGGTCTCCACCACGCGGGAATCGACAAGATTTGCCTTCTCATCAAAGTCCATGATGCAGGAAAGTGCATAGCGGTCCTCTCCCTGGTTCAGGGAACAGATGCCATTGGAGAGCTCATGAGGCAGCATCGGAATCACACGGTCCACCAGATAGATGCTGGTAGCACGATTCAGAGCTTCCTTATCCAGAGGAGAGCCTTCCTTCACGTACTGCGCGACGTCTGCGATGTGTACGCCCAGACGATAACCGGTCTTTGTTTTTTCCACTGAGATCGCGTCGTCGATATCCTTCGTTTCCGGTCCATCGATCGTGACCGTGGGGACCTTTCTCCAGTCCTCTCTTCCCTTGGCGGCAGTGTCCTGATCCGCCTTCACATCTACATGATCCGGGATGTGGGAAACCTCCTCCTTCACATCATCTGGAAACTCTCCGGGCAGATCAAAGGCGCGGATGATGGACAGAATATCCACGCCCGGGTCATCCATGTGTCCCAGGATCTCGGTGATCCTGCCCTGCACCGGCTTGTTCGGGCTGCCGTAGTCCGTGATTTTCACAACGACCTTGTGGCCGTTCACGGCGCCCATGGAGTCCTGACGGCTTACAAAGATGTCCGCGTGAATCTTGCCATTGTCCGGGGTAACATAACCCGCTTTGTTCTCTCTCGTATAAGTTCCCACCAGGGACTTGGTTCCCCGCTCAATAATCCGGGTAACCTCCGCCTCCTGACGGCGCTCCCCTTTTCCGATGGGTGCAGAATTCTTCTCCCGCTCCGGCAGGAGTCTGACCTGTACCGTATCGTGGTAGAAGGCGCCGCCCGTCCGATCCGGAGGGATGAACAGATCCCGATCCATCCCATCCACGGACACAAATCCAAAGCCTCTTGCATTGGACTCAAATACACCTTCAAGATACACGTCTTTGCTGCTGTTGTTATTCAAACCTTCTCCTCTGCCGGTAGTCCTCTCCGGCGTTCTTTGATATTCTCCCGTCATATGCCGACGCTATTATATCGTATCTTTCCCGTCTTTCCTCTGCTTTTCGTTTCCAGGGCAAAAAAAGGCGCTCCGTTCAAAATCGAGGGAGCGCCGCACTTGCAGATATATGGTTCCTTGTCAGAACAGACTCATGTCGAGAAGAATGCACAGGGCAAAGAGTAACACCACAAGGAGTGTGGTGAACTTTACCAACCGTCCCTCCATGGAACGGCCCTTATTCTTCCCCCAGTAGGTCTCTGCGGTTCCGGCAATGGCACCAAGACCGTCCTGCTTGCCCTCCTGCATGAGGACAATGATCGTCAGAATGACGCTCACAATGATCAAAACGATGGTCAGGATCGTACGGATTACGCTCATCTTAGTCTCTTTCCTTCCACTCTGCCGTATCCTGTAACAGGGAGAATACCATAAGGGCATAATTTCTCTGTCACATACGGACGTTATGATACAATACTTTACCGCTTCCCGCAAGGATTTTCTGAAAACATCGGCAGGACCGCGAGCAGCAAAATCACAGTATAGGGATTGCACAGCTGAAAGATCCACTCCACCAGCCCAGTCAGCAAATACCCGGTCAGGGCCAGCAGCACAAACAGAGTATACCAGTCCCTGTTCTTTCGATAACTCCGGATGGCAGCCGCAAAAAGCAGAATCAATGCCGCCAGGCCTACTATTCCTGTTGGGATGCCACAGTCATAGGCCAGCTGCAGTGCTGTGTTGTGGGCGTGAATCGCAAGGCTCCCGTCCGGCAGCACCGCATTCATACTTTCATGCCCCGTCAGGTTCAGCTGGGACAGATAGGCCTGCCAGATTGCAATGCGGCCGTTGGAATAGTCGCCATTCTCCAGATCGCTGGTCGAAGCGGTATTGATCTGTCCAGCCTCAGCCAAAAGTGGAGAAGTGCTCCTGACGAACGCCGGGATCGGGTCGCTTTCTTCCGCCATTGCAAAAAGTCTTGTGTCATAGTGAAGCACTGTCTGATCCCAGTCAAAGTGCTGGAAAATTCGGGTTCCCAGCTCTCCCCCCAGGATCCGGTCTCCAATATCCCGCACCAGAACCTCCACAGACATAAACCACCGGGAATCCGGGCGCATGTGGCGGTTCACTTCATCTGGATAGGGCTCCACCTCCTCAAAGTGCTGCGGATCCCGCACCGTGACAGGCACAATGCGCTGCAGGGTAAAGACACAGGGAAAGGTGATCAGAAAGACCAGTGCAAGGGTCAACAGGCCCCTAAGGGGCCGGAGCACCCGCTTTCTGTCCCATAGCCCTGCCAGGCAGGCAACGAGCACCAGAAGGACCAGCCCCCCGATGCCAGCCCGGGTGACCGTCATCAGCATGTAAGAGGAGGTTGTACCAAAGAACAGGGCCTCTTTCCAGATCAGGGACAGCTTTTCGGAAAACGGCCTGCCCTTCATCCGGTACAGAGCGGGGAGTCTGCTGATAAGGAGCGCTGCCGAGAGCGCCGACACCGCCAGCAGGTAGTAGCTGGTCACCGTGACCGTGTGGAACGTCATGGAAAACCGCGAATAGACCCAGGCAAAATAATAGCGGTGGACCAGGGAAAAGGCTGCCGTCAGGGCAAACTGGAGGGCTATGGCCGCCTTCAGATCATCCGCCCATCGGTTCTTCTCCTCCCAGAGCAGAAAGCGCAGCACAAGCATTGCGGACACAAGGACCAGGATCCCCATCCAGGTTCTGCCGTTTCGGAAGAAAAGCAGCAGCACGGCAAACACCGCAAATACCACCACGAGGGGACGGTTCCAAAGGACGCGCATCTTCGGATCATTCGGGTGCTTTCGCGCCCCCGCAAGGGTCCTGAAAAGGGCTGTCACAGTGGCGGTGACCGCCATGGCGCCCGCCGTGACGGCTGCCCCGAGGACAAACAGAATCAGGTTTTTAAAGCCCTGTTCCGGGTCCGTCGAGTCCGCCGCATGGGAGAGACCGTACCAGATGGCGTATACGGCCCCGCACCCGCCCGACACCGGGACCAGGATCCTGGCAATGCCAGAGAGCCGTCCCATCAGCAGGATCACCAGGAACAAAAACAGCAGCATCCGATACTCAGCGTAAGCGTGGATCAGGTCGTTTACTGCATTCATGTAGTCACAGGATGCTGCTAGGGCCATGGCGAGAAACAGGATGATCAGAAGGTGGGAAAGCGAAATGCTCTTTCCACGCTCCTGATCGCTCCTTTTGTGCCAGAATCCGTACATCAGAAGCACCCAGGACAGGACAAGGCCGATCTCATAAGCGATGCAGTCCAGCGGCCGGTCGTCATAGATCCGCAGAGGGAAAACCGCAATCATCCCCAGCACGGTAAGAACTGTAGCCGGCGGCGTGATCACCGCACGGAGGGCATGAAATACCGTGGTCTCCCGGTTTCTCCCGGGCTTTTTGTAGTACCAGATGGTCAGAAGCAGCGCCGCCAGCGTAACAAGGGCGATGCCACACATCAGAAGAAGGGAAGTTCTCTTCGGAAGCGAAATCCTGTATTGGAGCCGGGTGGCTACCGCGTATCCGTCCACACCGGTGTCGTGATAAAAGCCCGACTGGTACCAGATCGCATCCTTCCGGTCCGGAATAGAAACAGACTCGTATCCCGACCGGAACACCGCATCCTCGTTGGCATAGAGAATGTAGATATAGGTGTCCCCGGGCACGGTATCCACATCAATGGGGAAGGACACAAAGCCCTTCTCTCCGGGCAGTGTCTGCTCTTCCTCTGCAAGGTTCTCCAGAGAGCCGTCCGACTTGACATGGAAAAGCCGCAGGGTGACGGTTCCGTCCTGGTCCACCTCCTCTACCCAGGTCTCCAGGGTATCCAGATGGCTGTACTGCGCCGTAAAGTAGTCCCCGGCGTCATTGTCGGCATCGACCGGATCCGAGGCGGCAAGAATGGTCCCCTCCCCTGTCAGCGTGGCAGTGGTGGTAAACAGCCGCAGCGGGTACACCGCAAACAGAAACAATATCCCAATCAGCAGGATAAGAAACACTGCCGCACTCTTTTTTGTGATGCTCTTGTCCATTTATTCCTTACTGTCCCAGTGTACCTGCTTCCGGGATCCGCAAAATCCTATACCCATGTCTGCGTTCCCGATTCTACCATACCGTGAAAACCCCGAAAAGTGTTTGACATCTCGGATTTGTGCCTGTATCATAGCGATGTATGCGCCAGGGTTCGTCCGTGTCAACACTCTGGACATCATTCGAATGATTCAATACGTGTGTTTCATGGAGGTAATTACGAAGTATGGCAAACATCAAATCTGCCAAGAAGAGAATTCTGACTAGCAACAAGAAGGCGGAAGCCAACAAGGCTGTGAAGACTGGCGTTAAGACTGCTGTTAAGAAGGTTAACGTTGCAGTTGAGAGCGGTGACAAGGCCGCTGCACAGGAGGCACTCAAGGCTGCTTCCTCCACCATCAACAGAGCTGCATCCAAGGGTGTGCTTCACAAGAACACCGCTTCCCGCAAGGTTTCCCGCCTTTCCGAGAAGGTCAGCAAGCTTGCCTGAGTTGATCGGACTGCTGAATTCATAAAAATGATAAGAGCCCATCGCTGTACCCTCTTACAGCGATGGGCTCTTTGTTGTCATGATAGATCTGATGGATCTTTTGGACGGCTTTTTCCCGTTCGGCGAACCCGCGGACGCATGTCCGCGCCGCAGTTCGGGCAGAACTTATAGTAGTCCAAATCCTCCGCCGCAATGATCTCCTGACAATTCGTGCATTCCAAGAACTTGTCTCCGGTACCATCTGTGTATTCAGAAGGTGCCCAGCGCCCGGTACGGATATTCGGACGCATATGGACCGTCGGTGCCTTTCGGATCAGTTCTTCCACATCTTCAGCGTAATACTCCTCTTCCGTGAGGATCCCGCCGTCCTTCTTCAATTGTGCCAGTTCATTCATCAGTCGATCTGCGTCAATCGGTCTCATGCCACAGTTCTTACTCCTTGCTTCCCTTATCGAGCACCTTCTCAGATCCCTGGTTGCATCTTTACACTGCCGGTGCGGCAGGCATTCTTTTCATCTCCCGCACCGGTATCTCATTTTTGTCCCTCAATGTGCCATTTCTTTAGAAGAAATAAGGCGTTCCATTGATAACCAATCCGTAGATTCCTACCTGTGCTGCTGCCGCTTTATCCGCATCGGAAATCTCCAGCGTCACCGCTGCCTTGGTATCAACCGTCACGTACAAAAATCCCTTGGATGCACTCTCCAGCGTAAATGCTTGATGTGCGTTGTCTGCTGTCAGAGCAAATGCTGCAAGCGGAGTTCCCTCTGCATCAGACAGAAGGCCCACTGTTGCATCATCCAGAGTTTTTGCCGTTCCATTTGTACCATCTGCAAGTGTGACCGAGATGGAGCTGTCCTGCACTGCCGGCTTCTCTTCCTTCTTTCCCGTCGGATTGACACGGACAGTCACGCATCTCTTGTATGAATCATCAAGAAAGTCGTAGTTATTATCTCTGGGATAGAACCAGAAATAGACAGTCGCAGACTCCTCATCTGACCCAACGTACAGCGTGACAGTCTGATTGCCTGCAAGTCCTGTGTATCCGATCTTGGTGTCCTTGCTGGTGTTGCCCGTGACAAATACGCTGTAACGGTTGGTGCAGAAAACACTCAACTCTTTTGTCTCTCCTGCGCCAATCGTCAGATAGGTTGATCCAAAATCAAAACTTGCTGTTTCCTCTGCTTTTGCCGGCATTGCCGCTGTCAGCAGTACTGCCACCAAGCAGATCGCCATGGTCACTGCCCTTTGTAATCCTTTTCTCATGGATACCTCCCATTGTATAAAAGATAAGGTGCTGTACTATCATAATACGGCATCCCATCCTGAATCACAAATCCGGGTCAATAAGAGAAATGGGAATTGTGCAAATCGTATAAATGAATTGACGACAGTTATTAACGTTTTGTCTGTCTCAGTATTACTGCGGTCCTGCGAAGTTGACCACGGCATCTTCCGGCTCTTTCACCGGCTCTGCGCTCTCACCATGGAGCACAATGCCCTCGCCGCCGTCATATCCCTGGAAGGGCTCGGAAGCAACAGTTGCTGTGACTTCATACCAGTTGCGCTCCTTCAGCTCATCTTTCTTGTCATATCTGCAGGGATAACCGATGAACTGCATGTCCTGTGCGCAGCAGGTCATGCACATCCTGCCGGGAACATAGATGTCCTTCGGCAGATCTTCCGGAATGGCGCACATGCCGACAAACTTTACCTTCTTGCCCTCGTAACGGTCCGGATGCTCCATCGCATCCAGGTACCAGATGCCATAGTCCATGCCCTTGGTCAGATCAATGATCGGTGCATTGACATCAAAAGGAAGATCCTCTTCGGTGGTGAGATCGATCTCCCCCTCCTTGTCCTCAAAAACCAGATCCGCCTGAGGGCAGATCGCCTTAACATTCCGCTTGTACTTGATCAGTGTGTCCTCATCCACGTCGTCGCAGCGGTTGAACATGACCAGCTCTGAGTTCTTGAGCTCCTCAAACAGAAGGGAACGCATGGCAAGGTTGGAGTAATACATGCCAAATGTGGAAGCATCAATGCAGGTGATCTGCTGCTCCATTGTCATTCCCGCAGGAAGGGTCATGTTTTTGTAATTCCACATGCCGTTCCACTCGATGAGAATGCGCTCCGGCTTGTGCTTGTTTGCAAGCTCCGTGAGCATTGCCGGCGTGAAGTCTTTCTCGTTCTCAATCCGCTCCAGATCAGTGTTGGTCTCCTTCAGGAGCTTGTCGCTGTACTCTACTTCGCCGTCCTCACACAGGATCAGCAGCGTCTTTCCCTCTGTCTGGAAATACGGCTGGCCAATGGTGTAGATGTAAAAGCTGGACTTTCCGCTCTCGAGAAAGCCGTTGATCATGTATACCGGGATCGGATTCGTTTCCTGTTTTCCGAACATCGTGTTTCTTCTCCTCTTCAGCAAAAGGGCACCTGACCGATGCAGATGCCCTTCCATTCGCTGTACTTTTCTGTTGCTATGATATCTCTGTTTCCAGTTGGATCAGTTTTTTGCCTTTTTGAAGAGCTTCTCCAGGTTTTCCTCATTCAGGTTGGAACCGATGACGCAGATCTTTCCGGTTACATCCGCAGCGCCGGTTCTGACCTGAGGCTCACCAGGCACATAGTCGAAATGCACCCATGTGCCATCTGCCTGCGGAAGCATACCCTTGGAGCGCAGGATTACACCATATGTGTCGCTGTCATCGAGCTTTTCCAGAAGCCCTTTAACCTCGTCCATAGAGTACTTGTTGGGCGTTTCCATGCCCCAGCTCTCAAAGACCTCATCTGCATCGTGATCATGATCATGGTGATGCTCCTCGTGATCATGGTCGTGGTCATGATCGTGATGATGCTCGTGCTCCTCGTCCTCGTCATCATCGTCGTCATGGTGAACGTGATAGACGGTGTTGCCGTCCTCATCGGTCACATGCTCGCCGTGCTCATCGTGGTGGTGATGATGGTGATGATGCTCCTCATCTGCCGCCATGACCTCCTTGAGGATCTCTGCCTGCAGATCGGATCTTCCCTCGATGGTATCGAGGATTTCCTTTCCGTCGAGCTCTGCAACAGGGGTAGTGATGATGGTGGCCTTCTTGTTGTGCTCGCGGATCAGGGCAACCGCCTCATCGATCTTCTCCTGAGAGGCCTTGTCGGTTCTGGTCAGCACGATGGTACCGGCGTTCTCGATCTGGTTGGTGAAGAACTCACCAAAGTTCTTGAGATAAAGCTTTGCCTTGGTGCAGTCCACCACAGTCACGGCGCTGTTGAGCTTCATGCCGGGGACCTCTTCTGCCGTCTTCTCGATGGCGCGCATCACGTCATCGAGCTTGCCGACACCGGAGGGCTCGATCAGGATGCGCTCCGGTGCATAGGTTGCGCAGACCTGCTTGAGGGAGGCGTTGAAGTCTCCCACCAGGGAGCAGCAGATGCAGCCGGAATTCATCTCCCGGATCTGGATGCCTGACTCCTTCAGAAAGCCGCCGTCAATGCCGATCTCACCGAACTCGTTCTCGATCAGAACCACCTTGGTTCCTGCCAGTGCATCCTTGATCAGCTTGCGGATCAGGGTTGTCTTGCCGGCTCCGAGAAAGCCGGATATGATATCTACTTTTGTCTCTGCCATATGTGTATTACCTCCCAATCTATCTATCGGTTCTCCGGCGTGATACTGCATTACCGGAGATCTGTGTGCTCAGTGATTGACCTTGAAAAAGCTGTACATAGTGTCCGCCGGAATGGCAAGCAGGGTTCCATTCTCCTCGGTGATCAGAGTGCCAAGGTAGTTTCCAGTGGCGTCATAGAGACCCGCCCCCTCGGAAGTGCCCTCCATGCTGCCCTCTGCCGTCAGAAGAGCGATGTCATAACCATCCACCACCGCGCTGCGCGAGGTGAAAGTTCCCTTCTGCAAATTTCCCGCATCATCGAGCCAGACGACCTCAGAGCCAGCCTCTTTCTGATAAAATATGTCCTCGGAGTAAGTGCTGTCGCTCTTTCCATCTGCCTGGACACTGACGATTCCGATATTCTTCTCCTCGTCGGTGTTGCCCAGGGTTCCGCTGTAGGAGCTGCCGTCGGAAAAAGTCACCTCGGAGCTGTCATCGAAATCCCGTACCACCTCTTCGGTGGAGATGAGATATACCGTGTCCGAGGCATTCTTTCTGCCCGTAGAGACCAGCATGACCGTTCCCCTGCCGGTTCCGGAGGGTGTCTGGATGGTCACCTCCCAAGGGGTGATCCGGGAGACCAGCTCCGCATCCGTGAGATCCTGTGCCCCCTGGATCACACCGGTCTGAATCAGGATCAGACGGACGACAAACATGGAGCTCACAATCACCACCGTCAGAAACAGGCGGATTCGCTTTTGCTTCTTTGTTGTCTTCTTTCCTTCAAACATGCGGCATCCGGTCTCCCAAAGAGCTGCCCCGCTGGCAGCTTTGTACGCTCAAAATGTGAGCTGAGCGATAAGCCGGGTTCTGTCGTTGAACGATCATCTTTCCAGGACCTGCGTTACCGCAGGCCTCAAGCGGCCAACCCGAAC
>JBJEYC010000101.1:0-2932 GCA_051886435.1 Lachnospiraceae bacterium
GGCGTGTACCAGAACCTCCTCTTTCTGCGGCTGACCAAGGCAGATCTTGAGAAGGAGGGCTTCTCCGTCCTCCTGCATAGCATGGTGCCGCCCAACGACGGCGGCATCTGCCTGGGGCAAGCGGCGGCTGCCCTGCACGCCTTGGAAAAGGAAAAGACGAATTGAGATCAAGCAAATGACCCGAACCGGGGAAACCCGGTCCGGGTCGTTTCAGCTTTTGAGATAGGCGTCGTAGAATCCCTGATCCGTCCAGCCAAAGGGCGTATCGGGACGCTTTAGAAGTGCTTCCGGGAGCTGCACGA
Source organism: Lachnospiraceae bacterium (assembly GCA_051886435.1). Lineage (GTDB taxonomy): Bacteria > Bacillota > Clostridia > Lachnospirales > Lachnospiraceae > CAG-791. The sequence continues at coordinate 303 of JBJEYC010000101.1, forward strand.
GAAGAAGGGAGAGGACGACAAGCAGGAGTATGCCGCTGAGGATCTCCCGCAAGCGGATCCCATGCCGCACAAAGAAGACAAGGTGAGCGACGGCGAGGGGAAGCCAGAAAACCAGGGCGGTGATAAGGCCCGGCGCATAGAGGGGCGTCAGGATGCCCCAAGAAGCAAAGATCCTCTGGGAGTGAAACGCGAGGAAGACGTGGACCCCTGCCTCGAAAAAGGAGAATACCATAACCGCAAAGCCCATGCGCTTCCCGTAGCGGTTGCGCAGGACGAGGACAAACCAGAGCACCCCGCCGCCGAAGTTCGTGATCATGTCTGTCAGCTGGTTCATCGGGTACGCGCCGCGAAGTGCCGGGGCGGAGGCGATGTTGTAAATGTAGTGGAAGCCCCCGGGAAGGATCCACTCCTCCAGGACATGGAGGGTCAGGACGGGGACCGTCAATGCCCCCAGGGCGCGAAGGCCCCTCCACTTTGTTCTGTTGCGAAGAAGAAGCGCCAGGACGGCCGCGCTCATCCCCACCATACAGATGATCCACCCTCGGGAGATGAAAAATGAGAGCACCTGTCGCATTCTCAGCCGCGCGACCCCTCTGCTTCCGGCCCGTACGTCCTGTAGAGATCCGGCAGGCGCACCGCGAGATTTCGGTACTCCACCAGGCAGTGCTCACACATGCCCCGTGCGGTGTCCCGGGTGATGATCTTTTCCCGCAGGAACCGGTTCGGAAGGCGCTGCCCCAGCCAGAAGCGGCTCACCATAAAGAGCCCGTCCTCCCACTCAAGGAAGAGGTGCGTCATCTCCGTGTGCATGACAAGGCCCCTTGCCATCCCCACGTGGGCGCAGACCGCGGCAGAGACGCCGCTTTTCCGCAGAAGGTCCCTCTGAAAGCCCATCTCCTCCGGCGTCACGAAGGAGAGGGTGCACTCCATGGTCTTTTGCCCGATGGTCTCCGTGGGGTACTGGACGTTGTCCCGAAAGGACGGCTGTGCATGTGCCAGAAAGTAGCCAGCGTCCTTCTTCCGGTAGGAAATCGCATGGTGCATCTCCGGGTACCAGGCCTCGTAGCGAAGGTCCGCCCTCGGGTGCCACCAGAACCACCAGCGGATCATGTCCGCCTTCACCCCCGGCATGGGGCAGAAGCAGGACACCTGCCAGACGCCCTCCTTGGTCTTTTGGTAGCCCACCTCAGTCCAGAGATCCGGATCTTGAAGGAGCTCGTTCCGGGAAGCATATGCTGTAAGGGTGATGCGGGGCGCGTCCAGCGCCTCCAAAAGCGTTTTCTCAAGCGGCGCGCTCGGGGTACTTTTCCATTCCTGCAGTGTCATACAAACCTCCTTCGCAGCCGGGTTATTTCCGGTTGCACTGGAACTCATCCTAAGGTAGGCTCTTTCCAGGGGCAATCGGGGCGCGAAGCGTTCCGCTACATCCTCAGGCAACTTGCATCGAAACGGAGGAAGCCATGGTCCACATCGGGAAGGATAAGAGGACAAAGCGCTCGGCGGAGCGGATCTGGTCGGCCCTGCTTTCCTGCCTAGAAACCTCGCCCTTTGCGGACATCACCGTCGCGGACCTTGCCCGCGCGGGACACTTTGCCCGCACGACCTTCTACCGCTGCTTTGACAACACCGTGGACGTTGTAGAGTGGAAGTGTGATGCCGGTTTTTATGAAGCACTGGACAGCTACCGCCCGGCGGTGTTTGGCGGGGAGCGGGATCTCGCCCGCCACTTTTTCACCTACTGGATGGACGAGGACCACGTGCAGATCCTGGAACTTTTGATCCGGATCGGCCGGGAGGACATCATCTTTCGCTACCACGAGAAGAACGCGGAGCTCCTGCACCGGCGCTATGGCGACCTGCAGCGCCTTGCAAGCGCCCATCCCGGGTACTTTATGGCGGTCCGCACCGGGTTTACGATCAGCATCCTCTCCGCCTGGATCCGGGGCGGAAAGCGGGAGAGCACCGAGGAACTCCTTGCCATCATGGAGGAGCAGGTGACCCTCCTGCAGAAGAACTGGCGGGGAACAAATGCACTCTGGTGAGCTGGTTCTCAGACACCGCAGGTGAGCCTGTGTGGAAACTTACCGTCCAAAGAAAGAGATGCAGCACAGTTATGTGGTTTCACAGGGACGATTCTGATAAAAAAATCCGGTGTTGTTGTTCCACCAAAGATCTGCTAAAATCACAAAGATGTCGAATGAGGAAGGTCCCGACTTGCAGGGCCGTGCGCAGGAATGGCGGAATCGGTAGACGCGGCAGACTCAAAATCTGCTTTCTGAATAAGAAGTGAGGGTTCAAGTCCCTTTTCCTGCATTGAACCATGAGATCGGTACCCCTTGAATTTGCTGGGGTTCCGGTCTTTTTTCATGCCCAAAACTGGATATGTGTAACTCTTGTGTAACCAAAACTGTCGTATTCGCCGCTGGCATGCTTTCCTTCAGGAGCTTTTCCCGGCCCTTCTGACGCATAGCGTCAGTTACATGAATCCAGACATCCTTTGTTACCTTGCTGTCTGCATGGCCTGATCTCCGGCTGATCGTCTCCAGGGGCACCCAGCCTCTGCCAGCATTGCGGTATGTGTGTGACAGAGCGCATGAGGACTCAGCCTTCTGCCGATGCATTTCTCGCAG
>JBJEYC010000102.1:0-2929 GCA_051886435.1 Lachnospiraceae bacterium
CTGAAAACAATGAAGTCTTCTTTGCCTTGTTGTACAGGACACAGACCGTCACCTCGTCGAACATTCTTGCGGCACGGCGGATGACATCGATGTGCCCGTAGGTCACCGGGTCAAAGGATCCCGGATAGAGCGCTTTGATTCCGCTCATTTAAGCCTCCCTGCGCACGAACAGATGCCGCTGGGAGTGGTAATCCTTCTCCCGCTCCAGAACATACCCCAGCTCCTCGAGAAAACTCATGTCGGAGGTCAGAGAGGTCTCCAGGATGATCCTGGTGTCCCCGTCGACATAGGGAAGGGTCTTCAGCTCCGCCAGAACCCGCTCGATGGTATCCGACTCATAGGGCGGATCCAGATAGATCACGTCCGCGTGCTTTTCGTGGATCTGATGGAGGGCCGACAGCACGTCCATCCGAAGGAGGGTTCCCGCATCCTCAAAGTGGGTCTTCTTCAGGTTCTCCTGGATGCAGGAGGCCGCCTCCCTGCCGTTCTCGGCAAAGTAGGCGTGCTTTGCCCCCCGGGAGAGGGCCTCGATCCCGATCGCCCCGGAGCCTGCGCACAGGTCCAGAAAGATACAGCCCGGGATCTCGAACTGGATGATGTTGAACAGGGTCTCCTTGATGATGTCCTGGGTGGGGCGGGTGTCCGTCCCGGAGGGCGCCTTCAGCTGCATTCTTCTTGCGGTTCCTGCAATGACTCTCATAATGTTCCTCGCTGCATTACTGTTTCGATCCCCGGGTGCCCCGCTTTGCGGTGCGCAGGCTCCCCAGATCAATGTTCTTTTCGTGGAAGGTTACAGTCGGTGCCTCCCGCTTTGCGAAGATCCAGGCGTCCTCCACTGCATCCTCCTTGGTGAGCCGGATGCCGGCGATGCCCTTTGCGTTTCGCTTCTGGAGCGAGACCTCGTCCAGGTCAAGCTTCAGCATATATCCGCCCTCTGTGGCAAGAACCAGCTGGTTCTGCCCGGTGACGGGCAGGACGGCGACCACCTGGTCGCCCTCCTCAAGACTCGTTGCCGCGACGGCACGCCTCGAGACATCGAACTCCCCGCCGTCCGTGAGCTTGACTAAGCCGTTTCTTGTCACAAACAGGAAGCGGTAGAGGTTGAGATCGCTCTGGCTCGCCGCGCAGACGATGGTCTCCTTCGTGGAGTCGTAGGCGGAGATGTTGTCGATGGGCTTTCCCTTGTCCCGAAGCTTCGAGAGGGGCAGATCCTGCACCTTCACTGTGTAGAGATTTCCCATGTCCGTGAAGAGGCAGATCCTGCCGGTGTTGCGGCAGACAAGCAGGAACTTGTTCGCCTCCGTTGCCGCCTCCTTGTTGCGCTCGTAGGTCGCAAGGTCCAAAGTCTTGGCGTAGCCGAAGCGGTCCATCACGAAGACGACATCCGCCTCCTCGGGCTGCTTCTCCACGTAGACGGCCGCCTCGGCGTCCGTGATCTTCGTCTTTCTCGGCTGCGGATAGGCCGCCTTGAAGGCAAGGAGCTGCTTCTTGATGACCGCGGTCATCACCGACTTCTTCTCGAGGATCTCCTCGTAGTTGTAGATGTTGGCGACGGTGGTCTCGTGCTCCTTGACCAGGGCGTCCAGCTCCAAACCGATCAGCTTGTAGAGACGCATGTTCAGGATGGCCTCTGCCTGGGGCTCGGTGAACTGGAGCTGTGCCGCCATCGCCTTGTTGGCAGATGTCTTGAAGCGGATTCCGTCGGTCTTTCCAAGGACCAGGCAGTCCTTTGCCTGCTGCCGGCTCTTGGACCCCCGCAGGATCTCGATGACAAGGTCGATCACGTTGACGGCCTTGATGAGACCTTCCTGGATCTCCCGCTTTTTCTTCTCCTCGGCAAGGAGGTTCTCGTACTTGCGCCTTGTGACCTCAAAGGAAAAGTCCACGTTGGCGCGCAGCACGTCCTTAAGGCTCATGGTCTCGGGGCGGCCGTTGTGGATTGCGAGCATGTTGACGCCGAAGGTGTCCTCGAGCTTCGTCTTCTTGTACAGAAGGTTCTCGAAGTTGGACACATCCGTGTCCTTCTTGAGCTCGATGACAATCCGGATGCCCTCCTTAGAGGACTGGTTCGAGATGTCCACGATGTCGCTGGTCACATGGTTCTCGGAGAGGGCCGCCACGTCCGCCAGGAACTTGGCAATCCCGGTGCCGATCATCGTGTAGGGGATCTGGGTGACCACCAGGTTCACGTGGCCATTCTTTCCCTTCTCCGTGGTGACGCACCCCCGCAGGCGGATCTTGCCGCTGCCGGTCTCATAGATCTCCGGAAGATCCTGCTTGTTGATGACGATGCCGCCTGTCGGAAAGTCCGGGCCCGGCATGATCCGAAGGAGCTCTCTTGTCGTGATGTCCGGGTTCTCGAGGACGGCGATCTCCGCATCGATCGCCTCCCCCGGGTTGTGCGTCGGCGTGGAGGTTGCCATGCCGACGGCGATGCCCTCAGAACCATTAATCAGAAAGTTGGGGATCATACAGGGCAGGACCAGGGGCTCCTGTTCGGTCTCATCGAAGTTGGGGCCAAAGTCCACCACGCCGCGGTTTAAATCCGCCAGCATTGCCTCCTCGGTCACCTTCTGGAGCCTTGCCTCGGTGTAACGCATGGCAGCGGCCGAGTCGCCCTCGATCGTGCCGAAGTTTCCGTGCCCGTCCACCAGGGGAAGGGTCTTTTTGAAATCCTGGGCCATCACCACCAGGGCGTCGTAGATCGAGCTGTCCCCGTGGGGATGGTACTTGCCCATCGTATCGCCCACAATGCGGGCGCTCTTGCGGTAGGGGGAATTCCAGTGGATCCCCAGCTCTTCCATGTCGTAAAGCGTGCGCCGCTGCACCGGCTTTAAGCCGTCCCGCACGTCGGGAAGGGCTCTTGCGATGATAACGCTCATCGCGTAGTCGATGTAGGACTTCTGCATCAGCTCCGAGTACTCGCTGG
>JBJEYC010000103.1:0-2929 GCA_051886435.1 Lachnospiraceae bacterium
ATCATCGAATTTCCAAAGTGCATACTGCGGATGACGTTTTTTCCGTGAATTTTCCTGCCTTTGTCCACCTTTTTCCCGTTTTTTCACCCAGAAAAGTACACCGACATCTTTTTGTTGAGCTTTGTGTAGATCCGCTCCCGGAACCAGGGCTCTGTAGAGGCAAGGACCGCTCCCTCTCTCGAAAACCAGGCGACGCCGCTGTTTTCATCCTCCTTTTTGCGGATCGGCGCTGTGGGATCCGCTTCAAGAAGATAGGTGACATTCAGGTGCAGGTGGGATGGGACGTAGACACCCCTCTTTTCATGTCCGTCTACTGTCAGGATCTCCAGGGAAAAAATTTTCTCTGACACCGGGGTCACAGACTGCAGTCCCGATTCCTCCCGGACCTCCCGCATGGCAACCGACAAAAGGTCCCGCTCTCCGTCCGCATGGCCGCCCAGCCAGGACCAGCTGCGATAGATGTTGTGCCAGGCCATCAGGATCTTCTGCCCCGCAGGATCCGTCACCCAGGCGGACGCCGTCCAGTGAGCGAAGCCATTATCCCGGGTGTAGAGATCAAGCCCGGTGTCCATCCAGGCAAGGAGTTTTTCCCGGTCTTTCTCCTCCTGCTCGTTGAACGGGTCAAAGTCTGCAAGCTGTTTCCGCAGATCACACCGGCTGCGCTCATCCATGGCTGTGTTCTCCTTTCTCTGTTGTATTGTCTCTGCGCCCCAGCTCCCAGAATGCGACTGAGGCCGCGGCAGCGACGTTGAGCGAGTCCACACCGTGCGCCATCGGAATGCAGACGCAGGCATCCGCCCCATCGATCGTGACATCCCGCAGGCCGTCTCCCTCAGTGCCGAGAATCACGGCAAGCCTGGGCTTTGCCCGAAGGATCGGATCATCCACCGCCATCGAATGGTCCCGAAGGGCCATGGCCACCGTGGTAAAGGAGAGATCATGCAGAGTCCGGAGCGTCTCCTCCGGCCAGGATCCCTCCGGCAGGTAGGTCCAGGGCACCTGAAACACGGTGCCCATGGAAACCCTTGCCGCCCTCCGGTAGAGGGGATCGCTGCAGCCGGGAGACAGCAGCACCGCGTCCATGGAGAGTGCCGCCGCCGAGCGGAAGATCGCGCCCACGTTGGTGGGATTTTCCACTTCCTCCAGGATGCAGATCCGCTCTGCCCCAGTCTCCTCCAGAAGTGCCCGGGGGCTTTTCTCCTTTCTTCGCCGCATCGCACACAGAACGCCCCGGTTCAGCGCAAAACCCGTGATGGCAATCAGAAGTTCCCGGTCTCCAAGATAGACCGGGATGTCGGCTTTTTTTGCCTCCAGTGCCTCCAGTACCTGCCGTCCCTCCAGGTTCTGCTGTTTTTCCTCCATCAGGACGCTGATGGGTTCATATCCGGCTGCAAGGGCCCGCAGGATCACCTTGGGGCTCTCCGCGATAAAGATCCCCGGTTCCGGTTCATTGCAGTGCATCAGGGCACTTTCCCGGTGTTCATTGTATATGGCCGTCTCCGGCAGGGAGAGGTCCCGGATTCTGATGGTTTGCATTACGTTATCCCCAGTGCCGCCCGGATTCCGTCAAGGTCCTGTGCCTGCCGGATCATGCTGCGGCTTTCTCTTGTCACAAAGCCCTGCTCCTGCATCCGGTCAAACATTGCAAAGAGCGGGTCATAGTAGTGATTCAGGTTGTAAAAGACATAGGGCTTTTGCATCCGCCCCAGCGCATTCAGCGAGATGACCTCTGTGATCTCCTCCAGCGTACCGGTGCCGCCCGGGAAGGCGATAAAGGCATCCGAAAGGGCAATCATTGTCTGCTTTCGCTCCGCCATATCTTTTGTTGCGATGAGCTTTGTCAGTCCCTCGTGCTGTACACAGCTGTCGATGAAAAACTGCGGTTCCACGCCGGTGACCGCGCCGCCTGCCTGCAGGACGCTCTCCGCAAGAATGCCCATGAGTCCCACCCGGCTGCCGCCGTAGACCAGCTCATTTCCGGTCCTAGCGATCATGGTGCCAAGCTGCCTTGCGGCTTTGGCATACCCGGGGTCTTCGCCAAGGCTTGCCCCAAGATAGACACAGATCTTCATACGCTTTTCCTCCCGATCTTTCCCTTTTCAGTCATCAAAAAAGTCTTCAGAATCCGAATCCTCCCGGCGGTTTCTCCTGCTGCCCGGATTCGGTTCCTCCTCCCAGTCTTCCTCTCCATCCGGCATCTGGGAAAAGGTGATCTCATCCGGATCCTCCTCCAGGTCGACAAAATTCCGGGAGCGGCGGGCTGGCGCACTCTGTCTGCGCCGCTTTGCATTCTCATCGGGTGCCTGCCGGGAAGGTCCCTCCCGAAGCGGCGTTCTTCCGGGCTTTGCCTGGTATTCTCCACGAGCCGGATTTGCCCCATCATAGTCCTGCACCGCCGAACGGGGTACGCGCCTTGCAGAAGTGTTTGGTCTTACAGGTCTTTGGTGAAACGGGTCATGCTCGTCCCACTCATCCTCCATCTTCCGTTCCAGTGCCCGGGCCTTCTTTGCCTGCAGGCGGTCGTCCCGATTCTCCTGCCGGGGCACTGCCTCTCCCTTCGGAACCGGCACCAAGAGCTTTACAAAGCCGAAACGCACCAGAAGAAAGAGCGCCACAATCAGGTACAGGTGGGCAATGAGAAGACTCACCACCACGCCGTTGATCCGGAGCAGATATCCGGTGCCAAAGCCATACCAGGCCATGAAGGCGGTCAGAAGAAGGGCCAGTGCCAGCATCCCCAGATCGCGCATGGCATGGGCAATGGCATCAAGGAACTCCTTCAGAGACGCCCCGAAGAAGACAAAGCGTCCGATCATCATACCGATGAAATAGACGATGATGCTGTCATAGTTGTCATCCACGTAGATAAACTTTATGTAGAGAAAGATCACAAACATGTACAGCATGGAGACAAGGCGCAGGCTCGCCT
>JBJEYC010000104.1:0-14493 GCA_051886435.1 Lachnospiraceae bacterium
GGATGCCCGGGAAGCTGGAGAGCATCTTTTCGTGCTCGTGACCCATGAATCCGTGTCCAATGATTGCAAAACCGATATCCTGTGCCATTGTCCCTCCTGTTTTCCTTCAAAGCCTGCCGCCTTCCGGCTGCATGGCATGTTCTCTTTCTGACAGAGCTATCATAACCAAGCCCAGTTTCTGCAGTCGCTCGCCGTTTCACCTTTGTCTCTGGTTCCACGGCTGATATTTCCTTTTTGATCCCCGCCCCGGTTCATCAGATTCATTCTGCGGGCAATTTCTGAACCTTTTGCAGGGATTTTCCGCCGATACAGCAAAAAAGAACCTCTCTCACAAGGGAGAGAGGCTCTTTCATAATAAAGTTTTCGACTGCGTCCGTGCTCAGCCGTGTCTTTTGAATTTTCCCACTTTCACCAGCCGCTGCGGCAGCTTCGGGAGCTTTCCGGTGGCCCGAACAATCGCACCTTCCTCGCAGGCTGAAATACACTTGCCGCATCTCGTGCAGTCGAGGTCTTCGATCATGTGGATATAGCCAGGCCTCCCAAGAATTGCATCAGCGGGGCAGGCATCCAGGCAGTCGCCGCAGCCGGTGCAGGCCTGCGGATCGATGTAAAGATGTGAGAAGGCCTCGCACACCCCCGCCGGACAGTTATTCTTTTTGATGTGCTGCTCGTACTCGCTGCCAAACGCACTCCAGGCGGACAGTGCCACGTCTGCTGCATTCTGCCCGACGGAACAGAGCGTCTGATGATGCATTGCGTTGCCGATCTCCTCGGTATAATCCTGGTACTCGGACTTTCCCCTAGCTTTGGTAACTTCGCTCTGCTCATATTCAAGCTGAATCAAACCCTCTCTGCAGAATACACACTTTCCGCAGCTGATCTCGCGGAAGGCTCTCAGGCGCTTCCTGGTTTCCTCTACGATGCAGCAGGATTTGTCCAGAACCTTTGCAGTGCCGGTCGGACATGCACTGCAGGCCAGCGTCTCGGCTTCTTCTGGCGTAATATACCGATATCCGACCCATACTGCCTTTGCGTTAGAAAGATCCAGAACCTCTCCCAGCGTTGTTTCATCCGGAAGGCGCTTGAGTTCTTCCGCCGTCTTAAAATATCTACCCTCCGGCGCCACTCCATCCTGCATTGCCGCAAGATCTGCTGCTCCTGCCAGATGGATCAGGAAATCCCTGGCATGTTCACGCACATCGATAATACCGAGTTTGACGGAAATCCCTGCTTCTTCCATCTTCGGCCGAACTTCCTGTGCAAGCATCTCCTCGTTTTCAGGAAGGTACAGCTCACAGACTGTTGCATCAAGTGCCTCTTTGCAGGCAAGAATCCCGGCCACAACCGCTTCTGGGTCCTTCCGCAGAATGTCAAGATAGGCATGATCCTGGTCAGCATTATTGAGGCCACAGAGAACACCCGGGACAAAACTCTCCCGCTGTGCGGCATTTCTCACTTCCTGCAGCCGATCCGTGATTTTCCCGGGGAACAGGCCATAGTCCCGAAGGCCTGCCGCCTCGACGCTGCTCCAATCAATTGTGCCCATTTTCATCCCTCCTTGGCATAATCGCCCCAGACACTCGGCTTGGAGATGCCAAGGCGCAGATCACACTGCAGGCATCTTCCGGCCTCCTTGCAGGCCGCTTCCTCACACAGACCGTGATCAAACAGGGCAAAGGAATGCTCCCGAGCCTTCGCCGGGTCGATTTGCGGTGTCAGCCGCTTTTCTCCGGCAAAACCGTGAATTTTTCCTATCCACGGGGAGGGAGTCTCCACAGGTGCCAGCACCTCGGTGATCTCCCCGTCGCCGCCCAGGTATTTGTCGATCTGAGAGGCAGCCTCCCGGCCGGATTCCACTGCCATTACAACGGACTTGGTGCCGTAAATGCAGTCGCCAGCCGCAAAGACACCCGGCACCGAAGTGGACTTGTCCTCCGTAAGATCTGTGACCGCGACACTGTTTGCTCTGCCGCGCTCCAGAGAGGAGCCAGCCGAGAGCGTGCAGCGCTGGCCGGTTGCAAAAATCACAGTATCCGCCTCGATGTGATGCAGGGAATCCGGTTCTTTGACGATAACCGCACGGCGGTTTTCGTCAAACCGGAAGGACTCGACGTTCATAAAGTCCACACCGGTCACATGATCCTCTCCGGTAATGGCCTCAAAGGTCTGGGCGGGATGCACCTGAATGCCCTCTTCCTGCGCCTGCTGGATTTCCTCCTCGTCGGAGGTCATCTTGTCCCTGGCCTCCAGGCAGGCAACATGGATCTCCTCTGCTCCGAGCCGCTTTGCGCTTCTGGCGCAGTCAAAGGCAACATTGCCGCCGCCGAGGACTACAACCTTCTTTCCGAGTCCCGTCTCCTCTCCCATGGACACCTTCTGTAAAAAGTCGATATTCAGGAGGACTCCCGGCAGGTCAGATCCGGGGATCGGAAGCCGCACACCCTGGTGATTTCCGATCGCAACCAGGACAGCATCAAACTCAGAAAGCAGATCCTCCGGGCGGTCTACCGTGACACCTGTCTCAATCCGGACACCCTGGTCTTCAAAGACCTGGACCTCCCCGGCCACGATCTCTCTGGGAAGCCGGTAAGAGGGGATCCCGTAGGAGAGCATGCCGCCCGCCTTTGGCAGCGCTTCCTTTACGGTCACAGCGTGTCCCTGCTTGCGCAGGTAGTAGGCAGCTGTCAGACCGGCGGGGCCTGCTCCGATGACGCATACCTTCTTCCCGGTGTCGGGAAGCTGTTTTCCTTTCCCCCTCCAATAGGAACCGGTGTCCTGTTCCGCCGCAAAGCGCTTCAGGTTTCGGATCGACATGGCCTCGTTCAGGCAGTTGCGCTTACACTCCAGCTCGCAGGCATGAGTGCAGATGTATCCCAGCGACTTGGGGAAGGGAAGTTTTTCCCGGATTACCGCAGCCGCCTCATCGTATTTTCCTTCTTTGATATACCGAATGTACCTGGGAATATCTGTGTGGGCAGGACATGCGCTGCGGCAGGGGACAACCACCTCTTCCTTGCGCTTTTCCGGATGCGCCAGCATCAGCTTATCCCGCAGGGTTCCTGTGGGACATACCTCCACGCAGGCCTGACAGAAGCGGCAGTCTGCATCAGCCAGCAGCATGTTTTTGACCGTCCCGGTGTAGACCTCCAGGTCCTCGCGCTTCTGGTAGTCGATGGCGCCGACGCCGCGCAGCTTGTGGCATGCCCGCACACAGCGGCCGCACAGAACACAGCGGTTCATATCCTGCTCAATCAGAGGATTGGCGCTGTTAACCTCAAATCCCTTGTTGCGCATTTTCAAACGGCCGGTCTTTGGCCCGATGTACTGAATCAGCATCTGCAGCTCGCAGTGACCATACTCCGGGCAGGTGGAGCAATCCTCCGGATGACCTGTGAGCAAGAGCTCCAGTGCCAGCCTTCTCAGCTCCGTGACCTGTTCCGTCTGTGTGCGGACCACAAGTCCTTCTTTCGCCTTCAGTGTGCAGGAGGGAACGGGCTTGTCCTCACCCTCCACTTCAACGACGCACATTCTGCAGGATCCAAGCGGCACCAGATCCTTGTGATGGCACAGGTGCGGGATGTAGATGCCATTGTCCAGCGCACACTGCAAAACATTTTTCCCCTCCGGAACACTCAGCTTGGTTCCGTCAATTGTAATTGAAACCATGATTCCCTCCATAAAAACGGATCCCTGCTGCCCTTATGCTGCAGCCCTTGTCTTTTTTCTGTTCCCCACAATCACCGCTGTGGTGAAGCCCCCCAGCAGTGCCATGCCGACACCCGCAATCGCGAACTGGTGAATTGCGGTATTGCCGCCGATGCCATTGGCAAGAGCGCCTGTGATAACCGGGGCCAGGAGACCTCCGATGCCGCCGATGATGGAAAAGATGCTGCTCGCCATTGCAACCGCATCCGGCTCCACTGAGATGCTGATCAGGAAGGAGCTCATCGCCATAAAAGCACTCAGAGACATCCCGCAGAGTGCACTGCAGACCAGAACGCCTGCCATGCCGGGAAGCACAAACAGCGCTCCATATCCCGCAGCGGCCGCAAAGACCGCCACAGGCAGTGTTCTGTCTTTGAGCACGCCGGAAATTTTGGAAAAGCAGGCACCCACCAGCAGGGCGAAGGCAGAATTGATACCTGTCACAATGCCGGATGCACCCGGATCACTCGTGATGTTTTCCGTCAGATAGATGCTGATATTGGTGTTGTAGGCGTTGATGAACAGCGTATGCAGAAAGGACATCAGGGAGAGAACATATACCATTGCCGTGATATGAATCGCGGTCTTTTTCCCTCCCTGGTCCGTCCGTGCCGCCGGGCGGGAGCGCTGCAGCACCGCTGCGACGACCGCCATGGAGACAAAAGCAATGGCATAAACCAGGTAGAAGTACGAAAGTCCTGCTTTGGCAAGAACACCTCCTAAAAGGTTCCCCACCATTGCGCCAACTCCCATTCCCACAACATGCAGTCCCAGGTACCCGCTTCGCTTTTCCGGCTCGATGAACTCCGCGATGACGGCAGTATTCAGGGGGCTGACGACACCAAAGCCAAATCCAATCAAAATCCGAGAAACCAAAAGCACCGCAAAGCTGTCAAAGAAAAACGGCGCCACACCGCAAACACCGATCAGGCCAAGGCCAAAAACCAGCAGCACTTTCTTATCTATTCTTGCCGCCAGAAAGCCGACACAGAGCGAGCCGACCATCAGAAGCAGATAAGGGAGAGTCTGCAGCATCTGGATCATGCTGATCCCCACATCGGCATACTTCTCAGAGATCATGCCGAGAACCGGCATGATCCCGGTGATGTTCAGGCCAAATGCAAAGGCCACCATAAAGACGCTGAGCGCCACTCTTTTTGATACCGTCACTTCCGGTGTCCTCCGTTTCAGTCCTCTCTCTGTACGTATTCGCAGGCTTCCATGCCGGCAATTCTGCCGGTATTCACAGCAAAGCCCATGGAGTTGCCGGGAAGCAGGAACATATAGGAATCATCATAGATGTTGCAGGCATCCGCTCCCGCCGCATAGAGTCCCGGGATAGGCTCAAATTCCTTGTCGCAGGCCTCGCAGTTCTCATTGATACGGATGCCGCCTACCGTACCGTATCCGCCGGGATGAATCTCCGCTGCATAATAAGGAGCCTTGATGAGAGGCCGAAGGTATCTCTTAACCTTGAAGAATTCCTCATCCACAGAGTCGCAGTAGTCGTTGTAGTCATCCACGGTCCCAACCAGGTTTTCCTCATCGATGCCACACATCTCTGCCAGTTCCTCAATGGAGTCTGCAATGTACAGTCCGGTGTTGCCATTCTCCTTTGCCTTCTTTACCGCATCTGCAAAATCAGAGACATCCGGATTCGGGCGGACCATGTTGATTTCATCCACGCCGTTGCGCATGTAGTACTTGGCAATAGAGCTGTCAATGATGGAGAAGACCACCCGGTCCTTCTGATGGGACGCAACATTGGAGAGGAAAGTGGTATTCTGCATCTGCTCCTCATCCATGACGCGCTTGCCAAACTTATTGACGAGAAGGTTCGGCTGGCTCATGATGTTGGACACACTGGCGGAAAGATCCTCAATGCCGACAAAGCCGGCAGCCTGCTCGATCCGCACCTGCATGTGGTCGGCACCGGCCTCCCAAGCCATCTTGATGCCGTCTCCCACATTTCCGGGAATGGCAAAATTGAACATGTCTTTCCCCCAGGTGTAGCCGGTCTCCTCCTTGATGAACTCGGGATTGGCTCCGCCACCGCCCGTCGCCAGGATGGCTGCCTGGCACTCAATCGTGAAGCGCTTTCCTTCCTTATCCTCGCACTCCACGCCGCAGATCTTCCCCTCTGCATCCTTCAACAGGCGCTTTGCTGGGGTCTCCAGCAGGAACTTCACGCCCAGTTCCTGCGCTCTGGCATAGAGAGCTTTATTCATAAAGGAAGCGGCGCGTGGTCCGATGCCATGATCCGTCTTCACAATGTGCCAGGTCGGCTCGGACTTCGTGAAGTACTTGAAGGCACCCTCAAACTCCACACCTTTGTCCTCAAGCCACTCAATGGTCTCTGCCGACTGTGCAAAATACCGCTTCACCAGACGGGCATCCACGTTGTAGTGGGTGTACTCCATAAACATACGGAAGGCTTTTTCCACCGTGATGTCGTACATCTGTCTCTTCTGATACTTGGTTCCAATGCCCAGCGGACCCATGCCCATGTTTGCCGCACCGCCAACTGCTGCATTCTTCTCAACCAGGATGACCTCCGCGCCATCCTCCGCGGCCTGCACTGCTGCGGAAAGGCCTGCCGGCCCGCCTGCCACAACCACAATCTGTGTCTTATACTCTGCCATTTCGATTTCCTCCTAATTCTTATCCCTCGATTGCCCTTCTAAGTGCTTCCTGATGTCGCCGGACCTGCTCCACATCCGGAACCAGCTGCACCTCACGCAGATGCTCTCCACCTTCGTACTCCGTGCTCAGATATCCCTCATACCCTGCCTTTTTCAGTGCCGCAACTACCTCGGGGATGGCCACAGCAGTTTCCACATAGTCCGCGCTGGTGTTGTAGCACTTTGCATGCAGATGGCAGATGCGGCCGATGTTGTCCTCCAGATCCTTTGGATCGCTCCAGGAATAGGTGTAACTGCCAGAGAGATATTCAAAATCTCCTTTGGTGGCATGCATCTTTTCAAGCTTCTCCTTCAGTGCGCTCTCTCCATTGGCATTGCGGTATGCCATGTTCGCGGCACCGAGATTCTGGGAGTACTCGATCTTCGTGAAGCCGTTCCTGACGCGGTCTGCATAGGCTTCATCCACCAGGGCAATGCCCTCGTCTGTGGCGCCATGCCTTCTGCAGCGCTCGCGGAAAACGTCCGGGATTTTCTTGCAGAAGATTCCCATGTCCGGGATCCACGCAAAGTACTGATACTTGCTTCCGGGCTTGTCCAGCTTGTCCAGATATCCCTGAGCCCAGGTTGAGTTCAGGGAGAACGGTGCATGAACCTCCAGACCGATCTTGACATTGACAGACTCTGCATACTCCAGAGAGCCCTCGATGACCTCGATCGGCGTAGAGACCAGGGTGCGCAGGCAGGAGAAACCGAGGAGCGAAGCACAGGTCAGATCGCGCTTCATCATGTCAATCTGCTCCCCGAGGCTCAGGGTGCGGTTGTCAAAAATCCGGTTCTCCAAAAATGCGTCATAGCAGGTGGGCGTCAGGTGATACTTGTCGAGCCACCCCTTCCACTGTTCCCGGAAAGACTCCGTGTAGATCGGATCCGGAAAACGCTTGATCATTTCCTCCGCAAGGAGCTCCACACCAGTGGCGCCTGCCTTTGCGGTTTCCCGAAGGCAGCCCTCCAGGTCCAGATCTCCCATGTAGTAGGAATCCTGATAGCTGTATAAGGAAACACTTCTCTTGATGCTCATTGATTTTCCTCCCCCTTCATCTCGAAATCGGTCTCAACGGTGTTCATCAACGGAAACGGCATGTAGCTGGGTGCGATGTGTTGAAGAAGGCTGAGGTGATGCTCTCCTGCCGGAAGGCCGCCCTCTTTCTTCACATAGATCGTGGCGTACTCACCGAACTCCCAGCGGTAATTGGAGCTGATCACGGTTCTGCACTCTTCTAAGGAGAAGGTCTCCTGATTCACCGTGAGAAACACATCCTCCCGGGGAATTTTCTCCCCATCAATGGTGACCGCCAGGTCTCGGATGATTGAGAGGGTAATCCCTCTGTAGTACTGAAGCTTGCAGGCAAACGTGAAACCTGTCGTCTTCCCGTCCCTTCTCACATTTCTGAACCCGTTCGGGTCAAATACCGGTCTTCCTGCCATTTGGACTACCTCCTGCTTGTTATTTCCTTGAAATGTTTTCTTCTTTTGCGATTTTTTGAAACTTTATCGCGGCGGTTCCGCTTACAGTGACCAGTATACGGAGAACCTCTTCCGGACAAGCTTCCTTTTTTCATGTCATGCGATTCATTGTGATCTCTTTTTCCGATTTCCGATCTCACTCTTTTCATCGGATTCATGAAGCCAACCGGAAAGTGAATCTCAAGATTCCTTTGCAGCCCTGGCATTCGGATCCATGGATTCAGCTCCAGGAAACGCAAAAAAGCAGCCCCGCAGGGCTGCTCCCAAAATGATGGATGAAGTTTTACAGAAGAATTACTCGCTCTTTGCCTCCGCTTCTCTCTGTCTGTTTCTGGCAACCAGTTTTTCACGGACATTCTCCATGTAGCCAGGCTTGTCCAAGTCATAGAAAAGCAGCGGGATAATGCCGACAAAGAAGATGATACCGGGAAGCAGGTTGGAAGAGAGATTGATGCCAAACCGCACTGTAGAGGTGATCTCTCCGCCGCCGACATAACCGTAGGCACCCATGATCACCAGAAACAGGGCATTGGCGATAGCCGTTGCGATCTTCGTCGCAGTACCGTTGAAGGAGTAGGCCATTCCGTCGTTCCGAACGCCCTTCTTGAGATCATAGTCATCAATGGCATCTGCCATCATACCGGAGCCGCAGGGGCCTCCGATATAGCCAAAGCCGTAGATCACCAGCATAATGAAGTTAAAGATAATGTTCTGAACCGGACCGAGGAACAGGATGGTCAGCGCTCCGCCCTGAATGAGCATCGAGGCGATGGCAACCTTTTTCTTTCCGTACTTGTCGCAGAGCTTAGCTGCAAGCGGCATGACAAAGGTACCAACAAGCATCTGCATCATCATGAAGACCGTGATGAAGCGCATATCCTGCACAACATACAGGTAAAAATATACACAGACGGAGATGCGGCCCATCATTCCAAACATGTTGAAAAAGGTGTAAAGAATGGCCATCATCAGGTTCTTGTTCGTAAAGATATTTCGAAGTCCCTCTCCGATGGAGCCCTGATACTTCTTCTCCGTGTGAATTCTCTCTTTGGACAGAACAGCGACTGCGAGGAACATCGGCAGCGCAATCAAAGCAAGGAGCGCTGCAGTACCGCGATAGCCGGCCGCCTGGTTTCCGTGGCCGATCAGGGTCACCAGCTTTAAGACCGTCAGGTTCAGGAGGATCTGTCCGATCGTCATTCCCATCATCTGGGCGGCATTCAGTTTGTTGATCTCGCTGGGATCCTTGGTCATGACCACCGGCAGAGCACCGTAGGGGACATTGGTCATCGTATAGGACATGCCCAAGCCGATGTAGGTCACATAGGCCCAGATGAGCTTTCCGGTGTCGCCGAATCCAGGTACCGTGAAGGTCAGGATCGTGAAAATGACCAGGAAGAACGCACCCACGAAGATGTAGGGCCGGAACCGGCCAAATTTGGTATGGGTCCGCTCCATGATGGTGCCCATCATGGGATCGTTGACGCCGTCCCAGATCTTCGCAATCAGCATCAGCAGCGCCACCGCACCGGTTCCCAGTCCAAAGACATCAGTGTAGAACAGGGAGAGATAGGTGCTGACCATGGTCCAGGAGAGCTGAGATGCAAAATTTCCAAGGCCATACACCAAGTAGTTAATGGGCTTCAGCGGCTCCATGCCATACTTATTCAGTTTCTTTCCTTCTGCTGCCATCTCACATCTCCTTGATCACTTCTTCAAAGGGTGCCTTGTAGAGCTTCATCTCCTCTTCAAGTTTGTCATGATTTTCCATAAGCTTGGGAACGCAGACCTTGATCATATTCTGAATCTCGTAGTAATGCTCATAGATGCCGGGAATGGTGTTGCGTGCACGACTGATCTGCTCCTTCGGGAAATGGATGTGGACATGTTCTCCCTCCACGGAGAGTTTGCCCGAGATTCCGCAGATCGGACACTCCACTGTGGTGGTGCCGTTGATGCTGACCAGCTCATTGTGGCAGACCGGGCAGACCCCTTCCGGTCCAACCCAGGTGTCAACCTCATCATAGGGCTTGCCGAGGGACGCTGCTACGGCAGTGCCCAGATCCCGGCACTGCTGCAGGAGGTTCTCATCCAGAAGCGGGCTTCCGGTTCTTCCCTGATCGTAAGCGTCCACATGTCCCACGCACTTCATGCACAGTGAAAAGTCAAACAGATGCAGCATGGGAAGGCCAAAGGAGACCCAGTGGTGGGTCTGGGCGCCACCGACAGAGATATAGCCGGTGTAGCGGTCCTTGAAGTATCTCGGATCCAGGAGCGGCTTTCCTTCCTTCTCACGCTTCTTGTTCTCCTCCAGGAGAGCAGCGCGGTCATGGGAAGGCATAATCCGATCCAGGAAATTCTTGAACTGGCCGACAATGCCAACAGCATAAACCGGAGCGGCAATGATGATGCCATCTGCATCGAAAACCTTTTCCGCAAGGTCCTGATAGTCGTCTTTGAAGGCACAGCCGATCTCAACAGAGCCCGAATCCCGCTGGCGCGAGCAATAATCGCAGGCATGGCAGTGGGTGATATTCTTGGTGACCGTGTTGACAAATTCCACCTCAGCGCCTGCTTTCTTGGCGGCAAACAGGGCATTCTTGACAAGAATGTCGCAGCGCTGATTCTTACGTCCGAATGATATGCCTAATACTTTCATTTTCCCTCCAAAATGATTTTGGTATATTTTCCATACAGGGCAGCTGCTTTCCTTCAGATCTGAACCTATCCTACCAATGATCCTTATCTGAAATGCGTCATTTTTTATTATTACGGTCGAATTATCCGGTACGATTTTGCCATTCTTATTACGGTCACGTATGAGAAAGTTCAAAATATGCGCATTTTATGAATCAGCATTCTTGACAGGACAGCTGGATTCCGGATAATAAACGGAGAGATACAGGAGCGTTGATTTCGCAAGCCGTTTTGGAAAGACAGGAGGAAGGATGGATTTCAATTCGATCTCAGATCAGCTCTTGATCAGTGCACAGGTCAGAAGACTGCGCGGCAGCACCACCTGGAAATCGGACTGCTACAACGTCCTCTATATCCCCGGTGCAGGGCTTCACACAAAAATTGCGGGGAGGGAATACAGCGGCGCGCTGCTTGCCTGGTACACCAAAGAGCCGATACAGTTTTCAGCGCCAAAGGACCGTGATATCGCATTTTTGCTGCTTCGCCCGGACGGCCTCGTGAGCATACCTGCAACGCGGCAGCTCCCGTCAGAGGTCATCTGCCTTCCCGACTCCGAAGATGCCGATGCCGCAGGAGATCACCTGCTTGCGCTCTGCGGAGACTGTCCGGTCCTTGCCGAAGCGGGGCATCTCTTTGCCATCCTGCAGATTCTCACAGATCACACAAAGACAAAAGATCTGCTTCCCACCCCGAAGGTTCCACTCTCTGATCGGCGGATTTCCCTGTGCCGCGCCCTGTATACGTATATCAGTGCAAACTACAACCGCGGCATCACACAGGCAAAAACTGCAGAGGACTTTTCCATCACGCCGCAATACCTCGGACGTCTCCTGAAGGAGGCCTACGGTATGACCTTCCGGCAGCTCCTGGCAAAGATCCGGGAGGAACAGAGGCTCTTGTTTGCACAGTACACAGATCTTACCAAAGAGGAGATCGAAAAGCGTCTGGATGGAGAGAGTCCCATCCTGACCCACTCCGAGGAGAGCCGTACCCTGCCCGGTATACCGGGCAGGCTGCGCTCCTCCCATGTTGTCAAGACTTCTCCGACCAACACCTGCATGAGTCCCGAAGGAATCTATGTCAATGCCATCATCGATCCGAGGCAGCACCTGCCAAACTTCTGGAGTCAGCTGGTCAACCTCGGCTACGCCGCAGATCTGCAGAAAATCGAGCTTGGAGAAACCCTTGCCCGGACAGCGCGGGACATCGGTTTCAAGTACGGCCGGATCTGCCGGATCACCGATCTGGTCGTTCCCTATCAGGCTGGCGGGCAGGAGATTTATGATTTTTCATCGGTCTTCTCCCTCCTGGATCAGCTTCTCGAGAACGGCATCACCCCGTTTCTGGAACTTGGCAACAAAAGCCTGATGATTCAGCAGACCAACCGCATTACGCTCAAATCAGAATCGCCAGAGCCTTCCGACCTGTACTACGACCAGCTCGAGAAGATCCTGCCGGACTTCGTGCGCGCCTGTATCAATCACTACGGGCCGGAGAACTTCAGCCGTTGGTATTTTGAGGTCAGCTATTCCTACACAGAGACCGCGCACATTAAATCCTTCGGAATCACTCAGTACGCAGCGAGGTTTCGAAAAATCTGCAAGATCATCCACTCCTATGCACCGGATTGTCAGGTCGGTGGTCCCGGTTTCAATGACTGGAATGATCTCTCCGCTGTGCGCAGGGCATTTCGCCGTCTCACCTCCTCCGCCTTCCAGCCAGACTTCTACACAGTCTACCTTTACCCACTGGTTGATGCCGACGGTGAAAAGATGGTTCTCTCCAAAGACCCACATCTCTTTCAGAAGCGTATCGACCTGTTTCGTCAGATTGTGCAGGAAGACAACCCTGAAGTCAGGATCTGGGTGACCGAGACCAACTCCAATCTCTCCGCCCGGAACTTTCTGAATGACTCCTGCTACCAGGCGGCCTGGCTATGCCGGAATGTGCTGGACCTGCTGCACACCGGGATTGCCTCTTTCGGATATTATCTGCTCTCTGATGCATCCCTGCGGTATCGGGATGCCGGTGGATTTTTGTTCGGGGGTTGGGGTCTGCTCTCAGATTCCGATTTTCCCAAGCCCTCATATCATGCTCTGCAGCTTCTCAATCGACTTGGACCTTACTTCATTCGAAGCTCAGAAAACTGTCTGGTCACCGCGGATTATCCCGGCCGCTTCCAGATTCTCCTCGTCCGGTACATGCATCTCAAGGATGCAGCTCTAAGGGAAAATGTCACCCGGGAGGCGCTCTCTTCTCCGGACGTTGTGTTCACCGACTGCGGGAGTGATCACTGCCACATCCGCCTGAAAGGGATCCTGCCCGGCACCTACCTGCTGCAGGAGTACATCATCAGCAGTACACACTCCAACCTGCTCAGCACCTGGAAGAACCTGTCCTACCTCGACCTCCAACACACACCTGAGCTCTCTTCCTATGTAGATGAAAGCCGGCTCTTTGTGCACACGGTAACCTGCACCGTGGAGGATGACGGAATCTTCAACCTCGACACCGAACTTAATGACAACGAAGTGCGTCTTGTCACTTGTAGTCTCTCCCGTGAACGGCGTGTTCCGCATTCCGTGAGAGAGGAAGGACCTGAGAATGAACCAGAATCCTGAAATTCCGATTGAACTGCTCCACTATCTCAAGGTGCAGCAGGATACCTCCCTGGAATATTCCTTCTATGCCTTTCTCTACGTGACCTACGGCTCCATCCGGATCAGTCTGGGAAACGAGCCGCATCTCTACCAGCGAAATGACCTGCTTCTTTTGAGTCCGGGACGAAAGGCCTTGCTGCAGGCACAGGAAGACTGTGAGCTGATGATTCTAGGGCTGTCCTCCTCCTTTTTGGAGGATCACCTGAACATGCCGCTTTTCTCCACCTGTGATTCCACACTCCACCCGGAACAGGACTACCTTCCCCTGAAGAAACAGCTCTTTCTCACGGCGGATCTGTATGCCAAAAATGACTCTGGAATTTCCTACACCCTCCTGGGCAGCTGCTATCTGATCCTCGGAGAACTGCAACGGCTTTTTGGAGATGCGGTGGCTCCAAAATCACAGGAAAACAAGTACAGCAGCCGCGTAAGAGCCATTGCGGACTACATTGACCAGAACTACATGGAGCCGCTCACACTCCCGGACCTCGCAGGAAAGTTCTACCTGACTCCTCAGTATCTCTCTGCGTTTTTCCGGGAGAACTTCCACACCACCTTCAAGAATTACCTGAATGATCAACGGCTGTTCTACTCCCTCCGGGATCTGCGCAGCACCAACCTCCCCATCAGCGAGGTTGCCCTTCAGAACGGGTTCTCGTCCTTCTCGGCCTACCGCAAAAACTTTGTGCGCCGGTATGGCATGACCCCCTCGGAATTTCGCACCAGCCATCAGCAACAGGAAAAAGCGCCCCATACGGCGCCCATCCCCACTGAGCGCCCGGATCATGCGGAGGCCTCCGAAAGCATACGGGAATCCATCGAGCTCTGTGTCACTCAAAAAACGCGGCACATTGAGCGGAAGGACCTGATCATCAACATCGGTGCTGTCCAAAACCTACAGTCGCAACAGTTCCGCAAAGAGCTGGTACTGTTCTGTCAGCACCTTTCCTTCCGCTATGTGCGGGTAATGGGCATGGTTGCCTCCTCCTTTCTCCCCGCCATGCTTCCGGATTATGCTCTGAATTTTCAGAGTCTGGACTCCTGCCTGTCCTTTTTCCACGCCAGTCATCTGCTCCCGTTTGTAGAGCTGACCCGGCACCAGTTCAACTTCATGTTTCAGCAGGCGGAGCCGTCCCGGATCAACTTCATTCAGCGCAGTGAGCGTTGGTTTCGACTGCTGGAGAGCTTTCTCGCCCACATCACCTCGCTATGGCCCGAGACCTGGCTGCAGCAGTGGAAATTTGAGCTCTGGATGACTCCCTCCG
>JBJEYC010000105.1:0-2917 GCA_051886435.1 Lachnospiraceae bacterium
AGGCAAGGAGAAGGATGAAGAATAACAAACCGCATTTCTTCCAGAACATCGGCCTGCGGATCCTGTCCCTTGTGCTCGCCGTCATCCTTTGGGTGGTGGTCAACAACGTCAACGATCCGATCGGGCAGATGACCATCAGCAACCTGACCGTGCGCCTTCTGCACACCAACGAGATCACCGATGACGGCAAGGTCTACACCGTGCTCGACTCCACAGATGTGGTGCCGGTGGTCACGGTGCGGGCAAGCCGCTCCATCATTGATTCCCTGGATTCCTCCAACATCGTGGCAACCGCCGATGTGGAGGACATGACCGATGACGGCCAGATCAAGATCAACTACTATTCCACGAAGTACGACAGCGAGATCACCTCGATCACGGGAAGCATCCAGTACGTGAAGCTCTCCGTGGAGGAGCGCAGCACCTCCTCTTTTGTGCTCAAGACCACCACCTCCGGAGACGTGGCGGACGGCTATCAGGTCGGCACCATCACCCCGGAGCAGAACCAGATCCGGGTCTCCGGACCCCAGTCCGTTGTTGAGAGCATCGAGTCGGCGGTGGCAAACGTGGATGTGTCCGGCGCGACCGGCAACATCTCCACCTACTCTGACATCCGCCTTCTGGACGCGGACGGAAACCAGGTGGACACCACGAACCTGACCATGAACATCACCAGTGTCAAGATCTCGGTGGCGGTGAACCCGATCTCCTCGGTGCCGATCATTGCCCAGTACACCGGAAGCCCGGCGGCGGGATATATGCTGTCAGGTGTTCTGACCATCGACCCTGACACGGTGGAACTCTCCGGCAAGTCCACGGTGCTCTCCACCGTGCAGAGTATCGTGATCCCGGCAGGGGTCATTGACATCAGCGGCCGGACGGAGACCTTCACCACCACAGTGGACATCACTCCCTACCTGCCGGACGGCACCTCCTTTGCGGATGCGGACTTTGACGGGAACGTCACGGTCACGATCGGCATTGAGGCGGGGGAAAATGTACAGGTTTCCGAGGATCTCTCGGATATTACCCTGGCAAATGTCCCGGAGGGATATGAGGCGCAGATCCTCTCTGCCAGCGACGGGACCACGACGGGCACCCAGAGTGTGACCTTTACCTTCAGCACGCTCTCAAGTGACGCTGCCAGCGTCCAGGCTGCCGAGCTCAACCCCACGGTGGATGTGGGAGCGCTCCTGGAGAATGTGAACTCTTCGGACTACAGCGGCATCTACACGGCAACGGTGGACATCGCCGAGCCGGACAATGCAACGCTCCTCAATACAGTCACTGCCAGGATTCAGATCACGAAAAAGGACGCGGAGTAATCACGCGGATTTCGGAAGGAGAATAGAGAAGAAATGGGAAGAATGTTTGGAACGGACGGCGTCCGCGGGGTGGCAAACCGGGAACTGACGCCGATGCTTGCCATGCAGCTTGGTATGGCAGGGGCATATGTGCTCTCGAAGAACGCGGATCACAGGCCGGTGATCCTGGTGGGGTGCGACACGCGCCGTTCAGGTGACATGCTGGCCAACGCGATCATGGCGGGCGCCTGCGCCGTCGGAGCGGATGTGGTCTGCCTTGGCGTTCTGCCGACGCCGGCAGTGGCATTCCTCGCCAAAAAGCACGGCGCGGACGCAGGGGTGGTGATCTCTGCTTCCCACAACCCGATGGAGTTCAACGGAATCAAGTTTTTTGACGGCAACGGCTTCAAGCTCCCGGACGAGAAGGAGGATGAGATCCAGGCCGAGATCGAGTCCGGCATGAAGGACATCACCTTCCCGGTGGGCGCAGGCGTCGGCAGGGTGACCTACGAGCTCGATGCATACACGGAGTATGTGGATCACGCGGTGGAGCTGGTACCGGTTCGGCTTGAGGGCTTCACCTTCGTGGTGGACACCGCAGAGGGCGCTTCCTACCGCACCAACGTCGAGGCTCTGGAGCGCCTTGGCGCCAGGGTCATTCCGATCCACAATCATCCCAGCGGAACCAACATCAACGATCACTGCGGTTCCACCCATCTGGAGGAACTGCAGCGGCGGGTTGTCGAAGAGCACGCCAACGCGGGCTTTGCCTTTGACGGCGATGCCGACCGGTTCCTTGCGGTGGACGAAAAGGGAAATGTGGTCAACGGCGACCAGATCATGGCGATCGTTGCCTCGCGCATGAAGGAGAAGGGGACCCTTAGGCAGAACGCGATTGTTGTGACGGTCATGTCCAACCTGGGCCTGTTCCTTTACGGCGAGAAGCAGGGCATCCGCATCGAGAAGACGAAGGTCGGAGACCGGTACGTCCTCGAGAGAATGCGGGAGATGGGCGCCAACATCGGCGGCGAGCAGTCAGGTCACATCATCCTGCTGGATGAGAACACCACCGGTGACGGCCTGCTCTCCTGCCTGCATCTTGCCAGAGCGCTTGCGGAGACGGGGCGTCCCCTCTCAGAGCTTGCCGGATGCTGCAGAATGTATCCCCAGGCGCTGGTCAACGCCCACGTGGACAACACGAAGAAGGATCGGTACGGGGAATACCCGGAGATCATGGCGCGGATCGACGCGCTGGAGAAGGAGTTTGCGGGGAAGGGAAGAGTCCTGATCCGTCCCTCCGGTACCGAGCCACTGGTCCGGGTGATGATCGAGGGCGAGGATCAGAATCTCATCCAGGAAAAGGCCCGGGAACTGGCAGACTTTATCGAAAAAACCATGGCATGAGGACACGGACCGCGGCAGTTCACGAAGTTTTCATGAGACGGCCGGCTTTACTTTTTCGGGAAGTCTGCTAGGATAAAGACAGAACAGCCGCAGCAGGCAGGAGGCACAAACAGGAGCAATGGTCAGCCGGAAAGTCACAATTACAAATCCCACGGGTCTGCACCTAAGACCGGCAGGCGTCCTATGCAGGGATGCCATGGAATTTCAAT
>JBJEYC010000106.1:0-14366 GCA_051886435.1 Lachnospiraceae bacterium
AACACCAACATCCACGACAACACCGTCCTGGAGATGCTGCAGAGCCCGCTGTTCAAGGCTTACCATGAGGGACAGCCCTTCAACCGCAATCATCTGCGCCCCTGCCCGATGCTGGAGAACCCGCAGCTTCTCCGGGAGATGGTCAAGGCAACCGGTGCTCACCAGACCAACGTCGAGAGCCCCGAGAGTGTCGATCACCTCTGCGCAAAGTGCGACGATTACGCCAAGGAATGGGCTCCTGTCGCGGACGAGATCTGGGCTTCCGAGAAGCACAAGAAAGCGTCCTACGAGAACTACACAGAGGAAAAGCGCGAACATCCCGAACTGGCTGCTTTCGAGCATGCTGACGGATCTGTCCGCATTGATGTATAATCAGTCAGAAGATCACAGGGATAGAGATCAGGTATTTCGGTACCTGATCTCTTTTTTTGCGCTCATTTTCCCAGGAGGTTTTTCCGATAGCGCTCCGGGGGCAGACCGATGCGGCTCTTGAAGACCCGTGTGAAGTACCCGGCATCGGGAAAGCCGCAGTAGGACGCGATCTGCTGTACCGGCATCCTGGTCGTGCCAAGAAGCAGGAGTGCATGACGGATGCGCTGCCCGGTGACATACTCCGTCAGCGTCTGTCCCATCTCCCGCCGAAACAGCCCCGAGAGGTACTGGGGCGTCACGAAGAAGGTGCGGGCAAGGGCACGCAGGGAGAGGTCCTGGGCGAGGTCACGGTCGATCTCCAAAAGGACCTTCTGCACAAGCGGGCTGTGTCCGCTCTCCTTTTCCCGCTGTACCAAAATGGTGTAGCGGCGCAGCATTTCCGGAAGGAGCGCGTCGCAGGATGCCAGAGAGCGGGCACCCTCGATCTGCCGCGCAAAACCGGAAGAGATCCGGTCCAGGTAGTAGGGATGCACGCCGCCCTGCTGCGCCGTCTTGCGAAGCAGCGTGTTTGCAATGATCATGTAGTTCTTTCGGTTTCGCAGGGAGTCGGTGCTTCGCTTTTCCATGGCGGCGGTGACCAAGCCTCCGAGGGACTTTTCCAGTGTCTGAACCCCCTCCAGATCCCCGGCGCGCACCAGATCCAGCATCCGGTCTTCATCTTTGTACCGGCTTTCGATGCGCTTTAAATCCTCCCGGGAGACTTCCCGCTCATAGGCGGAGGAGGACAGGGGAAACTCCTCTTTCCCGGAGGTATCGAGGACAATCAGCTCCCATCCGTTCTCCCCGAAGAGCTCATCACAGGCGGCGGCAAGGACTGCCTCTACCGCGTCGTCCTCTCCGAGGATGGGAAGGCTGTACAGGTAGGCGGAGAGGTCAGATGCCGCCTCCTTCGGAAGCTCCCACTTCGCGCACAGGGCAAGGATCTGGGGCTTTGTCACCGGGGCGTTGCAGTAGGGACCCGCGCAGAAGATCCCCTTCTCATGGCGCAGCAGGTAGTAGACGCAGTGGCAGGGGTCGGTGCAGCGCACCAGGCTCTTCTCCGGCACCGGGCAGACCCCGATCCGGTGCCAGGAAATGCCGAGTTCCCGGAAGATGTGCTGAAAAAAGGTGAGATCGCTCATTGATTAATTCTCTCCTACTTTGCATTAATAATATCCTACTTGAATTCTCCCGCCCTGTCTATAATCCGGAGTGTAAGACAGCAATGAACCTGATTCATAAGACAAAGGGAGGCAAACATGCAAAGGGGAAAGACAGCGGAAGGGACCAAGCGTCCCTTCGGCATGCGGGACAAGGTAGGATATCTGTTTGGTGACTTCGGAAACGACTTCACTTTCATTCTCTCCTCCAGTTTTCTGCTGAAGTTCTACACGGATGTGATGGGTGTGCCGGCGGGAATCGTCGGCATGATTATGATGATCGCGCGGTTTGTGGACGCGGTCACGGATGTGACGATGGGCAGGATCTGCGACCGAAGTCCGGTGACGGCAAATGGTAAGTTTCGGCCCTGGATTCGCAGAATGTGCGGACCGGTGGCAATCGCCTCCTTCCTGCTCTACCAGAGCTCGCTGGCGAATCAGCCGCTGACCTTCAAGGTTATTTACCTTTTCATCACCTACCTGCTCTGGGGTTCGATCTTCTATACCTCGATCAACATCCCCTACGGTTCCATGGCCTCCGCGATCTCCGCGGACCCTTCTGACCGGCAGTCTCTCTCTACCTTCCGCACGATGGGCGCACAGCTCGCCGGCGTGGTGATCGGAGCCGGAGTTCCGCTCTTTGCCTATGACAGCATTGACGGGAAGCAGATCCTGAACGGCGGCCGCCTGACCCTGATCGCCGGAATCTTCTCCGTCTGTGCGGTGTGCTGCTATCTTCTCTGCTATCACCTGACCACAGAGCGTGTGCATCCGCAGGTCGATGCCGCAGTCCAGAAGAACAACAGCGTCGGAAGAATGCTGAAGAACGCCTTCACCAACCGGGCGCTCCTCTCCATCATCGCCGCCTCTATCGTCATGCTCCTTGCGCAGCTGACCATGCAGTCCATGGCCAACTACGTGTACCCGAACTTCTACCGAAACACCACTGCACAGTCCACAACCACGATCGTAACGATGGCTGTCATGCTGGTGGCCGCAGCCATTGCAAAGCCCCTTTCAGAGAGGTTTGGAAAGGCAGAGGTCTCAGTGGTCTCGAACCTCTTTGCCGGAATCGTCTGCATCGTTCTGCTTGTGATCCGGCCCGCAAATGTCTGGGTCTATGTGGCCATGCAGGGGCTGTGCTGGTTCGGCCTCGGGATCTTCTCGATGGTCTCCTGGGCTCTGATCACGGACGTCATCGATTACTCGGAACTTCGCAATGGCATCCGGGAGGATGGCACGGTCTATGCGCTCTACAGCTTTGCGAGAAAGCTCGGACAGGCAGCCTCGGCGGGACTTTCTGGCGCGCTCCTGACTGCCATCGGTTACACCCAGGCAACTGCCTTTGATGCGGGTGTGGTGAACAGCATCTTTACGATTTCCAACCTGATCCCCGCGATCGGGTTTCTGGCCCTTTCGGCCATCCTGTGGTTCTGGTATCCGCTGCACAAAAAGCAGGTGGATGCAAACGTGGAAGCTCTGAAGGCAAAGCACGAGAAGGAGACAAACGAATGAGAACGGTATGGAACTGGAATGCAAAGTGGGCATTTTCAAAGGAGGCAGAGGCGCTCCCGGAGAAGATGCCGGACAACTGGATTTATGTGAATCTCCCGCACACCTGGAACGCGATTGATGGGCAGGACGGTGGGAATGACTATTACCGGGGAACCTGCTGGTATGCCAAAAAGCTCCTTCGGAGTGATCTTCCGGAAGCGGACGACTACTACCTGCAGTTTGACGGAACCAACTCCTCTGCCGTCTGCTACGTCAACGGACAGGAGGCGGGACGCCACGACGGCGGCTACTCCACCTGGCGGGTACGGATCACGGATTTTTTACAGGATGAAAACCTGATCTGCGTGTCCGTAGACAACAGCCCCAACGACCGGGTCTATCCCCAGATGGCAGACTTCACGTTCTATGGCGGCATCTATCGAGATGTCTCCCTCATCGCGGTGGGAAAGAACCGCTTTGATCTGGACGATTTCGGGGCGCCGGGAATGCAGGTGACTTCGAACATCACCGGAAGGGATGCCATGGTCTCCATTAAGGCCAGTGTCACGGGAGAGGTGGAAACCGTCTCTTTCCGGATCCTGGATGGCCAGGGCACGCAGGTGGCGGCAGGAACGGCGCCGGTCGTGGACGGGATGGCGGATATCACACTCCCCATTCCTGACGTGCATCTTTGGAACGGCAGGAAGGACCCCTATCTCTACACGGCGGCTGCCACTCTTTCCGACGGGCAGGATGAGATCCGCACCCGCTTTGGCGCAAGGACCTATGAGATTGATCCAGAGAAAGGGTTCCTCCTCAATGGCAGGCCCTATCCCCTCCGGGGCGTAGCCCGCCATCAGGACCGGAAAGGCATTGGCAATGCGCTGCTGCCAGAGCACCACCTTCAGGACATGGACCTTATCTGTGAAACCGGTGCCACCACGATCCGCCTTGCCCACTATCAGCACAGCCAGGTCTTCTATGACCTCTGCGATGAGCGGGGCATGGTGGTCTGGGCAGAGATCCCTTACATCTCAAAGCATATGCCCGCGGGAAGGGAGAACACGATTTCCCAGCTCACAGAGCTCATCAAGCAGAACTACAATCACCCTTCCATCGTCGTATGGGGGCTCTCAAATGAGATCACCATGAATGGATCCAGTGAAGATCTTTTGGAGAACCACCGGATTCTGAACGATCTGGCACACCGGCTCGATCCCACGAGAAAGACTGCCATTGCCTGCGTGTCCATGCTGCCGGTGGATGACCCGCTTTTGGACATCCCGGATGTCGTAAGCTACAACCACTACTTTGGCTGGTACGGCGGCGATCCGTCGATGTATGGGCCCTGGCTGGATGCATTCCACAAAGAGCATCCGAACCTTCCGATCGGCCTGAGCGAGTACGGGTGCGAGGCGCTGAACTGGCACAGTGAGGATCCCTCGATGGGGGATTACACCGAGGAATATCAGGCGAAGTATCACGAGGCGCTGATTCGGCAGATCGCAGAGCGTCCCTATCTTTGGGCCACCCACGTCTGGAACATGTTTGACTTCGGTGCCGACGGAAGAAATGAGGGTGGCGAGAACGGCCAGAACCACAAGGGCCTTGTCACCTTTGACCGGACCTACAGGAAGGACAGTTTCTACGCCTATAAGGCTTGGCTCTCGGATGCACCCTTTGTCCATATCTGCGGCAAGCGCATGGTGGACCGTGTGAAGGATGTGACCACAGTCACGGTGTACACGAACCAGGACGAGGTCTCTCTCTTTGAAGATGGCAGGTGCCTCGGGACAAGAACCCGGGCAGAGAATAGCTCCCCGTTTTTCACCTTCCCGGTGCCCAACACGAAGGCGGAGGGGGCGCTCCTGACCGCAAAGGCTGGGGACTGCACGGACACCGCGACGATCCGCAAGGTCTCCTCTCCCAACCCGGACTATCGAATGAAGGAGCAGGGGGCGGTCCTCAACTGGTTTGATATCACCGAGAAGGAAGGGTACTTCTCCCTGAACGACCGGGCGGAGGATGTCCTTCGCACGAGGGAGGGACAGCAGCTCTTTGCAGACCTTTTTGCCGACAAGATGAAGGGCATGGGGATGGGTGCCTCTTCGGACGGCATGATGAAGATGATGGGCGGCTTTACGGTGCTGCGGCTGATGAATCTCCTTGGTAGCCTTGGAAAGAAGCCCACAAAGGAGGAACTCCTTGCCCTGAATGAAAAGCTGAACCAGATCCCCAGGGCATAGACAAAGACGAAAAAAGATGCGGCAGGAGGCGGGAAACTTTTCCCCGTTTCCTGCCGCCTTTGTGCGCAGAACGACAATATAAAAACCACTCTCCCACCCCCAAAGCGGATTCCCGGCAAGGTGCGGCAGCGCAGCATGTCTTCACGCAGACAGCCAGGTTTTCTTCTCCATACAAAAAAGAAACAGGCTTTTGGCCTGTTCCGGATCTGATCCTGTCAGGATCAGGCTATGCTTTGAGAGGGCTGTGCGCTGATACACTCTGTTTCAGATGCCGGCCGCATCGTAAGCTTTCTCAAAGAACCGGGCATCTTTGGCAAATCGTGCGGGAGTTGACTCCTCAAGAATGGCAGGAAAGTCTCTCCCGCTTTTTTTGACCTGCTGCATCAGCCTGGAGAAGTCCATGATGCCTTCTCCTGGCGGGGTGCACTTCTGGGTCCAGGCATCCGTGTAGATGCAGTCCTTGATGTGCAGCACCTGAATGCGGTCTCCATAGCGGTCAAAAGCTTCCCCGATGACCCGGCTGATGGCAGCGCTGTCCCCGGCAAGGGAAGGGCGGATCAGGTTGGCGGCATCCAGAATGACGGAAAATTTGCTGGAACCGATCTCACGAAGGAAACGGTCCATCTTCTCCGGTGTGGACAGTGTGTGGCTGAAGACGCCCTCCACACCGACCCGCACGTTCAGGGATTCTGCTTCTTCGGCGATCTCGGAAAAACTTTTGAGCACACGCTGGTAGCAGTCCTCAGATTCCGTGAGGGGCGTGATGGACATGTCGGAGGATGCCCTGCCTGTCTCCGTACCGACAAGGCCTGCCCCCAGCACCTTTGCATAGCGCATCGTTTCGATAAAACGGGCGATCGCCTGTTTTCTCTGCCCCTCATCCGGATCGGCCGGATTGATGTAGCAGGAAAGAACCGGCAGTTCGATGTGATGGCGAAGCAGGCTCTCCCGGATCCGCTGTGCCTTCAGAGGCGTGTAATTTCCCACGGAGAAATCAAGATCCGAGATGGTCTTGTCCATGGCGAGCTGGATCCTTGTGATGCCCAGGGTTTCCATTTTTGAAAAGGCCGTCTCCATGGGCTGATGGACGGCGATGTCATGCCCCCGCATTCCATACTTCAACATGCTTTTTTCCTCTCAGTCAAGATGAAAGACTTCGTGCAGATCTCTGGAGACCGGGCTGTTGTCCGGGTTGGTCTCCATCAGGGGCGCCATGTAGTCCCACCACTCCCGGTTCACGGGATCGTCTGCCTGCGCTGCCCAGCGCGCTTCATCTTCGATTTCAATGGTCCCGAACAGAAGGTGCGTCTTTTTGTCCAGCCAGATCGTATAGTTGGAACCTCCGAAGCGGTGGATGCTCTCCTTCATCCTGGGCCAGAGTGCCCGGTGCCGCCGCTCGTATTCCTCTTCCATTCCGGGATAGAGTTTCATGACAAATGCCTTCTTCATCACTGTCTCCTCTTTTCAGCGGCTGTGCCGCAGTGCCTCTGCCAGCGCCAGGATGGTCAGGGACTGGCCATATGCCATGGGCGCCTTGAGGATGCCCTTGTAGAATTCCCGGTTCATTCCGATTCCGGTCCCGCCGGAGACGTTGAGAACCGTTCCGTCTTTGTCGATATTGGCAAGGATTCCGCCGATTGCCCGCTCTGCGCTCCTGCAGCAGCCGTCATCGAGAATGCCCATACGGATTCCCTTCAGGATTCCGGCGGTGATGGCGGCGGAACCAGAGACCTCCTCATAGCTGGAAGGATCATCGAGAACGGTGTGCCAGAGACCGCTGGGTGCCTGGAGCTGCTTGAGGGCATGTACCTGGGCGCGGTAGGTGTCCACGATGATCTGCTTGACACCTGCATTCAATGTGTTGTGGAACATCTCCAGGTAGTCCAGGATGCCAAGGGTGAACCAACTGTTTCCGCGGCACCAAAAGATGCCGCCAAAGTTGTTGTTCCCATTGAAGGTCCATCCGTGGTAGAACAATCCGGTCCTGGTGCTGTAGAGGTACTTGATGTGCATCAGGATCTGGTGGATGCCCTCATCGATCCAGTCCTGCCGCTCATAGCGCTGGCCCATCCAGTTGAGAAACAGAACGGCCATGAAGATCGTATCGATCCACATCTCATTTTCATTCAGCCGCACACCCTTGCGGTCGCCGTTTGCGCTGGTGACGTGCTGGAACCCGCCTTCCCGGGTTCTGGGAAGGCAGTTCATCAGCCAGTCTGCCCAGTCAAGACACAGCTCTTCGTATTTCTTGTTGTGCAGGGTTTCATTGAGCTGTGCCAGGGTCAAAAGAGGCGTTGTGGTGTTGATATTGCGGGAGGGAAGTCCCTCTTTGAGATTGGTGTCATACCAGTTCTTCAGGAATTCCACGTATTTGGTGCTGTTCTGGGCCTGCATGACCCGCAGAAGTCCATAGAGTCCCACACCCTGCGGCCAGTCCCACTCCCGGATGCCGAAGTCGCGCTTGAAGTAACCGACCTTCTCTCCTTCCTTCTTGAGCTCTGCTTCATTGGCGGGGCCGTCGAGGTGGAGAAGCCGGTCGATGACGAGATCGAGTTTGGCATTGATTTCCTGTTCGTTGAGTTTCATGTTCAATACTCCTTATTTTTTGGTACGGTAGTCCGGACACCGCTTTGGCAGCAGGCACCGGCATGGAGGCTTTTATGGCTGAGCAGCAAAGGCAGCACGACGCAAAAGATTTGGTGGAAACCGTCACCTTCTATGCTTCCACCGGGGACATTGCGCTGGAGCACATGGTCCGCAGAGGGCACTTTGACATGAAGGTCAAACACTTCCATCCGGAATATGAGATCTTCTACATTCTGCAGGGACAACGGAATTTCTTCTTTGATAACCGGAGTATGACCGCGTCGGAGGGGGATCTGATTCTGATCGATTCGAACCTGATCCACACCACGCGCTCTGTCTCTGAGGGAGATCTCGGGCACAACCGGATCATCCTCTATGTCACCTCGGACAAGATGCAGCGCTTCGACCGGCAGTATCCGGAGCTGAACCTGGTCCGGTATTTTCACCAGAACTACGGCATCTATCATCTGACACCGGAGCAGCAGAGCCGGTTCATGGATTTCTACTACTTCTTCAAGGAGGAGACCAGGACATGCGGCCCGCACTACAAGCTGATGGTGGACCTGCAGACGGTCTTTCTCCTTGCACACATGACCCGGGATCTGCGCAGGGAGAACCAGATCAGCTTTGCTGAGGCGAAGGACCCGGTCCATGCCAATGCCTACAGGATCGCGGATTACCTGTATGCACACTATGGGGAGGACCTCTCCCTCGATCAGATCGCGGAGAGGTTCTCCTTCAGCAAGTATTACATCAGCCGCACCTTCCGGGAGGTGACGGGATACACTCTCCGCGAGTACCAGAACCTCTATCGCATCCGTGCTGCCAAACAGCTCCTGGAGGAAACCGGACTTCCGGTGGATGAGGTCGCTTCCCGCGTGGGGTATCACTCGGCGGTCTACTTCGGGAAGATCTTCAAGAAATACATGGGTCTGTCTCCGCTTCAGTACCGGAAGCATCCGGACCGATATGTGGATACCGCACTGCCGCTGCAGAACTACCTGCGGGAGCAGGTCGGTGAGGTGCGGCGTGCGGTGGAGACAAAGGAGGGAGACTTTGTATCACATCAGACCGACAACAGTGGGAAGCCACTCGGAGAGAGCCGGGACAAAGGTGACAAACAGTAGGGCGATGAGGATCGCGACAAAGTAGGGAACGAGCTGTTTCATCACCTTTTCGACTTTCAGATCCGCAAGGGAGCAGCCCACAAACAGCACCGAGCCGACCGGAGGCGTGATGGTTCCGATGGCAAGGTTCATGACCATCATGACGCCGAAGTGGATGGGATCCATGCCGACGCTGGTCACCACCGGGAGAAAGATCGGGGTAAAGATCATCAAGGCGGGTGCCATGTCCATGAAGGTGCCGACCACCAGAAGAATCAGGTTGATGATGAGCAGAATCACGATCCGGTTATCGGACAGGTTCAGGATCAGGGAGCTGATGGCCTGCGGAAGTCCGGTGAAGGAGAGCACAAAGGAGAGCACGGAGGAGGCGCCGATGATCAGCATAACGATGGTGGTCATGACACCGGATTCCGCCAGAACCTTTGTGAGATCCTTCAGGGAGATGCTGCGGTAGACAAAAAAGGCGAGAATGAAAGCGTAGATCACGGCAACGCCGGAGGCCTCCGTCGGGGTGAAGTATCCGGAGAGGATGCCGCCGATGATGATGACAATCAGCAGAAGCGAGGGAATCGAGTCGAGCACGGTGTGGATGACCTCTCTGGCGGTCAGCTTCTCCGTGCGCTCCACGACATAGCCGTGCTTCTTTGCATAGAGCAGCGCAACAACCATGCAGCAGGCAGCCCAGAGAAGGCCTGGAATCCAGCCTGCCATCAGGAGCGCTGCGACGCTGGTGCCGCCGGCGGCTGCCGAGTAGATGATGAAGGCATTGGTGGGCGGGATGAGCTGTCCCACCGGTGCGGTGGCGATGTTGGTGGCAGCGGAGAAACTCTTGTCATAGCCATTCTCCTCTTCCAGGGGTCCGAGCACACCGCCGATGGCGGTTGCCGCGGCGATGCCGGATCCGGAAAGAGAGCCGAACAGCGCGTTGCCCGCGATGTTGGTCAGGGCCAGAGATCCGGGAACCTTTCCCATCACCAGCATGGCCAGGTTGATGATCCGTTTGGCGATGCCGCCGTTGGACATCAGCGTGCCCGCCAGGATGAAGAACGGGACCGCAAGGAGTGAGAAGGAGTCAATTCCTGTGACCAGTTTCTGGGCGGAGATAAACATGCCGAAGGACGGGCTCAGGAACATGACGATGGTGACCAGCGCGGAGGCGATGATACCGAAGGAGATCGGGACCTTCAGCGCCAGCATCAGGAAGAATACGATGAGAAGGACAATGCCTGCCTGCAGTTCCATGGGATCTTACCTCTCTTTCTTGTTGGTCCCGCGCAGGGAGCGGATGCTTCCCGCGATCTTCGGGATGCTGTACAGCACCATCAGGATGCCGCAGATCGGAACGCCGATGTAGTAGAACTGCATCGGGATGTTCAGGGCCGGTGAGACCTGCCCGATGGCATTTCTCGTGACGAGGATGCCGCCCAGGATCATGACAAAGACCGAGAGGAACAGAACAACGATCTCTACAAAGAGGTTGTCCAGGACCTTCCCCCGGGGTGAAAATTTGTCTGCGATGAATTCCAGAGCGATGTGCTTGTCCTTACCGTACGCGTAGGGCACGCCGATCATGGTGAGCCAGATCAGCGAGTAGCGCATGTACTCTTCTGTCCAGTCCGCCGCGTGGTTCAGCACGAATCTTGTGAAGATCTGCCAGAAATTGGCCGCGACCATCGTGATGATCAGAACTGCCATCAGCACTTCGATGATCCTGTTCAGGATCAAAAACAGTTTCTTTTCCATGATGTCCTCCCCTTTACTGCGCGTAGCTCTCGATGTCGTCCAGAAGCGCCTGATAGTCTGCTCCCTTTGCTGCAAATTCCTCGTGCATGGGCTGGACTGCCTCGATGAAGGCGCTCTTGTCGATGTCCCGATAGACGGTGACGCCGTGCTCCTGCGCTTCCTCGATGGCGTCTTCCATCATCTCGTTGTACATGGCCTTGAAGTCGTCGTTGGTCTTGGTAAGGCAGTCCTTGAGGTACTGCTGCTGCTCACTGGTGAGGGCATTCCAGGTATTAGTGCTGATGATGTAGATGTCCGGGGAGTACTGGTGCTCGGTGTAGGTGTAAGAGGAAACCAGATCCTCATGCCCGTTGACAGTCAGGGCGAGCTCGGTGTTCTCGGCGCCATCCACGACGCCCTGCTGCAAAGCGGTATAGGTCTCGCTGGAGGACATGGGCACCGGGGAGCCGCCCATCAGGCGGATCATCTCCATGGACGTGGAGCTGGGCATGGAGCGGATCTTCTTTCCGGCAAGATCTGAGGGATCATCGACGCAGATGTTCTCCTTGAGATAAAAGTTCCGGGCACCGTTCGCATAGTACCCGATGGCGATAAAGCCCTGATCGGCGGTGGAGTTGAACAGCTCCTGGATTGCCTTGCTGTTCTCCATGGCATCGTAGTAGTGCTCCTGGCTCTGAAACAGATACGGAATGGCAAAGATGCTGTACCGGTCGTCGAACTGCCCCAGTGTGTTGGAGCTGACCTTTGCCATGTCCAGGATTCCGGCTTTCACCATCTCGATCTCCTCGTTTTCTGAGCCGAGAATGCCGCTCGGATAGATCTTGACCGAGAGATTTTCGGACGGATCGTCCGTCTCCACGAAGGTCTCGAATTCAGCGATGGAATCCGCGATCTCGGTACCATCCTGCTGGTTGTGTGCCAGGCGGATCAGCCGCCCATTGGCGTGGTTGGTGGATGCAACACTGACGAATACACAGCAGACGGCAGCGATGCCCGCTGCGCCTGCGGTCAGTCCTATGACTTTTTGGATCCCCATTTGTTTCCCTCCTGTTCTGGAATTGATCTGGGATCATCCTATCATCCGCCTTGATCAAATAATTTCTGTTTCTTGCACTGATCGGGGAAAATCAAAACTTTATTGCACTCCCCACGGAACGAAAAAGGCCCCCTCCTGTATCGGTGGTTACATCCGACAAAAGAGGGGGACTGGTGTATTTCGACTGCGCTGCCCGGATTTTCAAAGAGGCGTTTTCCCTTGGGGGCGTGGAGGGAGCCGGATCCTTCAGTGGATGGCAGGGTGTCCTGCCCTGGCACTTGCCGGGAAGGCAAATGCAGAATAAAAAAACACCTGTTCCAG
Organism: Lachnospiraceae bacterium; assembly: GCA_051886435.1. Lineage (GTDB taxonomy): Bacteria > Bacillota > Clostridia > Lachnospirales > Lachnospiraceae > CAG-791. The sequence continues at coordinate 12,125 of JBJEYC010000106.1, forward strand.
ATCAAAATCCGGAACAGGTGGAAAAGTACTTATGACACGATTTCTCAGACTTCCTGGGAGGCGGCGAGCTTCTTGTCCGCCTGCATCTTCAGGTAAGCGTTGATGAACAGGTCGATGTTGCCGTCCAGCACGGACTGGGCGTCCGAGGTCTCAGCCTGGGTTCTGGTGTCCTTGACCAGCGTGTAGGGCTGCAGGAAGTAGGAGCGGATCTGGGAACCCCAGGCGATCTCCTTCACATCTCCGCGGATGCCGTCGAGCTTCTCTGCATCCATCTCCTGCTGCAGCAGGAAGAGCTTTGCCCGCAGCATCTCGAAGGCCTTGTCCTTGTTCTGGAACTGGGACCGCTCGTTCTGGCAGGTGACCACAATGCCAGTCGGGAAGTGGGTGATGCGGATGGCGGAACTGGTCTTGTTGATGTGCTGTCCGCCGGCACCGGAGGAACGGTAGGTATCGATCCGGATGTCTTCCGGGTTGATCTCGATGGTGTTGTCCTGGGGAAGCTCCGGCATGACCTCGCAGGAGACAAAGGAGGTCTGGCGCTTGCCCTGGGCGTTGAAGGGGCTGATGCGCACCAGCCGGTGCACACCGTGCTCGCTCTTTAAAAATCCATAGGCGTTTGTTCCGTTGACCTGGAAGTCCACGGACTTGATGCCCGCTTCATCGCCGGGCACCTGGTTTAAGACCTCGACCTCGAATCCCTTTCTGGCGGCCCATCTCGTGTACATGCGGAACAGCATCGAGCACCAGTCGCAGGACTCGGTGCCGCCGGCGCCGGCGTTCAGCGAGATGATCGCGTTGTTCTCGTCGTACTCTCCGGTGAGGAGTGTGGAGAGGCGAAGGTCCTCCAGCTTTTCCTCAAAGTCGTCCAGCTCAGAGCGGACCGCCTCGGGCGCGTCCGGGTCGCTGTCCTCATTCCCCATCTCGATGAGGTCCAGGATATCCTGATACTGCTGGGAGAGGCCGTCTGCCTCCTCCACAGTGCGCTGCAGGTCCTTGAGGTTTTTCATCTTTCCGTTGGCGCGGTCCGGGTCGTCCCAGAAGTCCGGGGCCTCCATCTCGCGCTGCAGCTCCTCAATGCGCTGCTTCTTGAAATCCAGGTTCAGAGAGGCGCGGGCCTGTTTCAGGTCCTCCTCCTTCCCCTGCAGTTCAATTTTCATTTGGTCCAGTTCTACCATGACAGTTCCTTTCTGTTTCGTTGTTGCAGATGCCAGCAGAAGGGAACGGCGTCAGACCAGGTTCCTCCCGTGGCAGTTTTTGTACTTCTTTCCGGAGCCGCAGGGGCAGGGATCGTTGGGATAGATCTTCTTCTCCATGCGGACCACCGGCTTTGCGGGTGCTTCATCGTCCCGGTTGGTGGAAATCGGCTTTGCAACCTGCTCACGCTCCACCTTCTGCTCCACGCGGATGCGGAACAGGGTGCGGACGGTATCCTCCTGGATGCCATCGCTCATCTCGTTGAACATGTCGTAGCCGGCAATCTTGTACTCGACAAGCGGATCCTTCTGTCCGTATGCCTGCATGCGGATCGTCTGCTGGAGCTGCTGCATGTCATCGATGTGGTTCATCCACTTCATGTCGATGACACGGAGCAGGATCACGCGCTCCACCTCACGCATTGCTTCCGGTGCCGGGAAGTCGGCCTCCTTCTGCTCGTAGAGCTTGATGGCCTCTTCCTTGAGCTGCTGCTTGATCGAATCCTTGGCAGTGCTGGTGAGCCGATCCTTTGTGATGGGCTCAAGCGGGATGATGGGCAGCAGGAGCTCATTGAGCTCGCGCAGATTCTCGTCGGTGGCATCGGTGTCGCCGACAGCGGCGTCCACCTTGTTGTCCACGATGTCTGTGATCATCTTGAAGATGGAATCGCGCATGGACAGGCCGTCCAGCACCATTCTCCGCTCCTTGTAGATCACATCACGCTGCTCGTTCATGACCTCGTCGTAGTCCAGCAGGTTCTTGCGGATGGCGAAGTTGTTGAGCTCGATCTTCTTCTGGGCGTTCTCGATGGCCTTGGAGAGAGACTTGTGAGTAATCTCCTGTCCCTCCGGGATGCCGATCGCGTTGAACATGTTGATCATGCGCTCAGAGCCGAACAGCCGCATCAGATCGTCCTCAAGGGAGATGTAGAAGCGGGATTCGCCCGGATCGCCCTGACGGCCGGAACGGCCGCGCAGCTGGTTGTCGATACGACGGGACTCGTGGCGCTCGGTGCCGATGACGTAGAGACCGCCGGCCTTTCTGGCCT
>JBJEYC010000107.1:0-2889 GCA_051886435.1 Lachnospiraceae bacterium
GCGATTCCACGCTGTATCTCCCGGTGGGTCAGAGCACGGACTACTCCCTGACGCTCCGGCCGTATCCGTTCCAGACCCTTGGCCTGTTTAACGATCTGGTGCTGGTTCTCCCGGATGAATATACCAGCCAGGAGCTGGAGCTTGCGGGCTCCACCATGTCGCTCATGGGAAGCTCCATCAGTCCCTATGGCAGTTTTATGGTGGTCAGGGCGTCGGATTACGATCCGACGGCAGGAGCCGGAGATTCCGCTGACGACAAGAGCGGGAATAACATCATTGCCATCGGTACCTATCAGGACAACACACTGATCCAGAACCTGAATGAGAACCTTTCGTTCCGTTATCTGGACGATGGAAGCGGGTTTGATTCCAACAGCCAGCTGCTTGTCACGTCAGATTACGGGAAAAGGGTCGGCATCCTGCAGATCATCAGGTCTCCCTATGCCGACCGGCGGGCCATCCTGACGGTTTCCGCAGCGGATTCCACCGGACTTTCCAGCATTCAGAATTTCCTCCGCCTGCAGGAAAATACCTGGACGCTCAGCGGCGATGCCTTCCTGATTGATACCGACGGGGATACCTCGTACTACACCTTCCTGAATCACGAGAAATCCGCGCAGGTTTCGCTGAAGGAGAAGGTGGAGCAGAACAAGAACGCGATCATTTTCACACTGGTCGGTTCGATGGCGATGCTCATCCTGTTTATCGGCATTGTCATTGCGCTGGTGCATTATCGCAAAAAAAGAAGAGAAGAAGACAGGAAATGATGGATTGGGCAAGACACGGCGGGGGAGATAAGGAAACGGTATGATGAAGATCAGACGAAACTGGTTCTATACACTGGCCATGTTCATATTGATCGCCGTGCTATTTCTGGCCATGGTGTTTACCATGAACCGGATTGGAGACGGACAGGAATACCCATATCTGCTCAAGGGAGAGTGGATCATCGGCATACTCCTTTTGGCCTTTGTTCTGGTCATCACGGCGAAACTCTATGCGCGCCTTCGGGCCGCCGCGTTTTTCTTGGCACACCCGAAGGCTGCGGCAGTTCTGGAATGGGGACTGGCCGTGTGCCTTTTGGCGGTGGGATTTGCCATCCGCCTTCAGTATGTGCGCTCCATGCCGATGGAGCCGGAATCCGATTACAAGACCTATTACGAAGTGGCACAGCTGATTGAAAACGGAACCCTGCTGACCGACGGCCCGGGCTATTGCGACTACATTGCGGTGTTCCCACATGTCTACGGCTATCCGTATGTGCTCTCCCTTCTGTTCCATTTCACGGGAGCGTCCGTAATGGCTGCCCTCTATTTCAATGTGGTGCTTGCGGTCGGAACCGTTTTCTTCTGCTGGCGCACAGCCCGGCTGATCGCGGGCAGGAAAGCAGGTCTTGCCGCCCTTGCCATCGCAGATTTCTGGCCCTCGATGATTCTGTACAACAATTTCGTCGCCAGTGAATATCTCTTCACCTTCCTTCTGATGGTCTGTATCTGGCTCTTTGCGATCGTCATGAAGAATACCGCATTCAAAAAAAGGCATGCATTTGCACGCTTCTGGGAGCTCGCACTGCTTGGATTTCTCATTGCAGTTACCGGAGCGGTCCGGCCCATGGCCCAATTGTTTCTGTTCGCTGTGATCCTGGTCCTTCTCATGACCCGCCCGGTCCTGCGCGACAAGCCGGCGGAAGACGTGCCGCTTGGCACGCGGGCTGTGGACAGGGGATGGAAGATGGTCCTGATTCTCCTTCTGTTCTACCTGCTCTTTTCGAAGCTGTTCAGTGCCTCCGTCGCCTATGCGATCGACGAGCAGCCGGCGGGCGGCTCTGCCTCTTTTGGGTACAACCTGCTGGTCGGACTGAATCAGGAGAGCTATGGCGGCTGGAACCAGGAGGATGCGGACTACATGTACGCGGCACTGGATCAAAACGGGTTGGCGGAGGAGGCGCAGCTTGCCTGCCGCGATCTTGCGCTGCAGCGGCTGAAGACGGACCCGCGCTCGCTCCTGAACCTTTTCATTCACAAGTTTGAGGTGCTGTGGGGAAATGACGATTACGGCTCCTCCTGGAACATCCTGTTCATGGACCAGCAGGGAAATCTGACGCCGGAGCGGGAAGCCTTTTATTACAGCATGATGGACTGGGGTGACCTCTATTATCTGACGATGCTTGCCATAACGCTTCTTTGCGCCATCTACTGCTGGAAAGAAGGGCCCGGCGCAGTCTTTCCGATTCAGCTGATGGTACTGGCAACGGTTGCACTGCACCTTTTGGTAGAAAACCAGAATCGATATCATTACCATGTACTGGCGCTGATCGCGGTGATGGCGGGAGCTGCGCTGGCGCGGGTTTTTGAGGTGGAAGACGGCCGGGTGATGGCAGGTCTTCACGCAAAAGAGGCGCAGAGGCAGCAGAAGAAGGCGGCAGAGCGGCGGATTGCGGCGCAGCTTGAGGAGGAGAGCCGTCTGCAGGAGATGCGGGCGAAGGCTCTGCATGCCCAGTTTGACATGGAGAAGGCAATCCGGGAGGGACATATCACGATCACGGCGAGCGAGGCGGTGAAAAAAGCTGCCGAGGAGGGGGAGTATCAGAGCCAGGAAGATATGAAGGACCCCTTTGACGGGCAGAAGGCCGCAGATCATGAGAAATCCGGACAGGAGAGGGAGAAGAAAGTATGAATTTCAATTCTCTGGGGTATCTCGTCTTTTTCCCGGTGATAACCATCCTGTACTTTCTCCTGCCGGTTCAGAAGCTGCGGAACGCACTTCTTCTCGTGGCCAGCTACTTTTTCTACATGTGCTGGAATCCGAAATATATCATTCTGATGTTCCTCTGCACGCTGGTCACCTATCTGGACGGGATTTTTATCGGAATCGCCATGAAGGAGGAGA
>JBJEYC010000108.1:0-2886 GCA_051886435.1 Lachnospiraceae bacterium
CAAAGTACCGGATCCCGGCGGGGTGCATCTGCGCGGAGATCACCGAGACCATGGTGGCGGAGAACCGGGAGGAGATGGGACAGGTGATCCGGGGCTTCCACGAGGCGGGCTTTGAGATCTGGCTCGACGACTTCGGCGCCGAGTACTCCTCGCTCAGCTCTCTCCACCGCAGCCCCTTTGACCTGATCAAGCTCGACATGGGCTTCTTCCAGAACTTCGACGACAAGAGCCGGGCCATTCTGACAAACCTGGTGAGCATGGCAAAGGATCTCGGCATGCACACCCTGGCAGAGGGCGTGGAGACGAAAGAGCAGGTTGATTTTCTGCGGGGCATCGGCTGCGAGCGGATTCAGGGCTACTACTACGGGCGCCCGGAGCCGTACGCAGAGCTTTTCGCAAAAGCGGGAAAGCAGGGCCTTGTCCCGGAGAACGAGCTGGAGCGCTCGATCTTTGATGCACTGGGCCTTGTCAACCTGGTCTCCCAGACCCCGACGGCCCTGTTTTTCATGAAGGGCAAAACGCTCCGGGTTCTGGCCGCCAACAGCGCCTTCTGGCCGGAGCTCAACCCGGAAGGGGGCGTGTCCCTTGTGGAGGTGAACCGGATCCTGGAGGATCCGGCCTTCCGCCAGAACGGGCGCTTCCTTGCCGGCGCGGGAAGGGTCTTCCGCAATGGAGAGGCGGACATGATCGCGGTGCTTCGGGGGGAGTACCTTCGCTTTCACGCGGAGAAGATCGCCGGCGTGGAGGGCTTCTGGGCCGGCCGCTGCACCCTCATCAACATGCGCTACGACCAGGAGATTGGGGAGGCAAAGCAGCTGGACCGGATCTTCCGGCACCTGATTCCGCTCTATCGGAGCATCTGCCTGACGGATCCTGTGACGAACACGCTGCAGGTGTTCTTCTCCTCCTACCGGGGCCTCGATTCTCTGAAAACCGTGCAGGATGCCTCCGGCGCGGTTCGCCGGTTTTCCCGGCAGTTCGTCGATCCCTCGGATCGGGAACGGTTTCTTGCCTTTTACCAGGAAGTCCTCACCGAGACCAGGGCGCGGGAGAGCCTCTTTCGAATGCGGGGAAGGGACGGCACCTTCCGCTGGTGCGTGTACACGGCGATTCCGGTGACCCAGAAGGGAAGAAGGTGCGTCCTCTTCTGCAGCAGGGTCACGGTCATGGAGAAGGAAAAGAGCCTTTCCGCCATCCTGCCCGCCTTTGTGGCTTCCTTTGGCGGTGCAGAGCCCGCTCCGGAAAGGGAGGAGACCCTGCAGCAGCAGGCCGCACTCTTTCGCGCCATCGTGGGAGACGCGGGCATCCCGATGTACTGGAAGAACCCGCATCAGCGGTACCTTGGCATGAACACCGCGTTCTGCCAGTTGACGGGGCTCCCGGATCCGGAACACGCGGTCGGACGGACCGCGGAGGAACTGGGTCTCTACCTCGACGCGGAGGTGCCAAAGAAACAGGAGCAGAAAGTCCTGCAGGGCGATACCCTGCCGCTCATCTCATCGCGGACCTTCTTTGCGCGGGGAAAGGTGCACACGAGCCGCTTCCTGGAGGTCCCTTTCTACCAGGGAAAGCAGGTGGCAGGTCTGATTGGCTTTGCGCTGGAACTTCCCGGGCAGGAGAGTACTGAAAAATCTCCGCTTCTTGACGCGGCGGATATCCTGCATGCCGGTATGACCCTGGACGATGCCTGCCGGAGGACCGGACGGGGGTACTGTGCGGTGCTCCTTCTGCTTCAGAACTTTGAGGACCTGTGCAGAACCTTTGGCGAGGACTTCGCCGGCAAGGCTGCTGACGAGATCCGGGACGCGCTGCTTGCCGAGGAGCTCCCCCGGGACGGCGTTGCAGGCCGGCTTGCCACACAGGCGTTTATCCTTCTCTCCGGGGAAAAGAGCGCTGAGGGGATTGTGCGCGCTGCAGGCCGGGTGGAAGAGAAGATAGCCAAAATCCGGGGAATCAGCGGCACACCCTGCCGCCTTTCCATCGTCCGCACCATGGGTGTGGGGCGGGAGACCGAGAGCTTTCCATCGCTCCTTCGCCTCCTGTCGCTACGGGCAGAGCCCCTGCGCTCGCGTGAACGCACCGCCCTGGATGAGGTCTGGCAGATGGTGGGAATCCGGCGGGAGATTTTTGACCGGATTCCGGAGCGGACTGCCCTTGTGGATTCCTCGACAAAGGAGCTCGTCTTCCTGAACAAAGCGCTGCTTCGCGACCTCGACCTGCAGGAGAACTTCACCCCGGAGGGTGCAACCTGCTATGGACTGCTGCGCGGGCGGACCGAGCCCTGCAGCGACTGCGCCCTGCGGCGGGAATACTATACCACCGCGTGCACCTGGGAGAGCGCGGACCGGAAATACTTATCCAGAAATCTCCCCGTCAGCTATCTTGGCAGGCAGCTGAGCCTGTTTGTCGCAAAACCTGCGTCGGAGGATGCGTCCTACGGAAGCATGATCCTCGACAGCGAGACCTGGGCAAACGAGGCGATCACCACGGGCCTGGAGGAGCGGGACCCCGACCTTGGCATCCGCAAGTGCATCGCCCACATCGCGGAGAACCTGAAAGCCGAGCGCTTCTTTATCTTTGAGGAGCGAAGCGACGGCACCGCCGCCTGCACCTATGAGTGGACAGGAAAGGGACTCCTTCCGTGGAAAGGGGAGCTCTCGAGCGTGCTGCAGTCAAACCTTGCGGCCCTCTATGAGATCTTCCGGACCAACAAGGTCGCGATCGTCGAGAACTACGCGGAATTCGCGGCAGAAAACCCCGATTTCTCCCTGCCGATCCCCGGCATCGAGAACTTCATCTCCGGGCGGCTTTCGATCAGCGGCGAGCCGCTTGGCTTTACGCTGGTCTTAAACTCCCCGGACTGCCGGCCCGCGGGCTACATGCTCA
>JBJEYC010000109.1:0-2884 GCA_051886435.1 Lachnospiraceae bacterium
ACGCCGTCGATGGTGGAGAAGGAGATCTTCTCCTGGCTGAAATCATCCCAGTTGATGTCGGCATCGCTGATGTCCTGCCATGCATCCGGATAATCGCTGACGTACTTGTGAATGTAGTGATCCTGGAACAGGACGATGTCTGCCAGGTTGCTGTAGTCTCCGGAAGAGCCCGCCAGGGTGACGGCGTTCTCGATATCGGAGGACTGGGACTGCTCAATGATGTTGAGCTTGAAGTCCGGATTCTTCTTCTGGTATGCGGCCTCTGCAGCCTCCAGTGCCGGGATGTTGAAGTTCTTGTCCCATGCGTAGACGGAAAGGGTGTTCTCATCCTCGCTCGCGGCATCGGCAGTTGCGGTTGTGGATGCCTCTGCGGCGCTGTCCTCTGTTGCAGCAGTGGTATCCGCTGCTGCAGCGGTGCTGGAAGCGGTGTCGGATGAGGAGCTGCTGCCGCAGCCTGCCAGCATGGCGGCTGCAAGAACGCCGGTCATCACGACAGATACGATTCTCTTTTTCATGAAATGATCCTCCTTGATTGGTAAATCTGTATATCCCCTAGTGAGAAATTCATCTCTTTTTTGGTGAATTTCTCTGAACATCTGCATCATATCAGGAGTGTGATGCATGTTGTTCACATATTCCGCCGAGAAATGCGCAAATTCCACTATTTTTTGTGCATCATGCCCTCGAATTCCATTTTTCGTAATTTTTCGTTGTGCATTATCTCCATCTCCTGGCCGCAAGCAGAGGAAGATCCGCCCGAAAAACGTGCTTTTTCTGCGGGTATTTTGCACCGTTTCTCCATCCCGCGGGCATAAAAAAATCCCACAGGATGTTACTCCTGCGGGATCGTTGTCAACATCTGCTGTAAAAATCGCCTTATCTGCGGATTACCTTCGAGGGTGCCTTCCGATACATCGCTTCGAGCATCTCATCGGACAGATCCAGCAGGAACTTCTCCTTCTTTCCGTCCTCGGTGATGATCATCGTGTAGTAAGGCACGGTATCGTCATAGGAGGTGTAGTCAAACTTTGGCAGTTTTCCCTCCCGGGCGCCCCGGCGGTAAGGCGCCACCGCATCGGCATCATGGGGTGCCACCACAATCAGGTTTTGCAGATCCAGCTCGTGGGCGGTCTTCTGTGTCCGCTCTCCCCGGATCACCTCGATCAAGAGCTTCCCGTCCTCCAGCGTGTAGCGGTAGTCCCGCTTTGAGAGGTAGTCGTAGAGGAAATAGAGTCCCGCCATCAGAAAGCAGGGAAGCATAAATCCCTGGCTGAACATGACTCCCATGACAAGAAACAGCACGGCGCCTGCTGCCATCACGGCCTTGAAGACCTTCACCGAGGGTTTTGTGACCCGATGTACGTTTGTTACCAGTGTATAACTCATACGCTCTCCTTCGGCTCTCCCGCCTCCTGCTCTTTCCGGTCCATCTCCTCCCAGAGCTTGCGGTAGCGGTCCTCCCACATACTGGTAACCCAGCCCTGCTTGGCGCTGATCCGAAAATGGGAGATGTCCGTGCCATCCACGAGCCCCTTCTTTTTCCACTGCAGCGGTGACAGGCCCGTGAGCAGCCGGAAGTTCCGGTTGAAGCTGGAAGCGGTCTGGAAACCCACACTCCTTCCGATCTCCGCCATGGTCAGATCCTTCTTCTTCATCAGGTCGCAGGCGCGGCTGATGCGGACCATGTTCAGGTAATCCATGGGTTTCATGTTGGTGGCCTCCTCGAAGATCCTGCGGAAGTGGCTCTCCGAGAGACCACAGGCATCCGCGATATCCGCCACCCTGACGTCCTCCGAAAAGTGCGCGTCGATGTAGCGGGTCCCGCTCTCGACATACCGGCTGTAGCGGTCCCCGCTCCCAAGCCCTGCGCTGTCTCCTGCTTCCTTGTCGCAGATCCGCAGCATCTCACCCGTAAGCGCCCGCAGGTATCCCTTCAGGCACTCCTGCATGTAGGGCTCCTGCCGGCGGCACTCCTCCAGAATCTGCCGGATGAGGATCCCCAGATGGGGATTCTCGTCCTTTTGAATAAACCAGCCGCGCGCGCCGAGCCGCCGCAGGATCTCCCCCGGCGAGAGCGCCACCCCCTTGAGCTCATTCTTCACATAGCCATCCAGATCGATGAAGAGAAACTCCCACTTGTCGATGTTGCCGTGATCCGTGGTGGTCGTGTGAAGGATGTTGGCGGGGATAAAGGTAAAGCTCTCCCCGTCATAACGGTAGGTCTTCTCCCCGATGGTCAGGATGCCATGCCCATGGTAGCAGTAGCCGATCTCCAGGAAATTATGAAAGTGCAGCAGATTCTCCGGCTGGTCCGAGCCGTACTCGATCTCCCAGCCTTTCCCGAGCATGGGCAGCACATAGCTTCCCGCCGCCATGCCGTAGTATCGGAATTCCACCTGCTTTTTCTCTGTCACGCGCGCCTCCCTGTTTTTCCCCGCCCCCGTTTTCTGTGTAGCGAGTGTAACATGTTTCACCGTCCGTGAAAACAACACGCCCGGGGGATCCGTCCCTTTCTTGCGGATCCCCCGCTGCCGGTCTACAATGATCCCCAAACAGTTTGGAGGTGACAGCATGGAGCGCTTTACCGGAAGACCAGCGGACATGACAGGAAGAACCGATCCGGAGAAAAATACCTATGATCTCCTGGACCGGCTTTCCATCCCCTATGAGCGGACCGACCACGCGCCGGCGATGACCATGGAGGACTGCGACGCCGTGGACGCGGTGCTGGGCGTACGCATGTGCAAGAACCTGTTTCTCTGCAACCGGCAGCAGACGAAGTTCTATCTCCTGATGATGCCCGGGGAAAAGCCCTTCAAGACCAGGGAACTCTCCCACCAGCTCGGCATCGCAAGGCTCTCCTTTGCCCCCGAGAACTTCCTCT
>JBJEYC010000110.1:0-2877 GCA_051886435.1 Lachnospiraceae bacterium
TCCGCCCGGCACAGCACCGTGTCGTTCTCCGTGTCCAGGTAGATGGTGAACTGGGGCTCCGGAGGAAGGTAGGGCGTAATCTCGTCCGTGTCATACTCAGTGATGTCCACCGCCGTTTTCAGAACCGGCAGGACCTTGTGGTAAAACGTGCCAAGCTCCCCCCGGCCGATGCGGATCAGGACCTGCCCGCCCTTCTGGCTCTCCAGGATGGGAAGCAGGCTGTGGAAGTGCTCCTCGCTGATCCGATTGAAGTGCTCCCTGGTGTCGTAGTAGCCGGTGCGCTTTCCCCGGATGATCTGGGGGATCTGCCCGGTGATGCGGATGCCGTCAAAGACGCCCCGGTCATTCTCCGCGTCCCCGTGGATCTCGAGCCGGATCTGTGGGTCCTTCTCCTGCATGAGAAGGGTGCGCTTTGTCTTCTCCCCGTTGATCTCCTGGAAGGTGAACTCCGCCTGCTCCCCCATCAGAAGATCCATGAACCGGTCCAGCCAGTCCCCGTAGAGGGGAAACTCCGCCTTCTTGTCAAAGGGATCGAAGTAGTAATTACCGCTGTGGCGCATCCGCTCCCTTTCTTCCCCCATGTAGTCCAGAAGAAAGTCGGCCCAGCGCTGCGACGCCCCGTCCAAAAAAGTCCGGCCCAGATGGAGGGTGGTCTTGCCGAAGGTCATGTCCTTTTCCGCTGACATCTTCTCGGCGAACTCCTTCAAATCCCTCACCTTGTAGAGGCGCTTTGTGCCGATGCGAAAGCCCGCGAGAATCCCGCTCTCCCGCACCAGCGTCAAAACAGGCTCCATGTGCAGGGTGTCATAGTGCAGGCTGCTTCCCGGCTCCGGAACCGTACTTTTCCCGAGGACGGTGGCAATCAGCTCCTGTCCCGCACGGTTCGTATTGGTGCCAAGCCCGCTCCCCGGCAGGTTGGTCTTAAGATAACGCAGCAGCACTGCCGTGTGGGGGCAAAGGCGCAGCGTGCCGTCCGGGTTTCTGCGGTTCATCTGGTAGCAGGACCAGCTGTCGCAGCCCGCGTCCAGAATCTCATCCTGCCCCACCTCCAGGTAGGCACTGTCCCGGGTGCTGGGAAAACGGCAGGAAAAACGGCCGATGACGCCGCCCTGCTTTTCCCGGTCTGACTCCACGTACCGGACCCGCACCTCGGCAAGATCCCCTTCCTGCAGGATCTGATTGGCCCGCATCCGCACCTCGGGGCGGATCTGCACCTGCTGCGCGTACCGGTCCACGTTGAAATAGTTGTAGGAAGCGTCCGGCTGGTAGGTGCTCTCCTCCCCGCTCTCTGCACGCTCGTCTTTTACCTCTTTCTGCAGGGTCTCGAGTTCCTCCAGGGAGGGAAGAACGCCGGCGTCCTTCTTTTCCTCCCCGTCTTTTTCCGGTTCCGCCTCCCCGTCCCCGGCAAGGCCGTATCGCCTGCCGTTGTCCACCAGAACCCCGTAGAGCCTGGTCCCCTGCATATGTACCAGGGAGAGCACTGCCGCGCAGTGCCGGCAGAGCCGCCCCTCGGGGCAGCTGCAGCGCATGGCAGAAAGATAGGCCCGGTCCCAGAGGCGGCGCACCTCAACCCGCACGTGATAGGTGTGATCGTCCTCGGTTACCTCCGCGGAGATGGTCCCGCCCTGCGGCCCGACGTTGCTGACAAAGTTGAAAACGCTCCCGCTGTCGGCGAGTTCTTCCCCCTCCGTAATCGTGCGTTTTGTGAACAGCGTGGTCCAGTTGTAACCTACCATATCTTCTCCCTCTGCCCCTGCAGGCAAGGTTGATTATACTACACGGCCAAAACGGGAGTCCGCAGCCATCGCCGCGGGCTCCCGTTCTTAGCGCATTCTGTTCAGTCCTTCTTCTCCCCTGCGATCTTGGAGAGTTCCTTCGTAAAGGCCTCCACGTCCAGGGAGGAGAAATCCGCTGCCGCCTCCTCGAGCTTTTTGAGCTTGTCCTCGTCTCCGAGCTCCTTGAGCTCCTGAGCCCTTCTGACCATCTCCTGCATCTGCTCTTCGGTTACTTTTTTCTCAGCCATTTTTGCCTGCTCCTTTTGTGTTTTCACATCTGGCGAAGCCGCGCCAGAAACATCTCATAGTAATCGTCCTCACCATCCAGGAGCGGGCTGTTCTCCCCTCCGCCGTTGGTGGAGCGGCGCATCGCCGCATAGTACTCCTCCGCGCTGCCGATCAGATCCATCTCACTGATCGGGAAGCCTGCCTCCCCCGCCAGGCGGCAGAAGTCCGCCACCGGCGTTTTGCTCTCCTGCGTCGCAAGGAGAGCCTGACGCAGAACTTCCTCCTCTGCCGCCTTTTTCTCCAGTCCCTGCAGTGCCTCATCGATTGTCATCGCCTGCCTCCTTCCTGCAGATGCGAAAAGGGAGCAGGCGCAGTCCATGCGTCAGCTCCCTTGCTCCTTGTCTCAGGGTATTTTACCGCGAAGCGGGAGTCTTGTCAGGCCCTTTTGCGGACAGTTGTCTGAAAGTGCCTGTGAATTACGTGATATATTTCGATATTATTTCTTTACATTTGCGATAAAGTGTGGTTGACTGGAATTGTAGTAAAAAGTCTCAGATTTCAGTAATTATTAGAATTCATTACTGCACTATAGACATCCAGAGAACCGTTTTGACAGAAAGGCGAAAGCATGACATCCCGGGTAATACGGCTCCGCGCGGAAGATCTCACCACGTTTGTGAACGCAGCGTCCCGCTGTTCGTTTGACATCAACATTGCTCCGAAGTCCTATGAGCACGATTACGTGGACGCCAAGTCCCTGGTGGGCGTCATGTCCCTGAACCTGCGCCTGCCGCTTGTTGTTACCTATGAGGGTTCTGACCCGGCCTTTGAGAACTATCTGGCGGTACACGCCGTTCCCGAGGCGTCCTGAAAA
>JBJEYC010000111.1:0-2864 GCA_051886435.1 Lachnospiraceae bacterium
ACGAGACAGGAGGCTTTTCAAAATGGCGATCAGCAGATTTGCAAAGGAATATCATGAAAAAATGTTTCCCGGATATGTGTCGGATTTTCTGAGGACCGATCCGGAGTTTATCGAGCGGTTTGACAACTTTGCCTTTGACGAGGTGGTCAACCAGCCCGGGCAGCAGCTCGACGACCGGACGAGATTCATCTCGATTCTCGCCACGCTGATCGGCTGCCAGGGAGTGGACGAGTACCGCGCCATGGTGCCGGCGGCGCTGAACTTCGGCGTCACGGCGGTGGAGATCAAGGAGATCGTCTATCAGGCGGTGGCGTACCTTGGTATCGGCAGGGTCTTCCCGTTTTTGAAGGTCACCAACGCCATCCTGGAGGAGAAGGGCATTGCGCTTCCACTCGAGGGTCAGTCGACCACCACGATGGAAAACCGCAGAGAGGCCGGGACACAGGCGCAGGTGGATATCTTCGGCGACGGCATGCGGGACTTCTGGAAGTCGGGCCCGGAGGAATCGAGGCACATCCACACCTGGCTTGCCGACAACTGCTTTGGGGATTATTACACAAGGACCGGACTTGACTACCGGCAGAGAGAGCTGATCACGTTCTGCTTCCTCGCTGCGCAGGGCGGCTGTGAGCCGCAGCTTGTCTCACATGCGGCGGCTAACATCAGGATCGGCAATGACAAGGCATTTCTGATCCGCGTGATCAGCAACTGCCTTCCTTTTATCGGATATCCGAGATCACTGAACGCGCTCTCCTGCGTGAACAAGGCACAGGAGCGTGCAGACCAGCAGAAAAAGTGAGCGAAGGCAGGGTATTGGCAGGAGGCAAATGATCATGAGCAGAACATGGTTTATTACAGGTGTGACAAGCGGATTTGGCAATGAGATGACAAAACAGCTTCTCGCCAAAGGCGATACCGTCATCGGCACGGTCCGCAATACAAAGAAGGTCGAGGATCTCATGAAGCAGTATCCGGACACGTTTGATGTCATGATCCTCGACATGACGGACATTCCGGCCGTCCACGAAGCAGTGCGCATGGCATTCGGCAAGCACGAGAAGATCGATGTGATTGTCAGCAATGCCGGGTATGGCCTGTTTGGCTGTGCGGAGGAGCTTCCCGAGAGCGAGATCAACCGGATCCTTGCGACCAATCTGCAGGGACCGATCATGCTGATCCGGGATGTCATTCCCTATTTACGGCGCCAGGGTGGCGGCCGGATCATCCAGCTCTCCTCGTACGGCGGACAGGTCGCGTATCCTGCGAATTCCCTCTACCACGCCACGAAATTCGGCATTGAGGGCTTTTGTGAGTCGGTGGCGCAGGAGGTCGCGCAGTTTGGCATCGGCATGACCATCGTGGAGCCGGGCGGTGCGAGGACGCAGTTCCGGTACGGGAGCGCCAGGGTGACGCCGAACCTGATGCCGGTCTATGAGAAGCAGCACGGCTTCCTCAAGATGCTCGATCCGGCAAACGGCCTTGCGCCCGGGGATCCGGCAAAGATGGCAGCAAGGATGATCGAGTCCGTCGACCAGAATCCGGCACCGCTTCGCATGATGCTCGGCTCCAGTGCATTGAAGACGACGATCGAGCGCCTTGAAGAACGGATTGCGGATTATAAGACGCAGACAGAACTGGCTGCATCGACAGATATTGTGGAATAATGGAGTGAACAGAAGGAGGAACAGACATGGCGAAGAGTCTGATCATCTATTTCAGCCGCGCAGATGAGAACTATTCTGTGGGCTATATCAAAAAGGGCAACACGGAGATCGTTGCGGAGTATGTGCAGGAGCTGACCGGTGCAGACCTGTTCAAGGTTGAGCCGCTGGTACCCTACGCTGCGGACTACCGCACCTGCATCGAGGAGGCCAAGGAGAGAGTCGGCAATGCGCCGATCAAGGCAAAGCCCGGCGACATCTCCGGGTATGACACCATCTATGTCATGACCCCGATCTACTGGGGAACCTATGCGCCGGAGATGGAGACGGCCCTCTCGGGGCTTGATTTTACCGGCAAGACGATCCGCGTCATCACGACACATGAGGGATCGGGATTGGGAAGCGTGGTATCCGATGTCAGCCGCATCTGCAGGGGAGCAAAGGTGGACCGGAACGGACTTGCCATCCGCGGGTCCCAGGTGCAGAGCGCGAAGAAAAAAGTCGAGGCGTGGCTGTAAGCATCGGCGGTCTGTTCCTGCAAAATTCGAGCCGCGCCGGAAAAGCGGGCTGTCACAGCCGGGTTTCGGATGATACTGTACAGGTGTAGCCTGTTTACATCAGCTGCCGGGCACCGCCTTTTTGGAAAAACCAAAGCCAAGCGGCCTGCCGCCGGCAAAAAGATCAGAACAGCCTGATGGAGAGGAGAAAGATGGACAACACATTCCCGGAAATGAAAAAGTATCTCGGCTTTGGCTGCATGCGCCTTCCGATGAACGGAAGCGAAGTGGACATCGAGCAGTTCAAGCAGATGGTGGATCTGTTTCTTGCCGAGGGGTTCAACTACTTCGACACGGCCCACGGATATCTGGACGGCAAGTCCGAGACGGCAATCCGGGAAGCGCTGACCTCCCGGTATCCCAGAGACCGCTATCTTCTGACGGACAAGCTGACGGGCCCGTATTTTCACAAACAGGAGGACATACGGCCGTTCTTTGAGAACCAGCTGAAGTGGTGCGGTGTGGATTATTTCGATTTTTACCTTATGCACGCCCAGACAGCGAAGGAGTTCGAGGAGTTCAAAAAGAAGAGAGCCTATGAGACCGCACTGGAACTGAAGGCGGAGGGCAAAATCCGCCACTTCGGCATCTCGTTCCACGACAAGGCCGAAGTGCTGGACCGGATCCTGACGGAATACCCGCAGGT
>JBJEYC010000112.1:0-2862 GCA_051886435.1 Lachnospiraceae bacterium
CCGGCCTCTACACCGGGCGCCTCCAGAGAAAGCAGGGGTCGCCCGCCCCGGAGGAAATCGCGCGCGCTCTTGCCGCCACCAGGCCGCTGATCCTTGCGGACCGCCGCTGCGTTCTCGAAGGTGAGACCCTGAGCCTTCGGTGCGGGATGGCAAATTTCAGTGGAGAGCGGATCACGGGACCCTGGCAGATCCGCCTTCTTGGAGAGAAGGACCGGGTGCTTGCGGCCTTCCCCGGCATGGAGGATGCGGACTGCCCGGCTGGAGGGCTCACCCTTCTTGGGGATGAGCTGATCCCGATCGAAACAAAACATATGGCGCGGATGCTGACCCTGGAGCTGTCTGTGGCAGGTGCCACTGCACGGGAGCGGATCTGGATCTATCCCCGCTTTGATGCGGAAAGCGAAGAGGTGATGATGACGGAGGATCCCAAGGAGGCTGTGTCTGCTCTGGAGCGGGGCGGCCTTGTACTTTTGTCGCCTCCCGCAGTGCCTCTTCACTTCCAGAACGCGGCGCCGCTTTCTGCCGCGCCCTGGTTCGGCCCCTTTGTGCGGGAGAAGATCCCGGAGGAGACCTTGGGAATCCGGGTGGACAGGACGCTTTCACTCTTTCAGGACTTTGTCACCGCCGGCTATGCGGATTGGCAGTGGCGTCAGATCCTGAACGGGGCAAGGGCCATGGTGCTTCCCCGCAGCATTCCGGATGAGGCGTCCCTGATTCCCGCAGTCGACGGTCCCTTCGGCATGCGGCGGCTCTCGGCCCTGCTCTATCTTGAGGTCTGCGGAGGCAGGCTTCTCCTGTGCAGTCTGGGACTGCTGCAGAAAAAGGATCGGCCCGAGGTACAGGCCCTGCTCCACGGGATGCGCTCCTTCCTGCAGTCCCCGGACGCTGTGCCGGCTGCAAAGCTGACCCCGGAGGAGCTGGCAGAGCTTGTGCAGTGACAACAGAATCCATGGATGCAAAGACACCTGGTACAGGATGATTCCTGTGCCGGGTGTTTTTTATCGCGCAAAGTGAGGTCGGCAGCAGGAAAATCTGAAGAAAAATGAATTATTTTTTCTGAGTAAAATCTTGAAAATAATTTTCTCTTATGATACGGTAAGGTCAGACGCGAAATTCTGCAGAAAGCGGGAAGGAGACCGGAATGATACTCAAAAATGCATCGGTCTATACCCCGGAGCGGACCTTTGTCAGACGGGACGTTGTGATCCGGGATGGCTGTTTTGTCGAGGATACGCCGGAGAACCGGCAGGGAGAGGAGGTACTGGATGCAGGCGGCTGCCTTGCGATTCCGGGCCTTTTGGATCTGCACTTCCACGGCGCCCTGGGGGAGGACGTCAGTGACGGAACCCGCCATGCCTACGAGGTCATCGCAAAGTACGAGGCCGAGCAGGGCATCACGGCGATCTGCCCTGCTACCCTGACACTCCCGGTGGAGGAGCTCTGCCACATCCTGTCGGTGGGGGCGGAGTTTGCCCATACACCCCACGAGGGGGCAGACCTGGTCGGCTTCAACATGGAGGGCCCCTTCATCAGCCATGCCAAGAAAGGCGCCCAGAATGAGCGCTACATCCTGAAGGCGGATCCGGAGATCGTGAAGCGCTTTATCGCGGCATCCGAGGGATTGGTGAAGATCATTGGCCTTGCGCCGGAGGAGAATCCGGGCTTTGAGGACTACATCCGGGAAGTGAAAGGCATGGTGCGGGTGTCTCTTGCCCACTCTGCGGCGGACTATGAGACAGCAATGCGTGCTTTCTCGGCAGGTGCCTGCCATGCGGTGCATATGTTCAATGCGATGACCGACTTCGGTCACCGGGCGCCCGGTGCGATTGGCGCGATCTCAGACAGTCCGACGGTGTGCGCGGAACTCATCTGCGATGGCATCCATGTCCACCCGGCCGCGGTGCGCTGCGCTTTCCGGCTTGTGGGGAAGGAGCGGATCGTCATGATCAGCGACAGCCTGCGCTGCACCGGCATGCCGGATGGGGAATATGAACTCGGCGGACAGCCGATTATCAAGAACGGCCCCTACTGCCGGCTTAAGAAGGAAGGAAACATTGCGGGATCGGTATCCAACCTGATGGAGTGCATGAAGACTGCGGTCCAGAAGATGGAGATTCCCCTGGAGACGGCCATCGCCTGCGCGACGATCCAGCCGGCGAAGGCGATTGGCGTGGAGGACCGGTATGGGTCCATTGCGCCGGGGAAAAAGGGAAATGTTGTACTTCTTGCTGCGGATGATACGCTGGAAACCCGCGGGGTCATCCAGAACGGCAGAGTCATCCGCTGAGACAAGTATAGGGAGGTTGAGATGAGGTTTATCGTTGCGAAGAATAATGAAGAGCTGTCCCGCCGGGCAGCGGATCTGATCGCGGCACAGGTGATCCTGAAGCCTGACTGCGTGCTGGGCCTTGCCACAGGGAGTTCCCCGATCGGAACCTATGACTGCCTGGCGAAGTGGTATGAGGAGGGACGGCTCGATTTCTCCAGGGTAACCTCCATCAATCTGGACGAATACCAGGGACTGACCCCGGAAAACCCGCAGAGCTATCACTACTTCATGAACGAGCACTTTTACAGCAGAGTCAACATCCGTCCGGAGAACACCCACGTACCGGACGGAGCAGATCCCGATGCAAAGCGGGCATGTCAGGCCTATGACAGGATCATCCGGGAGGCGGGAGGCATTGACCTGCAGCTCCTTGGCATCGGACCTGACGGTCACATCGGCTTCAATGAGCCTGCTGAGGCTTTTTCTGTGGGAACGCACTGCGTTGCCCTGGATCCCTCCACGATCAAAGCAAACCAGCGGTTCTTCACGGACGGCCAGGAGGTGCCGCGCCACGCCTACACGATGGGCATCGG
>JBJEYC010000113.1:0-2861 GCA_051886435.1 Lachnospiraceae bacterium
CAGATGATCGAGAAGGAGAACCTCGATGTCCGCACCATCACGATGGGCATCAGCCTGCTCGACTGCATCGATTCCGACCTCGCCACGCTGAAGAAGAACATCCACGAGAAGATCTACCGCTGCGCGAAGGATCTGGTCCGGACGGGAGAGGAGATCTCCCGGGACTTCGGCATCCCCATCGTCAACAAGCGGATCTCGGTGACCCCGATCGCGCTGATCGGCGCCTCCGCCTGCCACTCGGAGGCGGATTTCGTGGAGATCGCAAAGGAGCTCGACGCCGTGGCAAAGGAGGTCGGGGTCAACTTCCTCGGCGGATACTCCGCCCTGGTGTCCAAGGGCATGACCCCGGCAGATGAGCTGCTCATCCGCTCCATCCCCGAGGCACTTGCCGAGACGGACGTCCTCTGCAGCTCTGTAAACCTCGGCAGCACCAAGACCGGCATCGACATGGACGCGGTGCGCCTGATGGGCAGCATCGTCAAGCAGACCGCCGAGCGCACGAAGGATGCGCCCCTCAACGCCTGTTCCAAGCTCGTCGTCTTCTGCAACGCCCCGGATGACAACCCCTTCATGGCGGGTGCCTTCCACGGCGTGACCGAGGGGGACGTGGTGCTGAACGTGGGCGTCTCCGGGCCCGGCGTCGTCAAGAAGGCCCTGGAGAGCTGCCACGGGCAGTCCTTCGAGGTGGTGTGCGAGACCGTCAAGCGCACCGCCTTCAAGGTGACCCGGGTGGGCCAGCTCGTCGCAAGAGAGGCATCGAAGCGCCTGGGCCAGCCCTTTGGCATCATCGACCTGTCCCTGGCACCCACCCCTGCCATCGGCGACTCCGTCGCCGACATCCTCTGCGAGATGGGACTGGAGCAGGCAGGTGCCCCCGGCACCACCGCTGCCCTGGCCCTGCTCAACGACCAGGTCAAGAAGGGCGGCCTGATGGCGAGCTCCTACGTGGGCGGCCTCTCCGGCGCCTTCATCCCGGTGTCGGAGGACCAGGGCATGATCAACGCAGCGGCAGCCGGGGCCCTGACCATCGAGAAGCTCGAGGCCATGACCTGCGTCTGCTCGGTGGGCCTGGACATGATCGCCATCCCGGGCGACACGAAGGACACCACGATCGCCGGCATCATCGCCGACGAGATGGCCCTGGGCATGGTGAACGCCAAGACCACTGCCTGCCGCCTGATTCCGGTGCCCGGAAAGGGCGTCGGGGACACGGTGGAGTTCGGCGGGCTCCTGGGCCATGCACCCATCATGCCGGTCAACACCTTCTCCTGTGATGAGTTCGTGAACCGCGGCGGCCGCATCCCGGCACCGGTTCACAGCTTCAAGAATTAAAACCAAAAACGCAATACGGGGGTACAAAAAGATGGCAATCGAAAAGACACTGGATGTGACAGCACTCGGCGAGCTCCTCGTCGACTTCACGCAGAACGGGGACTCTGCACAGGGAAATCCGCTCTTTGAGGCAAACCCGGGCGGCGCGCCCTGCAACGTGCTCTCGATGCTCGCCCGCCTCGGCCACAAGGTCAGCTTTGTGGGCAAGGTCGGAGAGGACATGTTCGGGCGGATGCTCCGGGACCGGGCGGCAGAACAGGGGATTGACATGTCGGGCCTGAAGATGGACAAGGAGGTCCACACGACCCTCGCCTTTGTCCAGAAGCTCCCCAACGGGGACCGGGACTTCTCGTTCTACCGCAAGCCCGGTGCAGACGTCTGCCTCACCGCCGCGGAGGTCCAGGAGGACCGGCCGCTGATCGAGGGCGCACGCCTGTTCCACTTCGGAACCCTCTCCATGACGGATCCCGCCGTGGCCGAGGCGACCAAAGAGGCCCTTCGGATCGCGAAGGAGGCGGGAGACCTTGTCACCTTTGATCCCAACTACCGGGAGCCCCTGTGGGAGAGCGAGGCGGCCGCCAAGGAGGCCATCGCCTTCGGCATGTCCCAGTGCGACGTCATGAAGATCTCCGACAACGAGATTGAGCTCATGACTGGCACCACCGACATCGAGAAGGGCGTGCGCCAGCTCCAAGAGACCTACAAGATCCCGCTGATCTTTGCCACCCTCGGCAAGGACGGCGCCATGGCCTTCCACCGGGACAAGAACCTGTGCGTGCGCAAGGCGGGCTTTGTCAACGAGAAGACCATCGAGACGACCGGCGCCGGAGACACCTTCTGTGCCTGCGCCCTCCACTACGTGCTCACCTACGGTCTGGACGGCCTGGGGGAGAAGGAGCTCACCGAGCTCCTCACCTTCGCCAACGCCGCCGCTTCCCTCATCACCACGAGAAAGGGCGCGCTGGCCGTCATGCCCACCAAGGAAGAGGTGGAGGCATTTCTGAAGGAGCGGGGAGAGTAAGCAGCCCGGGTTCCATCTGATTTTCATCCTGGCGTGCGAGACAAGAGCGCGTCAGGATTTTATTTTTCTGCAGCCGTTGACATACCGACAGACAATCCGCCGGGCGCCCGATGCGATGCCATCCGGGACAGGCGGGGAAAGGGTAGAGATATGCTGGAAGTTCTCCTGAGCTGGGCGGCGATCTTTCTGACAAGCTATGGGGTGGGAGAGGGGGCAGCCCTGATTCTGCACCGGCACCTGCCCGCCTCCCCGGCGCTGGCATCGCGCATCACGCCAAAGCTCGTGCTGGGTCTCGTCGTCCTGACCGTGTACAGTGAATTCTTCAGCCTCTTTGCCGGGGTCGGCACCATCTGCCACCTTTTGGTGATCGGCGGGCTGGTGGTCTTCCTCCTGCGAAGCAAAGCCCTCCGGGGTGCCTACCGGCGCTGCTTTTCGCAGTTTCGGGACATCCTGAAGACCCACACGGGGCTCGTCCTTCTCGCCATCGTGCTGATCATCGCTTTCTACA
>JBJEYC010000114.1:0-14220 GCA_051886435.1 Lachnospiraceae bacterium
CTATTACAACAGGCCGGTGGTGCGGCTGACCCACTGCCTCTACCTGCTGGAGGGGGTCCTGGTGCTCTCGGTCTTCTGGAGAAACACTGTGGAAACGGGAAACACAGTAAAGAAGAGGCGTGCGGCACTTTCCGTGATTCCTGTCCTTCTTTTATTGGCTGCCGCTGTCCTTTCTCTATCCAGTCAGATCAAGTCGGCCGGGGCGGAGTACGAGAGGCGAAGCGGGGTGAACGGGGACTACGCGGCCCTGACTTCCTATGCGGCGGATCACCCGGAGAACTTTTACCTGGTGGACGTGTACTCCGCAGTGGACTACACGGAAAAGCTCTTTGGCGGGGACATCACGCGGTCACTCAACTGGGACTTTGCGGGAGGCTGGTGTGCAAAGAGCCCGCTTGCTGCAAAGAAGCTCTCTTTGTACGGGATCACGGATCCCGGGGAGGCACTTCTGTCGGACGATGTCTTTTTTGTAGCAAAGAAGGGGAGCGATTTCAGCTGGCTCTCTGACTTTTATCAGAGCAATGGAAAAACCGTCGAGATCATCGAAGGAGAAGAGATCGGCGAAGAACTCTGCGTCTACCGGGTGCAGGAGCAGTAGGCAGCAGACAGCATACAGGGGAAAATGAAAATGGGGGAGAAACGGATTACCCTGCGGCCGCTGGAGGCCGGGGATTCGGAACTGATTGTCACGTGGCGCAACCAGGATTGGGTGCGCTGCCATTACATCTACCGGGAGGACTTCACGCTGGAGGGGCAGCTTTCCTACTTCCACCGCCGGGTAGAGACCGGAGAGGTGGCCCAGTACCTGGTTCTTGCGGCGGACACCGGGCAGCCGATCGGCTGCACGGTGCTCTCCGAGCTTGACCGGGAGAAGGGCACCGCGGAGTTTGGAATGTTCCTGGGGGAGAGATCTGCCCTGGGGAAGGGATACAGCAGCCAGATGGCGGAAGAGACCCTGGCCCTTGCCTTTACCGAGCTGGGCCTCCAAACGATCTGCTGCCGAATCTTTGCGGATAACATTCCCTCAGTGAAGGGATGTCTTCGGGCGGGGTTTGTGAAGGACCATGTGATCCCTGGAGTGCAGTGTACAGACGGCACGGTCGGGGATATGTACTATCTTGTCGCAAGAAAGAGAGAAGCGGATGAATGCAGTGAATGAGAGACCGGACTTTCGTGCGGGGACGGGCGAAGCACCGGAAAAGGAAAAGCGGGAGGACAAAAAGCTTCCCAGCCATAAGCTGGTCAGCTTTTGCATCCCCTGCTACCACTCGGAGAAGACCCTCCCCGCTGTGGTGGAGGAGATAGATGCCGCGATGGAAAAGCTTCCCGCCTACGACTGGGAGATCATCATGGTCAACGACGGCGCCCCCGGGGAGTGCTGGGACAAGATCCGGGAGCTCTGCAGGGCACGCGACAATCGCCACGGGATCTGCTTCGCGAAGAACTTCGGCCAGCACGCTGCTCTGATGGCGGCAATCCGGAAGGCGGAGGGGGACATCCTGGTCTGCCTTGATGATGACGGCCAGACCCCGGCCTCGGAGGTCGGAAAATTCCTCGATGAGATCGAGAAGGGCGCCGATGTCGTCTACGCGGACTATGACCAGGCCCATAAGAGCGCCTACCGTTCTCTGGGGACAAAGATCAATGACTGGATGTGCTGCAAGATGCTGGGAAAGCCAAAGGACCTGCGGGTCTCCTCCTATTTTGCAATGCGCCGGTTTGTTGCTGAGGACGTCAAGCGGTATGAGAACTCCTACCCCTATCTGCTGGGCCTTGTGCTGCGCACGAGTTCCTCCATTGTCAACGTCCCCATTACCCACCGGGATCGGGCGAGCGGAAAGAGCGGATATACCTTTTCCAAGCTCTTCGGCCTCTGGCTCAACGGCTTCACTGCCTTTTCGATCAAGCCCCTGCGGTTTGCGACCTTTCTTGGAACCATCTTTGCCCTGGTGGGCTTTGTCTATGGGATCTACACGATCATCAAGAAGATCGTCAATCCCGCGGTGCCGATGGGCTTCTCCGCGCTGATGACCGCGGTCATCTTTTTCGGCGGCATGCTGATGCTGATGGTGGGCCTTGCCGGGGAGTACATCGGAAGAACCTACATCTCCGTCAGCTCCGCGCCCCAGTACGTGGTCCGGGAGGAGACGAAGACGGATCAGCCGGAGGACACCGCTGCGTTTTGACAGGCTGGGAAACACGGGTATACTGATAGGGACTGTATCGGGCACAGTGAAACCGGTCTGTGCACTCTGCGAATACGGTAAAGAAGAGAAACGTGAAAAAGAATAATAACAGAGTTTCCAATACGAACAAGACGAAAAAGCCGTTCAACTATGCCAAGTTTTGGAGAAGAGCGGCACTCCTTGTCTATGACACGATGAGCGTCATCCTGGCGAGCTTTCTCTCGCTGATGATCCGCTATGAATTCCACATCAGGGAGATCCCGGACTATTTCTACCGGCCGGTGCTGGAGGCCATGCCGTTCACCGTGGCGGCGACAATTGTGATCTTTTTCCTGTTCAAGCTCTACGACTCCCTCTGGGCCTTTGCCGGCGAGACCGAGATGCAGAACCTGGTTTTTGCCTGCGCCTGTTCCGGGCTCGTCAACATCCTGGTCCTGTATCTGTTCCGCTACAGCGCACAGCCGGTGCCGATGAGCTACTACTTTCTGTACATCTTCCTGCTGATCACGCTGGTCTTTATTTCCCGGTTCTCCTACCGGTTTCTGCGCTCGGTCAAACACCGCAGCGCCAACAAGGACAATGCGGTCAACGTGATGCTGGTGGGTGCCGGAGAAGCGGGCAACATCATCGCCAGGGAGATCCTGCAGAGCCACTACAGCACGATGAACCTGCGCTGTTTTGTGGATGATGACACCTCCAAGTGGGGCCGCTACATCCAGGGCATCAAGGTGGTCGGCGGCAGGGATCAGATCCTCGAGGCGGCGGATACCTACAACATCGACGAGATCATCGTCGCCATCCCCTCGATCTCCCGCAAGGAGCTGTCCAAGATCCTGGATATCTGCAAGAACACAAGCTGCAAGATGCGGGTTCTGCCGGGCATCTACCAGCTGGTCAACGGCGAGGTCTCGGTATCAAAACTGCGGGATGTGGAGGTGGACGACCTTCTTGGCCGTGAGCCGGTGCGGGTCGACATCGACTCCATCATCGGCTACGTGCGCGGCAAGGTGATTCTGGTCACCGGAGGCGGCGGCTCCATCGGCTCGGAGCTCTGCCGGCAGATCGCCGCCCATGGCCCGAAACAGCTGATCATCCTGGACATCTATGAGAACAACGCCTACGACATTCAGCAGGAGCTGCGCTCAAAGTACCCGCATCTGGATCTGGTGGTGCTCATTGCCTCGATCCGGAACGTGGAGCGGCTCAACTGGATCTTTGCCCACTACCACCCGGACATCGTCTATCACGCGGCGGCCCACAAGCACGTGCCGCTCATGGAGGACTCCCCCTGCGAGGCCATCAAGAACAACGTGGCCGGCACCTTCAACACCGCCATGGCCGCGGCAAACAACCATGTGGAACGCTTTGTCATGATCTCCACCGACAAGGCGGTAAACCCAACCAGCATCATGGGTGCCTCCAAGCGTATCTGCGAGATGATCATCCAGGTGTTCAACCAGCACTACGACACGAACTTCGTGGCCGTGCGCTTTGGAAACGTTTTGGGCTCCAACGGCTCGGTGATTCCACTGTTCAAGAAGCAGATCGCAGAGGGCGGACCGGTCACCGTGACCGACCCCAACATCATCCGCTACTTCATGACAATCCCCGAGGCGGTGTCACTGGTACTGCAGGCCGGCGCCTATGCCAAGGGCGGCGAGATCTTCGTTCTGGACATGGGAGAGCCCGTCAAGATCCTGGACCTTGCCAAAAACCTGATCCGTCTCTCTGGCTATAAGGTGGGAGAGGATATCAAGATCGAGTTTACCGGCCTTCGCCCCGGCGAGAAGCTCTATGAGGAGATGCTGATGGATGAGGAGGGCCTTCGGGAGACCGCAAACCGCCAGATCCACATCGGGAAACCTCTGGAGGTGGACGAGGACACCTTCTTCTGCCAGCTCAAGGCCTTAAAGGACGCGGCCTACCGGGAGGATCCGAACATCCGCGAGTATGTGCGGGCCATCGTGCCCACCTACCGCAAGAACACCGAGGTGAATCAGGAAGCCCAGAAGAAACAGCAGGAGGAGATTCAGGCCGCCAAGGAACACAAGAAGGCCTGCAGCTGAGGAGGATGCGATGCATTTGGAGCACACCCCATATGGTCCCTATGAGAGATGGGTCAAGCGTCCTTTGGACGTGTGCCTTTCTCTCCTTGCCCTGATCCTGCTCTCACCGGTGCTTCTCGTCACGGCGATCCTCGTGCGGACAAAGCTCGGAAGTCCCGTGATCTTCACCCAGGAGCGGCCGGGCAGGGACGGAAAGGTGTTTCGCCTCTGCAAGTTTCGGTCGATGTCCAACGCAAAGGATAAGGACGGGAACCTGCTGCCGGATGAGCAGCGGATCACCCGCTTCGGGCGTGCCCTGCGTGCCAGCAGCCTCGACGAGCTGCCGGAGCTCTGGAACATCCTGAAGGGGGACATGGCCCTGATCGGGCCGAGACCCCTTCTTGTGAAATACCTGCCCTATTACACAAAAGAGGAGATGCGGCGTCACAGCGTGCGGCCGGGGCTGACCGGCAATGCCCAGGTGAACGGGCGCAACGAAATCACCTGGGAGAGAAAGTTTGCCCTGGATCTGGAATATGTGGACCACATCACGTTTATGGAG
Source organism: Lachnospiraceae bacterium (assembly GCA_051886435.1). Classification (GTDB taxonomy): domain Bacteria; phylum Bacillota; class Clostridia; order Lachnospirales; family Lachnospiraceae; genus CAG-791. Next base: position 4,794 of record JBJEYC010000114.1, read on the forward strand.
GACTGGCGCATCGTGAAGCAGACGCTGCACACGGTCTTCTCCCACGAGGGCACGGCCCTCAATGCGATCGAGGATTTCGATGTCTATCGTAAAAAACAATGGGAAGCGCAGGGCGTTTCCGGCAACCCCGGTGACGGATCTGGGAGACTTTGAGAATAATCACCTCTACATCAAGCGGGATGACCTGATCCCGTACTCCTTCGGCGGCAACAAGGCGAGAAAGGGCCTGCTCTTTTTCGAGGAGATCGACGCCGGGGACTTTGATACGGTGGTGACCTACGGGAGCACCCGCTCCAATCACTGCCGGGTGGTGGCAAATCTCGCCGCAGAGCGGGGGCTTGGCTGCATCCTGATTTCTCCCAAAGAGGAAGAGGATGGGGACGCTCCCACCTTCAACAGCATCTATACCTCGATCTGCGGGGCAAAACGGATTCAGGTTCCGGTGTCCGAGGTCCATGACACCATCGAGAAAACGCTTGCGGATCTTCGAAGTGAGGGGAAAAAGCCCTATTTCATCCCGGGCGGCGGCCATGGCAATATCGGCACCCGGGCTTACGTAAACTGCTATGAGGAGATCCGGGCGCAGGAGCGGGAACTGGGCGTATCCTTTGACTATCTCTTTTTTGCCTCCGGTACCGGGACAACCCAGGCGGGGCTTGTCGCGGGGAAACTTCTCCACCGCGATGACATCTTAATCGTGGGCATCAGCATCGCGCGCAAGAACCCAAGGGGCCGGGACGTGGTCACGGCATCCGTACGGGAGTATCTGCCGGATGAGGATCCCGCGGTGATCGATGACAATGTCGTCTTTGATGATCACTACACTCTGGGGTCCTACGGGACGGCCGGAGAGGCGGAGAAGGCGCTCATCCGGAAGGTGATGATTCAGTATGGAATTCCACTGGATTCCACCTATACGGGAAAGGCCTTTTACGGCATGCAGCAGTATCTGAAGGAGCACGCCGTTGCCGGAAAGAACGTGCTGTTTCTTCACACCGGCGGCGCACCCCTCTTTTTTGACGACCTCCTGGCAGCAGGGGGCCGGGGAGATGAGAAATGAACATCCTGATTACCAGTGCGGGAACCAGAAACAAGGTGGTTCAGGCCTTTCGCAGGGAGCTTGCGGGAACAGGCCGGGTGATCGCCGCGGACCTCTCCGGGGAGGCACCCGCCCTCTATGACGCGGATGCGCAGTACCTGGTTCCCCGCATCACGGCGCCGGACTACATCGACAGCCTGCTTGCGATCTGCAAAAAGGAGGACGTGTCGGCAGTGATCGCCCTCATCGACCCGGAGCTCTCGATCCTTGCAAAGAACCGGGACCGGTTTCTCGCGGCGGGAGTGACCCCGGTGGTCTCCTCCTATGAGCTGTGCGAGCTCTGCCTTGACAAGTATGCGATGTACGAGGCACTGGCGGACAGTCCTTTTGGCAGGGCAAAATGCTGGCTCTCGGAGGAAGACTTTCAGCGGGATCTTTCCGCGGGAAAAGCTGCCTTCCCGGTATTTGTAAAACCCCGACACGGCTCCGCCTCGATCGAGATCCAGAAGGTTTCGGACCCCGAGCTTCTGCACGTTCTGCTCAGGCAGGATCCGGACCTCATGATCCAGGAGCTGATGACCGGCACCGAGTACGGCTGCGATGTCTATATGGACCTTGTCTCGCACCGGTGCACATCCCTGTTTCTGAAGAAGAAGATCCGGATGCGGGCCGGAGAGACCGACAAGGCGGTCTCAGTGAAGGATCCCGCGCTCTTTGAGAAGGTGGTCTCGTTTGTGGAGAAACTTGGGTTCTCCGGTATGATCGACATTGACCTCTTCCACAGAGAAGGGGAAGAGAAATGGATTCTCTCCGAGGTGAACCCCCGCTTTGGCGGGGGCTACCCCCACGCCTACGCCTGCGGGGTGAATTTTCCGAAGTACCTTTTGGAGAACCTCTCCGGGCGGGAGAATCCCGTCACGATCGGGGACTACGAGGAGGACGTCTACATGATGAAGTACAATGAGGTCTGCATCCGTTCCGGGAAGGACATCTGCCGATGAAAAAGAAGATCCTGATTCTTGCCAACTCCTCTTCGGGACTCTATGACTTTCGAAACGAGCTGGTGACGGCACTCCTTGCCCGGTACGAGGTGGTGGTCTCCCTCCCGGACACGCAGAAGACTGACCTTCTCGAGAAAGAGGGCTGCCGCATTGAGCACACTGCCATCAATCGCCGGGGCACCAATCCCACCCAGGACCTGGCGCTGCTTGGCCACTATCGGCAGCTTTTGCAGCGGGAGAAGCCGGATCTCGTCCTGACCTACACGATCAAGCCCAATATCTACGGCGGTCTTGCCTGCCAGAAGGAACATGTACCGTACCTCTCCACGATCACAGGCCTTGGAAGCGCCTTTGAAAAGAGCGGGCTGTTTCTGGAGCTCGTCAAAGAGCTCTATCGCACGGGACTGCGCGGCGCTTCCTGCGTTTTCTTCCAGAACCGCGAGAACATGGAGCTCTTCCACGCCTCCGGGCTGGTGCACGGAAAGGACCTTCTGGTCTCCGGCTCCGGTGTCAACCTGGATGTCTGGAAACCGCTTCCCTATCCCCAGGGGGATTCCACTCTGTTTCTGTATGTGGGGCGGGTCATGAAGGAGAAGGGCATTCGGGAGTTTCTCGATGCCGCCGATGCGCTCCATGGGGAGAAGGTCACCTTCGCGATTGTTGGTTACTGCGAGGAGGACTGGCAGGGAATTCTGGATGCGAAGAAGAAGGAGGGAATCCTTCTGCAGTTCGACTACCAGAACGATATGCACGCGTTTTATGAGAAGTGCAGCGCGGTGGTGCTGCCCACCTATCACGAGGGCATGTCCAACGTGCTGATGGAGGCCAGCGCCTGCGCGCGCCCGGTCATCGCCAGCTCAATTTCCGGCTGCCGCGAGATCTTTGAGGACGGTGTCACGGGCTTTGGTTTTGTGCCCAAGTCCTCCGAGGCGCTCATCGAGGCGTTGAAGAAGTTCCTCTCCCTGCCTCAGTCTGCAAGGGCGGCTATGGGTCTCTCCGGCCGGGAGAAGATGGAGCGGGAGTTTGACCGCCGCAGGGTGGTGGAAGCCTACCTGGGGGAGGTTCACCGCGTGCTGGGGGATGAGACATGAAGCGCATCTCCTTTCACCTCAACAGCCTCGAGCGGGGCGGCGCGGAGCGCGTCGTCTCGACGCTGGCGGGTCTGTTTGCGGCCCACGGATATGAAGTCAGTATCACCACCGAGTGGTTTGCCGACGAGGAGTATGAGCTGGACCCGAGAATTCACAGGGTCCATGTGGGACTGCGGGAGGAGGATGAGAACAAGGGCCGGTGGACGAAGTTTCAGCTCCGGGTCCGGTACCTTCGGGAGTTTCTCCAGAAGGAACAGCCAGACATCTGCGTTGCCTTCACCCACAGGCCGAACTACCGGGCACTGATGGCTGCAAAGGGCACGGGAATCCCGGTTGTCATCGCAATTCGCGATGACCCGAAAGCTCTCTACAACGGCTGGGATGACAAGATCCAGATCCCGCTCCTCTTCCCCAGGGCTGCCGGATGCGTGTTTCAGACAAAGCAGCAGAAGGCGTTCTTTGCGCCAAAGTATTTTGAACACAACTCCCGGATTATCTTAAATCCGCTGAACCCGAAGTACCTGGAGGTGACACCGGCAGAAGATGGCGAGCGCAAGAAAGAGGTCGTCATGTCCTCCCGGCTCGTGCACAAGAAAAACCAGGCGATGCTTCTTCGTGCCTTTGAGAAGGTTCACGAGCGTCATCCGGACTACTGCCTGAAGATCTACGGCAAGGACGACGGGGACGGGACAAAACAGGAGCTCGAGAACATCATTGCCGGCTTTCACGCCGAAGAATACATGCTTCTTTTGGGGGCCTCCGATCATCTGGAGAAGGACCTTCGGGATGCGATGGTATACTGCCTCTCTTCGGATTACGAGGGCATGCCCAACGCCCTGCTCGAGGCGATGGCCATGGGCCTTCCGTGCGTCTCCACCGACTGCCCGGCGGGTGCGCCGGGTGAGCTGATCCGGGATGGAGAGAACGGGCTTCTTGTTCCCGTGGGGGATGAAAACGCAATGGCAGCAGCCATCTGCCGTATGATCGAGGATGGGGAACTGCGGCAGCGCTGCGCGGCCGGCGCCCTCTCAATCCGGGAGATGGCTGCCCCTGAGAAGATCTATGAGCAGTGGAGGGACTTTCTTGCACTCTGCGAACAAAATGCCAGACAAAGGACATAAGATCGCGCTCTATATCGGCTCTCTGCAAAAGGGCGGTGCCGAGCGCGTCATGGGAAACCTGGCAGAGGCGCTCTTTCGCGCGGGCTGGGAGGTGGTGCTCGTCACGACCTACTTTACGCCTCCCGAGTACGTCCTGCCGGACGCGCTCTGGGATGCGCAGACAGGGGCCCCGGAGGAGTCCGGCCGCCCCGGGATCCGCAGGATCTACTCCGAGCCCCCGAAGGAGCGCGTTGCCGGCGGGAGAGCAGCCAACTTCCGGACCAGGTGCGCCTTCCTTCGGGACATCTGGGTGCGGGAGAAACCGGACGTCATCCTCTCATTTTTAAATTCCTGCAACAACATGGCCCTCTTCACGAGCCGGGGCCTTGGAATTCCCGTCGTCGTCTCGGTCCGGGCGGTGCCCGCCCTGGAGTATGACAGCGCAAAGACGAGGATCCCGGCCTTCCTTCTCTTTGGACAGGCGGCGGGCGTGGTGCTGCAGACGAGGCAGGCGCGGGACTTCTTCCCCAAACGGATCCAGAAGAAGTCGGTGATCCTGCCAAACCCGATCAACCCGGCCTTTTTGCGGCCCCGCTATGCGGGAGCGCGGGAGAAGACGATTGTCTGTGTGGGCCGGATGGATGCCAACAAGGACCAGGAGCTGCTTCTTCGCGCCTTTGCGGGCTGTAAGGATAAGTACCCGGACTTTTCACTCCACTTTTACGGAACGGGAGAGGATGAGGCACGCCTTCGAAAGCTCGCCGCAGCCCTCGGTGTGGACGGGCAGACCGTCTTTCACGGCACCGTCTCTGACATCCCGGAGCGGATCGAGCGGGCGCAGATCTTTGTGCTGCCCTCGAGAACCGAGGGCATGCCCAATGCCCTGATGGAGGCGATGGCCCTGGGCCTTGCCTGCATCTCGACGGATTGTCCCTGCGGGGGACCGCGGGAGCTGATCCGGGACGGAGAAAACGGCTTTCTTGTCCCGGTGGACGATGTCCACGCCATGACCGAAAAACTTCTCCTTCTCATGGGGGATCCTGCCCTCTGCGAAAAACTTGGCGAAAACGCCCGCGGGGTCCGGGACCGCTATGCCCCGGAACAGGTCAACCGGGCATGGGAGGACTACCTTCTCTCAGTCCTTCGCTGAACCGGCCTGAGGAGCCACTTGCATGCAGTTTAATTCCCTGTATTTCATCCTGATGTTTCTGCCCATAGTCCTGGCGGCGCACCATTTCATCAGCAGATCCTCGAAAAAGGCCGGGGATCTGCTGCTTCTTGCTGCCTCGCTCTTTTTTTACGGCACCCAGAACATCTGGTACCTGGTCTTCCTTGCGGCCTCGATCGTGGTCAATTACCTTCTGTGTCGTGGCATCCAGGCGGCAAGGAAACAAAAGGGCGCTTCCGGGAAGGCAGGACGCGGGCTCTTTGTCCTGTCACTTGTCTGCAACATTGGCTTTCTCGGGTACTTCAAGTACACCAATTTCCTGGTGGAAAACTTAAATGCCCTCTGGAAGGCGGACATTCCGCTGACCTCGATTCTGCTCCCCGTGGGCATCAGCTTTTACACCTTCTCCGAGATCGCCTTCGCGGCGGATGTGTACCGGGGCCAGCCATGGACCGAGGGGATCTCCTTCTGGGATTATGCCCTGTATGCGGCCTACTTCCCGAAGATCCTCCAGGGCCCCATCGCCCTGCCGAGGGACCTGGTGCCGCAGATCCGGGACCGGAACCGGAAAAAGCCGGATCCGGAGAATGCCGCCATCGGCCTGCAGATGTTTGTCTTTGGCCTTGCGAAGAAGGTCCTTCTGGCTGACGTCTTCGGCCAGGCGGCGGACTGGGGCTTTCAGTACCTGGTCCTGACCACCACCGGCGAGATGCTGCTGACCATGGTGTCCTACACATTCCAGATCTACTTCGATTTCTCCGGCTACTCCGACATGGCGGTTGGCGTCTCGAAGCTCTTTGGCTATGAGCTTCTCCCCAACTTTGACTCCCCCTACCAGGCGGTCTCCGTCACCGACTTCTGGCGCCGCTGGCACATCTCGCTGACAACGTTTCTGCGGGAATATGTGTACTTTCCCCTGGGCGGGAGCCGGCGCGGCAAGGCAAGAACCTATCTGAATATCCTGATCGTATTTCTGGTCTCCGGCATCTGGCACGGCCCGAACTGGACCTTTGTCCTGTGGGGCGTGCTCCACGGCCTCTGCCAGATGGCAGAGCGGGCGGCTGGGACGGCCCTTCAGCGGATCCCGACGGTGCTTCGCAGGATCGGGACTTTCCTTGTCGTGTCCTTCCTGTGGCTTTTGTTTCGGAGCGCGGACCTTGCCGAGTTCCGGCGGGTTCTCTGGCACCTGTTTCTCGACCGGCACTTCAACTTCGGGGCGGACCTTCTTGCGATCTTCCGTCTCCCCGGCATCCGCAGCATCCTGAACGTGCTGCCCATCGGGGTTTCCGACACCACGGTGAGCGGCGTGAGCACGGTGCTCTATGTGGGTTTTGCCTTTGTGCTTTGCAACGCTTTCCCCAACACAGGCCGCAGGACCTACCGCTTCGGCGTGGGGACGATGCTCGTTTTGGCGGCGCTGTTCTACGTCTGCCTGCTGTCCCTGACCGGGGTCTCCACCTTTGTGTACAACAACTTCTGAGCAAAGGAGCGCGATGAAAAACAATCCGGGCAAATGGATCAAAAACTTCATCCTGCTGATGGCGGCGCTCCTTGCGGTGACCGGCACCCTGACTGCCGTGGTGGATCCCTTTTTCCACTACCACGCGCCGCTCTCGGGGCTCTCCTATGAGCTCTCCCAGCAGCGGTTCCAGAATGACGGGATCACAAAGCACTTCTCCTACAACGCCGTCATCACCGGCACCAGCATGACCGAGAACTTCAAGACCTCTGAGTTCGATGCGCTCTTTGGAACGAATTCGATCAAGGTCCCCTATCCCGGGGCAACCTACAAGGAGATCTCCGACAACCTGGACGCCGCCTTCGCAACCCACGACGACATCAAGGTGGTGCTTCGGTGCCTCGATTACACCCAGCTCGTCAAGAATCCGGATGCCCTGCGCACCGATATGGGGGAGTATCCGGAGTACCTCTATGACAACAACCCCTTCAACGACGTGCAGTACCTCTTCAACCTCGACGCAATGTTTGAGTACACGATCCCGACATTGATCCGGTACCTTCGGGGAGAGCCGGGCGGCGTGACGAGCTTTGATGATTACAGCTGGACAGGAGAGGATACCTACAGCAAAGACAAGGTGCTGCCGACCCTCCTCTCCTACACGGGCATGGCCGCGCAGGAGGATCTGACAGATGAGGAGCGGCAGCTTGTCACCGACAACATCACCGAGAACGTCTTAAACCAGGCCCTTGCCAACCCGGACACGGAGTTTTACATCTTCTTCCCGCCCTATTCCATCGCCTGGTGGTCGGAGCTTGCCGGGGAGGGGACGCTCAAAAAGCAGATCCAGGCGGAGGAGCTTGCCGAGGAGCTGCTTCTGACAGCTCCGAACATCCACATCTACTCCTTCAACCTGGAGGATGACATCATCTGTGATCTGGACAACTACAAGGACGCAGGCCACTACTCCCCGGCGGTGTCCTCGACGATCCTGCAGATGATCAAAAATGGGACGGACGAGATCACAAAGGAAAACATCGCCTCCTATGCAAAGGCGCAGGAGGAGAAGTTCATGAACTTCGACTATGCGGGCTTTGCAAAAGAGCAGAGCGATGACGGGGAAAATTGACGCATCAAAAGAGAACGGGGGTGCCTTCCCCGGCTTTTTCGATCGGCACCCGGGATCGGCAGAACCGTTTCTTGCAGATTCCGGGGAAACATGTTAAGGTTTTTGGGCAATGTAGGGCGGATTTCCGGCCAAAAAAGGCGGCAGAAGAATCCGCACCGCCTGGATGAGAAAGGAACGCGCAGAGGGAAATGGATCTTTATGAAAAACTGATCAACAGGCAGGAGAAGCTGGCACTGGTCGGCCTCGGCTATGTCGGCATGCCGATCGCGGTGGCATTTGCCAAGAAGGTGGATGTCATCGGATTTGATTTCAATGCGGAGAAGATTGCAAAGTACAAGAGCGGCATTGACCCCACCGGAGAGGTGGGAAATGAGGCGGTGAAGGAGACCACCGTGGACTTCACGGCGGACCCGAAGCGCCTCTCGGAGGCGAAGTTCATCATCGTCGCGGTGCCGACCCCGGTCAACCCGGATCACACCCCGGATCTGACCCCGGTGGAGGGCGCAAGCCGCTTTGTCGGCCAGAACCTGACCCCCGGAACTGTGGTGGTCTTTGAGTCCACGGTCTATCCCGGCGTCACCGAGGAGACCTGTGTCCCGATCATCGAGAAGGAGTCGGGCCTTACCTGCGGCAAAGACTGGAAGATCGGCTACTCCCCGGAGCGCATCAACCCCGGCGACAAGGTACACCGCCTGAACACGATCAAAAAGATCGTCTCCGGCATGGACGCTGAGACCCTGGACACCATCGCCAAGGTTTATGAGCTGGTGGTGGATGCAGGCGTCTACCGCGCCGAGTCCATCCAGGTGGCGGAGGCCGCCAAGGTCATCGAGAACAGCCAGCGGGATATCAATATCGCGTTTATGAATGAGCTGTCCATCATCTTCCACAAGATGGGCATCGACACCAAGTCGGTCCTGCAGGCAGCAGGCACCAAGTGGAATTTCCTGAAGTTCCAGCCGGGCCTTGTCGGCGGCCACTGCATCGGCATTGACCCCTACTACCTGACCTACCGTGCGGAGCAGTTCGGCTACCACAGCCAGATCATCCTCGCCGGCCGCCGCATCAACGACGACATGGGCAAGTACTGCGCGGAGCAGCTGGTCAAGCTCCTGATCCGCAACGATGTGCCGGTTAAGAACGCGAAAGTGGCGATCCTCGGCTTTACCTTCAAGGAGAACTGCCCGGATACCCGCAACTCCAAGGTCATCGACATCTACAACGAGCTGGGCGAATACGGCATCACCCCGATGGTGGTGGATCCGGAGGCCGACGCCGAGGAGGCAGAGCGTCTCTACGGCATCCACTTCGCGCAGCTCTCCGATGTGAAGGATATGGACGCGGTTCTCATTGCCGTCTGCCACCGACAGTTCGCGGACTTCACTCCGGAGAAGATCGCAACCTTCTACAATCCGAAGTGGTCCACCAAGGTCTTCGTGG
>JBJEYC010000115.1:0-2857 GCA_051886435.1 Lachnospiraceae bacterium
AGCTCTGTGATCTCCCGCATGTGATTCCTGCCATAGGTGCTGCAGACAAAGACGCCGCCCTCTTTCAGTACACGCCGGCATTCCGCAAGGCTCTCCTCTAAGGGCTCACAGTAAAAGAGCACGTGGTTTGCCAGCACCCTGTCAAAGGAGCCGTCTGGGAGCGGGATTTTCTCACAGGGAAAGACCTGGACGGAAATTCTGGGGTCCCCGGAAAACTCCCGGGAGAGGTCGTGGGCCATGCCCGTCGACTTGTCGCTCAGAACCAGCTGCAGATCCTCCGGGAGACGCGTCTGGTTCTCACGCCATAGGGCTCCGCTCCCCGCTCCCACCTCCAGCACCTTCATGCCCGGGCGGATGTCCGCGTTCTCATAGAGCCAGGGAAACCATCCTTTTGGATTCTGGGAATAGTCCCTATGGAGCCGGATCCTCGCCTGGATGTTAGCCGCGTTGTCATACTGGACCTTCAGGCTGTTCTCCATCGCCGTCATATGGATCAGGTGCAGCATGTCGGACCAGTCCATCGGGGCCCCGGAGCGGATCACATCAGTGGTTCTTCCGATGGCTGCCGCCACTTCCTTCATCTGCTCCACCCGCTCCTCCACGAGGCGCTTCTGCATGTCCAGGGATTCCAGCAGAAACTCCTGGTTGTCCCCGGTCAGGGTGGTCATCTCCCGGATGTCCTCCAGGGAAAAGCCCAGATACTTGAACAGCAGGATCTGCTGGAGCTTTGCAAAATCCTCATCGGTGTAGCGTCTTGCCCCGGAGGGTGTCTTCTCACTGGGCGCAAGAAGCCCCACCTTGTCATAGTAGCGGATCGTGCGGAGGGTCACATGGGCCATCCGCGCAAACTCGCCGGAGGTGTAGTACTTTCCCTGGCTCACTGCTTCTTTCCGCGCAGCACCTGGATGTCCTCCTTGGCCTCCTGCCGGGCCTGCCGGATCTTTCCGTTCTGGAGCTTTGCCATCTGCTGATACAGAAGGGAGATGCCGATGATCTCCGGGGCAGGAACGGACGGGAATCCGTCGATGTTGGCAAGATCCGCAGCGAATGGAAGCTGCGCAATCTTTCTCTTATCTCCAAGCAGAACCACCGGGTTAAACTCCGCAGCCTCGTCCCTTGATACAACATCCATCGGGAAGTCCGCACTCTTGTGGGTGATGCGGACCGCCACCGGGATATAGCACAGGGACCGTCTTCCGGAGAGCCTCTGAGACTTGAGCTCCGGCACCGCATCCTTGGTCCCGTCCGCAAACCAGGCACTGGCTGCGGTAAGGAGCCGGTCATAGTCCTGCTGGATGCCGATTCCAGCCTCCAGGGACATGATATAGCGGGGCACGTAGACATTGCCCTCCCCGTAGAACGGGGTCAGGAAGTCGGTGATCTCCTGTGCGACGGACTTGCGAAGATAAAGGGTACGTTCTTCCTTTCTCGTCCCGGTCAGGGCGATCGGGATCGTCAGGAACTCAATGGAGTCATCCATTCCGTTCTTCTGCAGCAGTTCGAGTGCGGTCTCCTGCGTGCAGTTGCGGCAGTACTCAGAGCGGGTCTCCTGGGTGTTCTCCTTGCCATTCTCCTCCTGCCACTTGCGGTAGGACTCATCCAGGGTCACCACTCGAATTCTCGCCGGGCGCACCTTTCTCTGGAGCATCTGCATCAGCATGTTTGAGACAAAGAGGTTCAGAGCGTGCGGCCTCATCGAGCGCTCCCAGTTGGAGATGTCCTCTCCGGGGAAAGCCCTCTGCCACTCCTCTTTGGTATAACGCGACACATTGATCTGAAGTTTTTTGTCCCCCGCTGCCGCTGCCTGCTCCGGCGTCCCGGGGATCCGCTTCAGATCCGGCTCAATGACGGTCTCCTCCGCCGTTTCGCCCTGCTGCAGCTGTTCCAGGTCCATTTCGTCTGACATGATTTCCTCCCGATAATCCGATTTATTTTTTATGTGAATCCGTACGCATTTTCGATTTGTTACGGATTGTTCTTTCGTTCTGTATTCACGGTTTTTGCTTTTGCCGCACCGGGCTTGCGTCCTTTGGCCTTACCTGCCTTTTGATGCTCTCCCGGCAGATGGAAGCTCGGGATCTCGATGGTGGGCCGCTCATCCGGCGTCCGCCCTGCCTGCTCCATCAGATCCAGCTGGTTTTCCATGGCAATGCCGGCACGCTTCTTCTGATACCGCAAAAACCTCTTCCGCAGCCGGTTCAGGGTCACAGAGAGGGTAAAGCCAGTCACCTTGTGAAGCGCCTTGTAGAGGAGGGTATCCAACACGGCCACCACGCCGATGACACAGGCGATGAGGATCGCCCAGTTTCTGCCGTGACTGGCGGCGCTTTTGATCTGGTCCTCATTCTCCGCCAGCTGGTCCTTCATCTCCTGCAGATCCCCGATCGGGATCTTCTCGCCAGTATCTGCGGAAACCAGAGCCCAGGTGCCATCAGACTGCTGCTCGATGGTATAGCCGTCGGCGGGGCGCCCATCCGTCCCGTCCGGTGCGGAATCACTCGTTGCGGCCTCCGCGCTTTCGGTACTTGCCTCCTGGGAGCTCTCCTCCACAGCGGCAATCTCACTGTTTAGGTCATCCGTCGTAATATCCACGAAATCAGAACGGATGTATCCGGTGGAGCCGTCCTCCAGGGTGATCTGATACCAGGTCATACCCTCATCGTCCTGCTCGGCGTTTCCCACCTCAAAGTGATAGTCCTTGCTGGCATACCCCACAACGCCCGCACTGGTACTGGGCTGTGACCGCACGTACACCTCATCGCTGTTGACGATACCGGTGACCGCGTAGACGCTGGTGCCGTTTGCAAGAAGCATCAGGCACAGTGCCGCGCCGGCAAGGCCGATCTTCCCGATATGT
>JBJEYC010000116.1:0-2849 GCA_051886435.1 Lachnospiraceae bacterium
AGGGAGTCCGCACGGAAAAAGATCCAGGTGAAGTTGATGAAGGCGCAGCTGACCAGGATCCGAAGAACCCGGAAGGAGGCAGCCTTTGTATTGATGGCAAGGGCGTTTGCCAGGCGCCGGAAAGCCGGGGTCAGGATTTTTTCCAGGACGAGGAACAGGCCGTTCAGTCCGCCCCAGAACACAAAGGACCAGCTGGCCCCGTGCCAGAGACCGCTGACAAGGAATACGAGGAGAAGATTTGCATAGGTTCTCGCCCTGCTGCAGCGGCTGCCGCCCAGGGGAAAGTACAGGTAGTCCCGAAACCAGCTGGAGAGGGAGATGTGCCAGTCCCGCCAGAATGCCTGTACAGAACCGGAAAGATACGGCGCGCGGAAGTTCTCGGCCAGCTCAATGCCCAGCATCTTTGCGCAGCCCGCTGCCATCATGGTGTAGCCGTAGAAGTCACAGTAGAGCTGCAGGCCAAAGAGGATCACCGCCAGAACGATCACCGAGCCCGCATACCCATTGGCCGCAAAACCGCCATAAACCGTGTCCACAAAGGTGCTGGCCCGGTCCGCGATCACAAGCTTCAGGAAGGCGCCCCAGAGAAAGTACAGAAGGCCCTGCTCCGCCTCAGCAAAGGCCGGCACCCTGGGATGCTTGAGCTGCGGCAGAAGCGCCTTTGCCCTTCCGATGGGGCCTGCGAGAAGCTGCGGGAAAAAACTCACAAAGAGAGCGTAGTCCAGGAGGCTGTGCTCCGCCGGTACCGTGCCCCGGTACACGTCGATCAGATACCCCACCGCCTGAAGTGTGAAGAAGGAAATGCCCACGGGCAGGGCGATGCCCGGCTCCTTCAGCAGATGGTCCGGTGAAAACAGGGAGAGGATCTGGTTCAGGATCTGCACCGCAAAGTCCGTGTACTTGAAGACCGCAAGCATGCCAAGCGCCAGGACAAGGCCAAGTGTGAGCGCCCTGCGGCGCGCCCTTTTCTCTGTCGTCTGCTTTGCCAGGGCCAGCCCCGCGAGATAGGTCACCAGGGTGCAGTATGCCAGCAGGATCCCGTACCACGGGGCCCGATACATGTAGTAAAAATAGCTGGCTGCCAGGAGCCAGGGCTTTTTGGCCCGCATCGGCAGCACATAGTACAGAAGGGCTGCAACGGGGAAAAAGAGAAAAAAGGCTGTGGAGGTAAAGACCATAGGCGGACCCCTTCAGCGGTGCACGGCGGCTTTTGACGGCTTGCGCTCTCCCACTGCCGAGAGAACCAGGGAGCAGAGCGCATAGACCAGTGCCGCATAGATGTTGGCGACGAAATAGTGCTTGCTGTGCTCCACCACAATAAACGACCAGATCACCGGCAGAGCGGCGATCAGAAGATAGAGGGCCACATGCCGGGGCGGCAGATGCTTTCTCGTGGCAAAGAGCACGGCAAAGAAGACAAGAACCAGGATCACATAAGGTCCCTTCACGTTGCCCGGGGCAAATAATCCCTGGAAGCAGTAGAGCACCCGGGAGAGCCGGGCGCCAATTCCCTGGCCGGGTCCCAGGTAATAGACAAACATCCCCTGTCCGTCTCCCGTGCTCCCCACAATGAGCTCCGAGAGAAAGCCTTTGATCAGCATGGAGCCCACATATCCGAAAAGCCAGAAGAGGCCGCCGGACAGCGCCGTGCCAAAGAGCTGCCGGTCGCTCCGTGGCTGGACGCGCGTCTCATTCAGCGAGATCTCCAGGATCATCGGCATCGTGACCGTCAGAAGCGGCGCCACAAGCGGCCCCAGGGCAAAGGAGAGAGAGCCCACCGCAAGGTAAAACAGACCGCGGTACTTCTGAAACCAGTCCTTCTGATACCAGGTGGCCACCACCGCCATCGCAAGAAGCAGGATCAAAACGTCCGATCCGGTGCTGATGGATGCAGTCTGCAGCAGGAGACTTCGCATCAAAAAGGCGAGTCCAAACGGCACCAGCCCCCGCCAGCCAAGGCGTGTGGTAATCCGATAGGCGACATAGAGAAAGAGCGTTGCCACGATCATCCAGAACAGAAAGCGCATCTCCCCTGCATTCAAAAAGACAAACAGGATCCGCAGGACGCCCACGCACAGCATCCAGTACCGGCTGTAGGTCTGGTTGACCGTGGTCGGGTCCTGCGAATAGTACAGGGCGGTCACAATGTTCTGCCACTGGTAGTCGTCTTCCTGGCTGTCCACATTGGGATTGGTCTGATAGGGGAGCGCGACAGCGCTCCAGAGGGGATGCCCGTCGGTCTCCGAGAGGGCACAGTTCACCCAGATCAGATCCGAGTGCACATCCGGCCAATAGGCCTTCATGTTGTCAAAGACCGGGGAGGTGGATTCATTCTGCCAGGTCCCCAGGGACTCCTCGATGTGCATTTTGACCCTGCCCTCCCGCGGAATGCAGTAGGCCAGCGTCATAAAGAGCAGGTACAGCGCATTGAGAAGCAGAAGGAGCAGGATACCCTTTCCGACAAGGAATGTCCGTCTTTTGACCGTGTTGTTGTTCATCATCATCCTCCCGGCGTGGTTTGCCCCACCATCATACAACCGAAGCCCAATAATGGAAAACCTCAATTGCGGGCACCAAAAAGGAGCAGGAAAGCTTTTTGCTCTCCTGCTCCCATACCTTCCGTTCAGATCACATGACCAGCGGATACTTTGCGGTCAGCTCGGCGATGATGGCCTTTGCCGGGGCAATGCCCTCCTCCCGGTTCTTGATGACCAGGGAGATGGCCTCTGCGATCCGGTCCATATCCTCCGTGTTCAGACCTCTCGTGGTGACCGCCGGGGTTCCCAGACGGATGCCGGAGGTGACGAAGGGGCTTCTCTTCTCATTCGGGATCGTGTTCTTGTTGGCGG
>JBJEYC010000117.1:0-2847 GCA_051886435.1 Lachnospiraceae bacterium
CTTTTCCCGCCTTTTGTTTTCCAACAAGGAGGGTAGCCATGTCTGACTTTCTGACCACTGCCAACAGTGCTCCCATGTATGCAATCGCCCTGCTCATTGTCACAGCGGTACTTGTGCAGTCGCTGGTCTTCCTGATCCGCGCCGTGCGCCGCGGAAAGGCCATCGGCATGGATCCGGCGCTTCTGAAAAAGACCGTCGTATCCAGTGCGGCATTCTCCGTCGTTCCCGCCATCGCAATCCTGATCGGCGTCCTCGCTCTGGCGCCTTCTCTCGGCATCCCGGTACCATGGATCCGGCTCTCCGTCATCGGGGCACTGCATTATGAGAGCTCCACCGCCGTGAACCTCGCAAGGGGTCTCGGGCTCGGGGAGCTCCCCTCTTCCCACATCACCGGCGGCGATCTTGCGAGCATCATGTTCGGCATGACGATCGGTATTCTCTCCGGCTGCGTCTTCTGCCTTTTCTTCTTTAAGCGCTATCAGGGGAAGATCACAAAAAGCGTCAGGTCCAATCCAAAACAGGCGGACATCCTCATGAGCTCCATGTTCCTCGGCATGATCGGCGCGTACCTCGGGGATGCCGTGTCATATCTTCGGACGGTCACAGTATCCTCCGAGGTGCGTACCCCCAACGTCCTGCCGCTTGTCGCCTTCTTTGCGGCGATGGCAGCCAATGCGCTGTTTTCGTTCCTGATCCAAAAGCGAAAGATCCGCTGGCTCGAGAGCTACGCGCTATCGTTTTCCATGGTCATCGGCATGTTCTGCGCGGTGATCGGGCAGTTCCTGTTTCCGAACGCATCGACGTTCCTGAACTGAGCACGGAAGGAGGTTTGAAATGAGCTATGATGCAAAGACCCATCGGATCGGACGGATCTCCATGGCGCTGATGATCGCACTGCTCCTTCTCTCGCCGTGCCTGGTCTGCCTGGTATTTGGGGAACCTTTCCGCTTTACTCCCGGCTACTGGACCGCCCTCGGGGCGATCCTCGTCCAGTTTGTGCCCAGCGGTGTGCTCGAGGTCATCACCTACGCCCCAATGCTGGGAACCGGCGGCACCTATATCGCCTTTATCACAGGAAATCTGGTGAATCTCAAAATTCCCTGTGCCATGAATGCCGGGGCAATTGCGGGGACAAAGGTCGGAACGGAGGAGAATGAGATCATCTCCACGATTGCGGTGTCCACCTCGGCGATCGTAACAACCCTTGTCATTGCCGCCGGCGTCCTGGCAATCACCCCGCTGACGCCGCTTCTTGAGAACCCGGTCCTGACTCCCGCGTTCAAGACGGTGGTGTATGCTCTCTTCGGCGCCATGGGCTGGACCTATCTGACAAAGTACCCCGTCATTGCCATTGTCCCATGGGCACTCGGCGCAGTACTGTTTTTCCTGATCCCGGCCCTGACCGGCAGCGTGTCGATCATGGTGGTGGTTCTTGCGGTAATCGCCATGGTATACGGGCAGGTGCTATACCGCAGAAAGAAGGTTTGAAATGCATCCCGGTCTGATTGTGCTGTGTGTCATTCTTTCCATCCTTGCTGCACTGGTGATCGTTGTCCTGGTGCGGACAGCAAAAGCAAAATCTCCTGCGCCCCAAAAAAGGCTTCCCTCCTCGCGAAACAAAGCTGAGCAGGAAGCCCTCGCAGAGGACTTTGCAAGACTCATCCGGATCCCGACGCCTTCGCATGTGGACGGCAGGACGGATGACCTGGAGCCCTTTGCAAGACTGCAGGCCGAAATCGATTCGCTCTTTCCGAAGGTGCGGGAAAACCTCGAAAAGGTGACCATCGAGGGCGTTCTCATCTATCACTGGAAAGGAAAGCATCCGGAGAAGAAGCCGATCCTTCTCATGGGACATCAGGACGTCGTGCCTGCGGATCCGAAAGGGTGGACATATCCGCCATATGGCGGAGAGATCCATGACGGAATCCTCTACGGCCGTGGAACCATGGATGACAAGTGCAACATCTTCTGTCAGCTCCGGGCCGTGGAAGATCTGCTTGAGCAGGGATTTCTCCCGGATACGGATGTCTGGTTTGCCTACTCCGACAATGAGGAATCCAGCGGCGGAGGCGCAAAGAAGGCTGTGGACTGGTTTCAGGCCCACGGCATCACCTCCTTTGCCCTCGCCTGGGATGAGGGCGGCGCTGTCGTGGATAAGGCCATGGCGGGCATGGACCGTCCCTATGCGGTGGTCGGCATCACGGAGAAGGGCTATGTGGATCTGAAGATCACGGCAAGGGGTGCCGGCGGCCACTCCTCCACGCCGAAGAAGGACACGACCATGACCCGGCTTGCGGCATTTGTCACCGATGTCAATGAGCACAATCCCTTTGAGCGGAAATTCACGCCCCATGTCAGGGCAATGTTCACCAATATGGCCCCGTCATTTCCGTTCGGGCTCCGGCTCCTGTTTTCCAACCTGTGGCTCTTTGAGGGACTTCTCACCAGGCTCATGCCAAAGATCAGCTCCCAGGCAGGAGCCCTGCTCGGGACCACCTGTGCGTTCACAATGGCAAAGGGCTCCGATGCCGCAAACGTCATCCCCTCCGAGGCGTATGTCATCGCAAATCTGCGCCCCGGCTTTACGCAGAACGCAAAAGAGTCGGTGGCAGCCCTGCAGAAGGTGGCAGAGCGCTATCATCTGGAACTGACGGTCTTAAAAAGCCGCGATGCATCTCCTGTCACCTCTACAGAAGGAAAGGCCTATCAGTACCTGGTCTCCTGCATCCGGCGCCGCTTCCCGGACTGCGGGGTCTCCCCCTATGTCATGACCGGCTGCACCGACAACCGGCACTACGCATCGATGTCCGACCAGTGCCTTCGGTTTTACCCGGTCCGGCTCACGAG
>JBJEYC010000118.1:0-2797 GCA_051886435.1 Lachnospiraceae bacterium
ACCCTGGAGTTCTGGTTTGATCCGGACAACTACTACTTTGTCTGCACGGACTCGATGATTCGGAGCCTTCGCCGGGACATGGTCTGGTCGGTTGTCATGGCGGCGGTCTGGATTCTGGCGGGACTTGCGATTCTGATACTTGATCTTCACATGTATTGACACGGCGGCAGCAGCCGGGCGGGAGCGGACGACATCCGTTCCCGCCCTTGTCATTCCTGATCTTATATTTTTCTAAAAAACTGAAAAATGTAGAAATCTTGAATCCCCCTATGGTACACTTTGAAGATGGGCCCGTTTGGGGAATACGGGAAGGAGGAGCAGCTTGGAACCTTTAAAAATCATTGCGCTCAAAAAGACGATCCTGGAGGACAACGACCAGGATGCGCAAAAGCTCAGGGAGGAGACGCAGGGACAGCGCCTTTCCTATATCAACGTCATGTCCTCACCGGGGGCCGGCAAGACCACGACGATTCTGGCGCTTCTTGGACAGCTGCAGCGGGACTTTCGCTGCGGTGTGATGGAGGCGGACATCGACTCTGACGTGGACGCGCAGGCAATCCGGCAGGCAGGGTACCCTTCGGTGCAGCTTCACACCGGTGGCATGTGCCATCTGGATGCCCAGATGTCCCGCCAGGGGCTTGCCGCTCTGGGGACGTCGGGCCTGGATCTTGTCTTTTTGGAGAACGTCGGAAATCTGGTCTGCCCAGCGGAGTTTGATACCGGGGCGGATCTGAACCTGGTGATCCTCTCGGTGCCGGAAGGGGACGACAAGCCGCTCAAGTATCCGCTGATCTTCTCGAAGGCGGATGCGGTGCTTGTCAACAAGATGGACGCCCTCCCCGCCTTTGACTTTTCGCTGGAGCGCTGCCGGGAGAACATCCGGCTCCGGGCACCGGAGCTTCCTGTGTTCCCGGTGAGCGCAAAGACAGGGGCTGGCATACCGGAGGCCGCGGCGTTCATTGCCGCGCATGTAAAGGGGAGGAACTGAAGATGGCAGTCAAAGTGGTGGAAGTCAACGAGAGCGTCTACGCGGCCAACGACCACCTGGCGGAGGAAATCCGTGGGCAGCTGAAAGCCCAGAAGACCTTTTTGTGCAATGTCATGGCATCCCCTGGGGCGGGAAAGTCCTCGGTACTTCTGCGGACGATCTCTCTTTTGCGGGAGCGGTATGCGATCGGTGTCATGGAGGCGGACATCGATGCCACGGTGGATGCCGAGAAGATGGCTAAGGCCGGGGTGCGCACGATTCAGATCCACACCGGCGGCGAGTGCGCGATGAACGCGTCGATGACAAAGCAGGGCCTGGACCGGTTCCCGACAAAGGACCTGGATCTGATCTTTCTTGAGAACATCGGGAATCTGGTGTGCCCCGCGGAGGAGGACACCGGCGCTTCGATGAACCTGGAGATCCTCTCCGTGCCGGAAGGAGACGACAAGCCCCTGAAGTACCCACTGATGTTTGAAGTAGTGCAGGCAGTCCTTGTCAACAAGATCGACACGAAGGATTATTTTGACTTTGACGATCAGAAGGTGACAGAGCGGATTCATGCCCTGAACCCGCAGGCGAAGATCTTCTTTGTCTCAGCAAAGACCGGAGAGGGATTTGCCGACTGGGTGAAGTGGCTCTCTGAAAAGGCGGATGCCTGGAACCGCTGAGACAACTGCGCTGGAAGGGAGGGAGCACGATGATACTGGGGATGACCTATTATGAGATCTGCATGTATTTTCTCATGTATTCGTTTCTCGGCTGGTGTGTGGAGGTCGTCTACCATGCGCTGGTGGTGGGCAAGATCGTCAACCGGGGCTTTCTGAACGGCCCGGTATGTCCGGTCTACGGTTTCGGCATGCTGGCGGTCTGCGCGCTTCTTCACTTTGTACCAAAGGACGCCGGCACCGGTGAGGTGAACGTCCTGGCAGTGTTCTTTGGCGGCATGCTTCTTGCCACGGCGGTGGAGTTTGTGGCAGGGTATCTGCTCTACCATCTGTTTCACGCCAGGTGGTGGGACTACTCCGACAAGCCACTGAACATCGGCGGCTATATCTGTCCGCTCTACTCGGTGCTGTGGGGCATCGGCTGCGTCATCGTCGTGAAGTACGTCCATCCCCTGGTGCAGAGTGCTACGGATGTCGGAATCCCGCCGCGGTACGGCTGGCCCATCATGCTGGTGCTGTACGTGGTGTACTTTGTGGACCTGGTCGCCACGGTGATGACAGTGGCGGGTCTCAACCGGAAGTTAAAAGAGCTCGATGAGCTCAACCGGTCTCTTCGGACAGTCTCTGACTCCCTCTCCGAGGCGATCGGCGGCACCACCCTGAAGACCTCCGAGAAAGTGGGAGAGGCAAGGGTTCAGGGGGCGCTGGCAAAGGCGGAGTTCCAGGATCGGGCAGGGGAGGCCTACGAGGCAACCCAGATCCGCTACAAGGAGCAGAAGGCAAAGGTCCTGGCAAAGCGGGACGAAGCCGCAGAGCGCCGCCAGGCGGGCGCGGCTGCCCAGAAGGCAAAGGTGGAGGCGGCAAAGCAGGAGCTCTTGGCAAGGCGGGATGCCCTGCTGCGTGATCTTGCCAGCCACAAGAGCTTTGGCCCCGGACGGCTTCTTGCGGCCTTCCCCGGCATGTCCCACAGGGATTATGGAGAGGCACTGGAGAAATTCCGGGCGTATCTTTCCGGCACAAAACGTGAGAACAAAGACGAAAACAGCAAAGAGAATGACAGCGGGAACTGAGCCGCTGTCCTGGAGGTCATATGGAGATCAAAGAGGTACTGGAGCAGTGCATCGCACAGGACCGGCAGGCGCTT
>JBJEYC010000119.1:0-2795 GCA_051886435.1 Lachnospiraceae bacterium
ACATCCATCTGGGACCGACCCTTCCCGCATTCCTCTCCCCGAACGTCACCAACGTTCTGGTGAAGAACTTCGGCATCGGCGGCATCACGGATGTGGACAACGACATCAAGACCATGATCGGATAAGATTTCCGAAAAGGAGACTGCCATGGAAGAAGTGCTCCTCACACAGGATGGCCTGACCTATGTATCCGGGCAGGACGCCATCACGGCAAGAGATTCCGGGGGAAACGAGCTTGCGCGGATTGACATCCACGAGGTCTCCCCGAAGGTGTATGACATCTGCCACACCTTCGTGGACCCGAGCCTTCGCGGCCGGGGTATTGCCTCGGTTCTCACCGGGCTTGCGGTGGAGCGGGTCCAGAAAGAGGGAGCTTCCGTCACCGCCTCCTGTTCCTATGGGAAGGCCTGGCTCTCCAGGCACCAGAATTCTGCGGAGTAAGAAAAGAAGATAGAGGACAGCCGTCCAAGGGGCTGCAGGAGATGTTCCTGCAGCCCTCTTTTTGTATCCAGAGCGATGATTCAGAACAGCATTTGTGTTGCCAAGGCAACAGAAGAACCGCTTCCCCAGTACTACACTATGGATTGTCAAGAGAACAATAGACCAAGAGCGCCGAACCAAAAGGAGGCATTTCGATATGGAAAAGATACTGGATATGACAAAGAGCGTTGCCGCACTCGTCGAGGAGTACCCGGAGGTGCGGGACATCTTAAAGGAACTCGGCTTTACCGAGATCACAAACCCCATCGCCTTAAAGCTGATGGGAAAGTCGATGACGATCCCCCGGGGCGCTGCCGTCAAGAACATCCCCATGGAGCAGGTTGCCGCAGCCTTCCAGGCGCGCGGCTATGAGATCCGGGGCCTTGCAGGAGAGATGGAAGAGGCGAAAAAGAGCATGGACCAGGCTGATGAGCTCAAGGGCTTTTTGAAGCGCCTTGGGAGCGGAGAGGATCTGGAGAGCGTGCGGGCAGACTTTGCAAAGGAGTTCTCCACTGTCTCCGTCCACGACATTGTCAAAGCAGAGCAGAACCTCATCCAGGAGGGCACCCCTGCCACCGACGTCCAGAAGCTCTGCGACCTGCACTCCGCTCTGTTTCACGGAAGGACGGAAGCGGAGATCTGGAAGGAAGAGGAACAGGCCGCTGCCAAAAAGGAAGTGAAGGCAGCTTCACAAAGCGCTCTGGAAGAAGGACACCCCGTGACAACGCTCCGGGCGGAGAACACCGCACTCATCGAACTCCTCGACCGGACCGACGCAGATCTGTCAGCTGGTGACGGCGCTGCCGTGCAGAAGGATCTTGCAAAGCTCACGAAGATCAGGACCCTCTACTCCCGCAAAGAGCAGCTGATCCTGCCGAGGCTCTCCCAGCTCGGCGTGACCGGTCCCTCGGATGTCATGTGGGGCGTGGACGATGAGATCAAAAAGGACACCGCTGCTCTCTCAGAGAACGTGACCGCAGATAACCTGCAGGAGATGGCAGGGGATATCACCGCTCTCACAAAGCGGATGCGGGAGATGGTCTACAAGGAGGAGAACATCCTGTTCCCCCTTGCGCTGGAGAAGTTCTCGGAGCTCGACTGGGCAAGAATCTACCAGGATCTGCCGGAGATGGGAACGTCCTTCGTGGAGGCCTATCCCGTCTGGCCCCGCGGAGAGGAGCTCCTTGCCGCATACCGGAAGGAGCAGGCAAAGAAGCAGGAGGATCTCCCGGCAGATGGCCTGCTCCACTTCGGAGAGGGCACCGGGGTTCTGACGCTCTCACAGCTCTCTGCGATTCTCGACCTTCTTCCCATCGACATCACCTTCGTGGACAAGGATGACATCAACCGGTTCTTCACGAACAAGGGCCGGGTGTTCTCCCGTCCCGCCTCGGCGCTCAACCGCCCCGTGTACCTGTGCCACCCGGCGGCGATCCGCCCCATCGTGAAGTCCCTTCTCGACGACTTTAGGGCCGGGAAGAAGGACCGCTTTGAGATCTGGACCCCGAACAAAAAGACCCCAACGAGGGTCCAGTACCTGGCCGTCCGGGATAAGGACGGAAATTACCTCGGGGCCGTCGAACTCGTCGAGCGCTTCCCGGAGGATACGGGAAAGCACTTCAAGGCGTAAAGGAGGAGAATGATGGAAAACCACATGCCGGCAGGAGAGATCTTCCGCATCCAGGATCGGTACCCCTCGGTACCGGGGTGCACGATCTCCGCAAAGGTGACCGGAGAAGAGACGCTCCCTGTCATCCATTTCTCCCTGGCGCCGCACACCGAAATCAGCCGGGAGATCTACCAGTCGAAAAAGCTCTGGATCATTGCAGGCGGCAGGGGCCGTGCCACGGTGGCGGGAAAACCGGATGCCACGCTTTCCGAAGGGGATATCTACCCGGTCCCCACAAATGTGCCCGCAGGCGTTGCCACGGATGATGCGCAGCTGATCTACACAGAAGTGATTTTTGGAGAGGAGACCACAATGAACGAGATGTTAAAGAGCGGTGAGGTGTTTGCGTTAAAGGACCTGCTTCCCTTCCAGGAGGGCCGGGTCGTCAACATGGACCTCGTCCACAACGAGAAGGGAAAGCTCGCCCTGATGAGCTTTGCAGCGGGAACCGGCCTTCCTGAGCACGCCGCCCCCGGCGATGCCCTGCTCTTTGGCCTGGAGGGCGAGGGGATCATCGGCTATGAGGGAAAGGAGTACACCCTCCACGCCGGCGAGAACTTCCGCTTCGACCGGGGAGGCAGGCACTATGTTAAGGCTTTATCAAACTTTAAGATGGCACTTTTACTCACGGTTTGATATACTTTAC
>JBJEYC010000120.1:0-2785 GCA_051886435.1 Lachnospiraceae bacterium
AGATCCGGGAGTGCTCCAGGAAGTTTCCGACGATGGAGCGCACCGTGATGTTCTCCGATACACCGGGAATTCCCACTTTCAGGCAGCAGATGCCGCGAATGATGAGTTGGATCTTCACGCCGGCAGCAGAAGCCTTGTAGAGGGCTTCGATGATGTCGGGGTCGCAGAGGGAGTTCATCTTCGCCTTGATGAGGGCGGGCTCTCCCTGCTGCGCATTTTCCGCTTCCCGGGCGATCAGGGCCTTGAAGCGCTCCTTCATCCACAGAGGTGCCAGGATCAGGCGGTTCCAGCTGCGGGGCTCGGAGTAGCCGGAGAGCATGTTGAAGACAGCGGTGGCGTCCTCGCCGAAAGCCTCCTTGCAGGTCATCAGGCCGCAGTCGGTGTAGAGCTTTGCGGTGATGTCGTTGTAGTTGCCGGTGGCCAGGTGGACATAGCGGCGGATTCCATCCTCCTCCCGACGTACCACCAGGGTGATCTTGGAGTGCGTCTTGAGACCCACCAGACCGTAGATGACATGGGCGCCTGCCTTCTCGAGCATTCTCGCCCAGACAATGTTATTCTCCTCATCGAAGCGGGCCTTGAGCTCCACAAGCACTGTCACCTGCTTGCCGTTGTCGGCGGCCTTCGCAAGGGCGGCGACAATCGGGGAGTTGCCGGAGACACGGTAAAGGGTCTGCTTGATGGCAAGTACGTCCGGATCCACTGCGGCCTTGGCGATGAAATCCACCACGGGCTGGAAGGTCTCGTAGGGGTGATGCAGGAAGATGTCGCCCTTGCGGATCTGGGCAAAGATGTCGCATCCTGCGGGGAGCTCCGGAACTTCCTGCGGCGGAAGGTACCGGTGCTCGTGGAGGGCATCGTACCCCGGGAGCTTCCTTACCTTGGAGAGGAACGTCAGATCCAGCGGTCCGTCGATGAAGAAGATCTCGTTCTTGTTCAGGGACAGCTCCTCCTCCAGGATGGAGACGAGGCGCGGATCCGTGCCCTCTTCCACCTCCAGGCGGATGGCGTCGCCACGCTTTCTCTTCTTGAGCTGCTTCTCGATCTCCCGGAGCAGGTCCTCTGCTCCGTCCTCGTCGATGTCCATATCGGCGTTGCGCATGATGCGGAACGGGAAGGCGCAGACGATATCGTAGTTCAGGAAGAGCTTGTCCATGTTTTCACGGATCAGAGTCTCCAGGAGCAGGATCCTGGTGCCGGTGGCACCGGGTGCCTTGGGAAGTGTGATGACACGGGGCAGAACGCCCGGCACCTGCACGCAGGCAAACTCGAGGTTTTCAGACTCGGAGTTCAGGGCCTTTCTGGCCTTCTTTGTGTGGCTTAAGATTCCGGGACCCGCATTCTCCTTGCGGGTTAAAAGCGCGCCCAGGTTCAGGCTCTTGTTCAGGATGAGAGGGAAGGGCCGGGAGGAGTCCACCGCCATCGGGGTCAGGACCGGATAGACCTCGGATGCGAAGTAGCTGTCCAGGTAGACCTTCTCATCTGCTGTGCACTTTTTGTAGCTGTCCACCAGAACGATCCCCTCCTGGGAAAGGGCGGGCAGGATCTGCCGGTTCAGGGTCTTGTACTGATCCTCGATGAAGGCCTTGGCAGCTGTCAGCACCGCCTCCAGCTGCTCGCTGGCTGTCATGCCGGCAATGTCGGTCTTCTTGTAATCTGCCTTCACCATATCCTGGAGAGAGGCCACACGGACCATGAAGAACTCATCCAGGTTGGAAGCAGTGATGGAGAGGAAGTTCAGCCGCTCCATCAGGGGATTTTCCTTGGATCTGGCCTCCCCCAGGCATCTTCTGTTGAACTCGAGCCAGGAGAGCTCCCGGTTCGTGTAAAAGGCGGGATCGCGAAAGTTGATTCCGTCCTTCTTCTCTTTCTTTTCCTTTTCCGCTTGTGCCATAGTGATCTCGATCTCCTACCCCTATCGGTTTTACTTGCTTTGTTGTCGTGTTCCGGCAACCGGGTTTTCAGTTCTTTGCCTGCTTGATGACGGGCGTCAGGCCAAAGACTTCTTCAAAGAAGTCCGCCCGGTGGCTGATCATGCCCTTCTCCAGCGTGATATCGATGCCTGCCTGCACGGTCAGAATCATGCGGTCGCCCTGGATGTGAACCCGGATGTCGCCGAACTTCTGCTTGTGGGAGCGGTCCAGGCCGTTGGCGATGCGCAGGATCGCGGTGAGCTTTGCGATCGTCTGGTAGGTCGCCTCATCCAGATCGGAGGCATTCTGTTGTTCCTCAAAGTAAATGAAGTCGCAGTGGTTGAACCGGACCACGTTTGCCACGATCTCCCGCTCCTTGTGGGAGAGGCCGATGATCTCGGTGGACATGATGATCTGATAGCCGCACTCTCCGATGTCAGACATGGAGATGTACTTGCCGCAGTCGTGAAGCGTGGTGGCAATGCGCAGAAGAAGCAGTTCCCGCTTCCCGAGGCCGTGGATCTTTTTGGTAGCCTCAAAGATCTTCACCGCGATGGTCTCCAGCGTCTGGGATCTGGCCATGGAGCCCTGATAGCGGTTGGAGATGTTGCGGGCGCAGGCCAGGATGTCTTCCTCAAAGTTGTGGGAGGGCGGAAGGATGCGCTTCTTTTCGGCGTACTCATAGGCAATGCCATCGCAGAGCGTGACTCCGGGTGCCCAGATCGTGTCCGCGCCGAAGGCGGAGGCGATGACCCGGAGCATGACCGCCGAGACGAACAGAAGGTGCAGGGCGTCGGTGGTCATTCCCAGAGACCGGGAGAGGCCGTTCAGCGAGGACTCCCTTGCGATCTTCGAGATCTTGTCCACGTTTG
>JBJEYC010000121.1:0-13801 GCA_051886435.1 Lachnospiraceae bacterium
CGACGATGGCCACCACATTTCCGGTGTGCTGGTCCTCCACGGTGAGGGAGATCTGAGGCTGGGGCTGATAGTTGGTCTTCTCTCCCACCACTTTGTCGGTGTCGGAGACGACAGAGGCCTTGTACTTCTCATAGGCCTCCTTGGCCGCGTCCTTTGAGGAGAAGATCAGCGTGCTCTGGATTCCGTTTTCCTTCAGGTACTGCTTGAACATCTCCGTGCTGTAGTTGGTGATGTTTCCATCTTTGTCCTGCACAGAGAGCTGGATCTGCAGGTACCACTTGGTGCCGCCGGGATAGTTGCTCTCATCGGCCACCACGTCATCGCAGATCTTTTGGATGTCCGTGTCCTGCGTGGAGTAGATCTTGAGACCGCCGCTGTAGAGCAGGGTGTAGGCCTGCTGCTCGGTGTATCCCTTGGCCTGCAGATCAACGAGGACCTGCTCGGTCAGCGCGTCCACGAAGTAGGACTGGATCTCGTTGTCGTTGGTCTCCTCATCGATGATCCGGATCCGCTCATAGGGATTGTCCTTGGCAGCCTCATCGTGCTGCTCTTTGGTGATGTACCCCTGGTCCAGCATGCGGTCCAGGACCACCAGGCGCCGGCGGTTGTTGTTCTCCGGATAGGTGATGGGATCATATTTGGTTGGGTTTTGGGTGATGCCGGCGATGACGGCGCATTCGGAAAGGTTCAGGGTCGAGACGGAGCGGCCGAAGTAGCGCAGCGAGGCAGCCTGCACGCCCAGGGTGTTGTGCCCCAGGTTGATCGTGTTCAGGTAGTTGACCAGGATGTCGTCCTTGGACATCGTCTTCTCCAGCTCTACCGCCAGGTACTGTTCCTGAATCTTGCGGCGCACGCTCTCGGAGAAGGTTTCGTTGGTCCAGCCCTCGAATACGTTATTTTTGATCAGCTGCTGGGTGATGGTGGAGGCACCCTGGGAGAAGCTCCCAGATGTCAGCCCTGTCACGCCGGCCCGCAGGATGCCCTCGATGTCGATGCCCCGGTGCTCGTAGAACCTGGCGTCCTCGATGGCAACGAAGGCGTGCTGCAGGTCCGTGGGAACCATGTCCAGAGTGACCGGGATGCGGTTGGAGTCGGTGGATACCAGGCGGGCGGTCTGATTGCCGTCGCTGTCATAGACAAAGGTAGAAAAGCCGGTCGGGGTGACATCGATGTTGGAGATGTCAGGGGCGGTGTCGAGAATCGCCTGGAAGCCCCCGTAGACCGCAAAGCACAAAAAGGCGATCGTGCCGATGACCGCAATCAGGATCATCCAGCGCAGCATCAGCCAGATGCCGGCCAGCCGGCGCGGCCCTTTTGCATTCAGTTCTTCCTCGCGCCGAAGGACGCTCTCCTGGTCAAATCTCATGCTGTAATAATCCGTTTCCCTGGCTGTCTTTGCGGAAGTAATACGAACAAAGTTTCCCCTTCCGAAAATCCATCTTACTACACTCGAAACCATCAGGCAAATCTGAACCAAAAATCCGCCGATTTTCCCTTGTTTTGGGGCAGTTTTTCAGTTTTTTGCCGCCCGGCGGATCTTTCGTGACACGTGCAGGTAGTACAGAAGGAAGGCAGTGCTCGTCACGGTCCAGGTCAGGGGATACGAAAACATGACGCTCTGGATCGTGCCGATTTTCGGCACAGCTGCTGCACACCAGACGATCCGGAGAACGCAGACCCCAAGGATTGTGATAACTGTGGGGATCAGTGCATCTCCCATGCCGATCAGCGTTCCGGAGATCACCTCGATCAGAACATAGGTCAGGTACACCATACAGAAATAGCGTGCCATCACAATGCCGATCTGAATGACGCCTGCATCGGAGGTGAAGATCCGAAACAGCACGGGACAAAGAAAGTAGACCGGGATTGAGAAGACCAGGGTGATGACGACAAGCAGGATCGCGGACTGCCACACGCACTCCCGCACGCGGTGATGTTTTCCCGCTCCGTAGTTCTGCCCCACCACGGTGGTGATGGAGGCGCCCAGGGAGCTTGTCAGCATCCAGTAGAGCGCGTCGATTCTGCCGTCGGCCGCCCAGGCGGCCACGGTGTCGGTGCCGAAGCTGTTGATCGAGGCCTGGATGACCAGGTTGGAGAGGGAATACATCGAGGAGCGAAGGCCCGCCGGGATTCCGATGGAAAGGATCTTTTCCAGGTAGATCTTCTCAAAGCGCACGTGCCGGAGGGTCAGCCGGTAGTCATCCGGCACCCGGCACAGAAGCCGCAGTGTAAGTACCGCACAAACCGCCTGGGAGAGGACCGTCGCCACTGCGGCGCCGCCGACACCCTGGTGGAAACTGTAGACAAACAGAAGATCCAGGACAATGTTGACCAGGGCGCCAACGATGAGAAAACGGGTGGGGTTCTTTGAGTCCCCGGCAGCGCGCAGGATTCCGGAGGCCATGTTGTAGAGAAAGTTCGGGATCATGCCGAGGGAGTAGATCCGAAGGTAGAGGACGGACCCTGCCATCGTGTCCTCTGGCGTATTCATGAGGGTGAGAAAGGGCGGCGCCGCAAAAAGGCCAAGCAGCGTCATGATAAGGCCTCCTGCGAGGGCAACAGCAATGGACGTGTGCACGGCTGCCTCCACCTCCCTGCTTCTTCCCGCTCCGCGGTACTGGGAGATCACCACGGTAGCCCCGGAGGAGATGCCGACAAAAAAGCCTACCAGGAGGTTGATCAGCATCGCAGAAGCGCCGCCGACTGCGGAGAGCCCCTCCTTTCCCACAAACTGGCCTACGATCATTGCATCTACGGTATTGTAGAGGGTCTGGAAGAAGGTCCCGAACAGGAGCGGGAAAAAGAACGCCAGGAGTCTTTTCCAAATCACTCCGGTTGTCATATCTATACTCTGCGACTTTGCTGCTGCCATAGGTTCTTCCTCCTTCCACGACTTTTTTCAACGGTGCTGAAACTTTGGCAAACTGATTAATTGTACCAAAGAGGGACATATTCCGCAATGATCGGAACATATGTTCATTTTGCAAAAAGGACTTGCACGCCTGCGTTTCCTGCGGTACGATGCCATCTGGTCTTTGAAGGAACCTAAGACCCGAGTGTTAGCATCCCTTCCCACTCGCCAAAACTAAGC
This sequence comes from Lachnospiraceae bacterium, assembly GCA_051886435.1. Classification (GTDB taxonomy): domain Bacteria; phylum Bacillota; class Clostridia; order Lachnospirales; family Lachnospiraceae; genus CAG-791. The sequence continues at coordinate 3,095 of JBJEYC010000121.1, forward strand.
GGATAAAATCTTCATTCGAATCAGAACCTTCCGGCCGTCGGCCGCACTTCTTTCGGGGGATTTTACCGGCAAATCCATCAACTCGAAAGGAGAACAAGTTCCATGAAACAATCCAAAACTACACAGCAGCTGGTGCAGGGAGGCCTCATTGCCGCCCTGTACGTCGTTCTGACCATGGTGGCCGCGGGCTTTGACCTCGCAAGCGGGGCAATCCAGGTGCGCATCTCTGAGGCGCTCTGCGTCCTGCCTTTCTTTACCCCGGCGGCGGTGCCGGGCCTTTTTGCCGGATGCCTTGTCGCCAACCTGGTGACCGGGGCAGCGCTCCCCGACATCATCTTCGGTTCCCTGGCAACCCTCCTCGGCGCGCTTGGAACGCGGGCGCTTCGGAAGCACAAGTTTCTCTGCACTCTGCCGCCTGTTATTTCCAACGCCATCATCGTGCCGCTGATTCTGACCTATGCCTATCATATTCCGGGCGGCATCCCCTTCTTCATGCTGACCGTTGGAGCTGGAGAAGTCATCTCCGTCTGCATCTTCGGTGAGATCCTGCTTCGGGTTCTTTCCCCGATCCGGGGACGGCTCTTTGGACCGGATGAGGCGCCAAAGAAAAAGGAAACAAACGCGGCATAAGTGCCTGCCGCAATACAGGAAGAGAACGCCGCCTGCGTGTGCTACAATAGCGCCCGGGGCGGCGTTTCTGCTGCCTGTCATTTTTCGGAAGAGGGATCGGTTATGGACAAACGGGAGGTACTCAAGACAACATTCGGATACGAGCAGTTTCGGCCGGGGCAGGAGGAGCTTATCGACGGGATCCTCGCCGGGCGGGATGTTCTGGGCATCATGCCGACCGGTGCCGGCAAGTCTCTCTGCTATCAGGTGCCGGCGCTTTGCCTTCCCGGCGTCTCCATCGTGGTCTCGCCCCTCATCTCCCTGATGAAGGATCAGGTGCAGGCGCTCAATGCGGCGGGAGTCCATGCGGCCTATCTCAACAGCTCCCTCTCGGAGAATCAGATCGCAAAGGCCATATCACTGGCTGCCGGCGGGCGCTACAAGATTATCTATGTCGCTCCGGAGCGGCTTTTGACGCAGCGGTTCTTATGGCTCTCCCGGCAGATCGAGATCCCGCTTGTTTGCGTGGATGAGGCGCACTGCGTCTCCCAGTGGGGGCAGGACTTCCGGCCCTCCTATCTCGCCATTGCCGACTATGTGAAGACCCTGAAGAAGCGCCCGGCGGTGGCCGCCTTTACGGCAACTGCAACCAAAGAGGTGCGGGAGGACATCATTCGGGCCCTGGAACTTTCCAATCCCCTTGTCAGGGTGACGGGATTTGACCGCAAAAACCTTTACTGGCGGGTGGAACAGCCAAGGAACAAGACGGCTTTTGTCCTCTCCTACCTGCGCGCCCACGAGAACGAATCCGGCATCATCTACTGCAATACCCGAAAGAACGTGGACCAGCTCTACGGGATCCTGCGGGATGAGCGGATTCCGGCAGGCCGTTACCACGCGGGAATGGAGCAGGAGGAGCGCGTGCGCAGCCAGGACGATTTCATCTATGACAACATTTCCGTGATGGTGGCCACCAATGCCTTCGGCATGGGGATCGACAAGTCCAATGTCCGCTTCGTCATCCATTACAATATGCCCTCCTCCCTGGAGAACTACTACCAGGAGGCAGGCCGGGCGGGACGGGATGGCGAGAGCGCCGAGTGCATCCTGCTCTACTCTCCCCAGGACGTGGTGATCGGCCGGGTGATGCTCGAGGGCAAGACGGGTAACGAGCAGATGACCGCTGAGGAGCTTGCCACTGTGCAGCAGCAGGACGTGGTGCGTCTTCGGCGGATGGAGCACTACTGCACCTGCACCACCTGTCTTCGGAACGAGATCCTCTCCTACTTTGGGGAGAAGGTCGGGGCGCCCTGCGGCGCCTGCGGAAACTGTGCAAAGCACTACGAGGAAAAAGATGTCACAAAGAGCGCGGAGGCAGTCCTGACCCTCGTCCGGGCGATTCCTGGGCGCTTTGGCCCTGCCGTTGTCGCCTCAGCCCTCCACGGAGATAAAACCAAACGGATTCTGGATGCCGGTCTCGCCGAAAAGCCCGGGTTCGGCGCTCTTGCCGCGTATCCGGAAGGGGAGATCCGTGTCCTTCTGACCTCTCTCGAAGAGGTCGGGATTATTGCCCGCACAGTGGACCGGTACGGACTTGTGGTGCCGGGGAAGGACGCGGCAAACGTTCTTGCCGGTGGAAAGGTTCTCATCAGAATTCCGGAGTCCGCAGGGGGAGAGACTTCCACATCCCACAAACGGGCAAAGCTTCCCAAGGGAACCACCATTCTCTCCGAGGAGGGGATCGGGCTCTTTGCGAAGCTTCGGAGCCTTCGCCTGCAGCTCGCAAGGAAGCAGGGCATTCCTCCCTACATGATCTTCTCCGACAAGACCCTGACCGACCTTGCGGTCAGGCTCCCCCGTACCAAAGAGGACATGCGGGAGGTTTCCGGGGTGGGCGAGAAAAAGCTCGAGTCCTATGGGGATGCATTCCTTGCTGTGATCCGGGATTATCTTGACGGATATGCGGCAGCCCACGGAGGCAAACCCCCTGTGACAACCGCCTGAGGTTCTGGCACGCTTGTCAGACAGTTGCGAAATTCGTGCGTAAATAACTTTTTCTCGGATTTTACCTTGCGCGTTCCTTCCGGGTATGGTAGTATTCTTTCTGCGCCCAACAGGGAGCAAACAAACAGCAAGCTGGCATGGCTCAGTCGGTAGAGCGTCACATTGGTAGTGTGGAGGTCCCGGGTCCGATTCCCGGTGCCAGCTCGGAAAAGCAGAAGCATATCGCTTCTGCTTTTTTCATGCCCAAAATACAGAAAACCGGTCTGCGGAAGTCTGCCGCAGACCGGTTCTTCAGTTACCGCTTTTGGGTTTTTCGTTCTCCCCGGGATGGAGCCATTCCGCATCCTCCCTTGCAAAGGCAACCCGGGCGAGGATGCTGGTGAAGTCCTTCTCCCTGCGAAGGTCCACGTGCAGAAAGATGTGGTTTTTCTCCGCAAGCTCCTGAAGGGCGTTCGTCTTGATCGTGAGAAGGAGTGATACAAAGGAGGAACATACACAGAGCACGTACGGCTCCTTTGTGCCTTTTCCCACCGCAAAGTTCACCAGACAGTAGAGCAGCATCATCCGCATGGTCTGCACGGAGACCTCCTGCAGGTTTTTGGCGCTCTTTCCGAGCTCCATGTAGAGGATCTGCAGACAGTTCATGCCGTCCCGGGTAAAGTAGGAGGACTGCACCTGGAGACTACCGTGGAGCCCCTCGAGGAGCTTTTCCGGGTCTCCCTCAAAGGTTCGTGTGAATTCCTCCATGAAATCCCGCCCGATGTCGACGGGGGAGATGCCGTTGATGCGAAAGGCGAGAAAGACCGCTGCCAGCGCCCCCTCGAAATCCTCCGCTTCCGGCATCGGAAGCACGGTATTGTCTTCGCTCATATCTCCTCCTTCCCGGGATCAGTGCGCCCTGGCAAGCAGGTCATCTCCCACGTCCTTTGTGGTGCCGTGCACCGCGTCGATGAGCCACTTTGCCATTGAGGGCCTGCCCGGCTCCGCGGCAAAGAAGTATGGCTCCCGCACCGCGGTGTGGATGGTGCCTCCCATGGTCACTGGGTTCTTCCATCTGTTGAAATAAAAGCTGATGCCGGGCGCCATCTGGCGCAGGGCACGCACCATCTCCTTGAGCTGCTGGAAATAGGCTTCCTGCACCTCAGCATCCGACTCATAGACCTTGTTGGTCACGTCGTTGTAATAGGCCGACAGCAGATAGTCGTGGGTGGAGCTCGCGTACAGGTAGCGGAGCTTTTCCCCAAAACGCGCCGTCAGCGCCTCGTACCAGTCCAGGGTGATGTTATCGCTGTGGAGGACCTTCCAGAAAGACGCATCCGCCTTCCAGATGTCCTTTGCCGTCTCCCGCCACCTGTGGTACAAAAGCTGTCCCGAGTCGGAAAGAAGGGTCACGTCTGCCGCATCCGGATAGTAGTTATCCACGATCTCCGGGGCAAGGGCGGGGACCGCGAAGGCCCCCGCGGAGTTTCCGGCGATCAGAAGCCTTTCGCAGAAAGGAAAGAGCTTTGACGCCCGATCCATCGCCGCGCGAAAGTTCCGATGCCCGCGAAAGTGCAGCACCTCCTCTTCTCCCTTCGTATCTTCATAAGTAAAGTCACCGTTTCCCACGTGGAAGTCCCCCGTGGAGTAGGTGATCACGATGAAGTTCCAGTCGTGGAAGGGGTTCGCCCTGGTGTTGGCGGTGATCCCCACGTGGATGTTCATGGCCTGGGTGAAGGGACGCAGGTTATTCCAGTAGTAGTTGGGGCGGCCGCTTGCCATCTTCCCGTAGGTCACGGGACGCGCTGCCGTGAACGCATTCCAGGCAACACCTCCGCCGGACAAAAAGACACAGAGGTGATTGCAGGTTCCCCGGCGCACGTAGATGTGGTACTCAGAGCCGTCTCCGGAGAGGCCCTCCGGGATCGGCAGCTGAAACCAGACTCCGGGATCGGAGAGCGCGGCGGGCACGATGGCCGCCTCCGGCGCAAGGACCGGCGCCTCCAGCCGGGAGTGGGTGATGCCGGCGCCGATGGTCTTCTCCACCAGGTCCCCTGCCCGCTCCAGAAAGTCCTCTTTCCGCTCCTGTCTTGCCCGGTGCAGGAGAAAGAGGCCGTGCTGTATGCTGCTTTGGTTGAATGCGTCTTTGCTCAAGTGGTTCACTCCGTGTCAGGCTGCCGGTCAGAAATTCAAAAACTTGGTGATCGCGTTTCGAAGATCCCGCCCCCGGAAGACCAGGATAAAGGCCAGGTAGGCAAGGAGCACCACGAGGCTGATGAGTGCCGGGAGCGGTTGGGGATTGGTGTGGTGCTGAATCGGAATCAGCTGCAGAAGGCTCAGGATCGTGTCCACAAACAGGTACACAGCGTAGTCCACCATGTGCAGGCCCTCAGACCAGCCAAGGAGTACAGTGGCCGCCTCCAGGGCGATCATCCCGAAGGGGATGCACCAGGCGATGGCCCAGCCCCGATAGGGCACCGTCAGGCGGTCTGCGGCAAGGCACATGGCCATGCCCAGGTACGCCTCAAAGGTGACGAGAAAGATCAGGTTGCTTCGAAAGTACCGGGCGATCAGAAAGTCCACCCAGGCAAAAAAGCACAAAAACCCGCAGACGTAGGGCCAGTGGGCGGAAACACCCGCTTCCCGGTTCTGCAGGATAAAAAACACCATCAGGATCTCGTAGAGCAGCATCAAAAAGGTCAGAATCCGTGTCAGGGAGACCCCGGAAACCCGGTGCTTTTCCGGCACCGGAAACGCGGGAGAAGGGTCCATTCCGGGCGGTGTCTCCTTCTCAATCAGGGGATTCCGGCAGAGCGGACAGCAGGTCTTGTGTCCGCGGATATATACGTGGCATCTGGGGCAGTACTGCATGCAGTCTCCTTTCGGGTCAGGCGTCAAAGTCGCTGGAGCCGATCTCCAGGGAAAGTCCAGCCCCCGTGAATTTCCGGAAAAAGGCGGGCAGCAGGACTTTCTCATCGTAGGCAGTGACCACGCCAAAGACCATCTTTTCGCCAAAGCTGGATATGCACATCTGGAGTCTCGGTGCAGTCATATAGGCGCTGAAGCGGTCCACAAAGGGGACTGCCTCTTCCGGCATGCGCACGGCGCCCAGGTTTGAGACCACCGCGGTGGTGCCGCGTCTTGTCAAAAGCGTGATCCTCGAGAGGCCGATGTCCTTGAGAAACAGGGGCACTGCCTGGATCGCCAGGTTGTGGACAAGCCCCGAGTAGCCGTTCATCGTCTTTTCGATCGCCTCCCGGGAGAGCTGCTCCGAAAACTGCTGCTCCACAGGGCGCAGGATGCTCTCCAGCGTCCCGTCGTAGTCCCCAGGGCGGTATTTCACGCTGATGACGCCAAAAAAGTTTCTCGCGGTTCGGGAGGGAAAATACTGCCGAAGGTTCACCGGGACGCTGATGACGATGGGGTGTCTGGCTGCCCCGGCCCGCATGGTTTCAATCAGGGATTGGATGAAGAGGGAGGTGACAAAGACGCCGATGGTTGCGCCATGACGGTCTGCCAGCGCCCGGACCTCGGAGGTTTTGGCGGTGGCCTCCAGGTAGTGGCACTGGAGGGAGAAATCCTTTTCCATCGGGATCTGATAGGCCTTCTGCAGCGCGAACTGCGCCCACTGGCGGCTGTGCTTTTTCCGCCCGGATGCTTCTTTCCTGTCTCCCTTGGCCCGCCCGGCATCTGCGGGATCGAAGTTGTGCACCCTGGGATCCGACCCCTTCTGGTAGTACCTTGCAAAGGCATCGTCGGACTTCTGGGCGGCAGAGGCATCACCCTCCACTGCCTGCTCCAGGGAGATCCCATGCTTTTCACTCAGGTAATGGAGCACCAGACTCTTCAGGATCATGAAGCCTCCGGTGCCATCTGCGATTGCGTGGTACATCTCGAGACTGATCTGACAGCCTGCGTACAGAACCCGAAAGAGGAGGCTTCGCCGGCCGGGGACATAGAGTGCCCGGCAGATTCCGCCACGGTCCTCTTCCACCAGGGGCTTTTCCTGGGTTTCATCAAAGTAGTACCAGAACAGCCCCTTGCGCAGTACGGTCTGCAGATGAGGGAACTCCTCCATCACCCGGTCCAGGGCATCCTGCAGGGCTTTTGGATCCACCTCTTCCTTCAGGGTGCAGGTGATGCGAAAGCAGCGGGTGTCCGGTCCTCTCGTGGTGGAGGGCATGATGGTGGCGGCGTTGTCCAGACGGTACCAGTTGAAATTTCTCTTCCCGGTCTTGGATCTCATGAGCGGCAGGTTACCTCCAAAATTCCGTATTGCAGCAACCAAAGTATATCATGCCCGACGTGACGGGGGGAACACCCGCTGCTCGGAGAGGATCTGGGGCTTTCCACGACGGCGGCACCGCCGGAGTGCGTCATGAAAGAACGCGGCTGCGGCGCTGCCGCTGACCTTTTCGCTCTCTGATCCCACGATGACAAGATCCGTGCTGCCGCGCAGGGCGGGCTCCACCACCGCGCCCGCGATGGCAAGCGCCCGCCGTACGCTCGCCTGGGAGCCGTACCGAAAGGTTCCCACCAGCACCACACGCTTTCCGGCAAAGGTGAAGGCAGCCTGTCCGCCCCGTCTTGCGGGGAGGAACTTTCGCCTTCTCCTTCGGAGCGCCGGTGCCGTGTCGATGCTGTGCTCGAAGCGGCAGGCCTCGCGGTCGGAAAAAGCACCGGGCTTCTGCTGCATCTTTCCCCAGAGAAATCTTGCCATCTGAAAGAGCATGGCGGCATCCGGTGTGTGGGGTACCGGGGCGATTCCTGCTGCGATGGCAAGGCCGGTGGCACTCCCGAAGGTGGGGGAGAGACACCGGCCGGCAAGATCCGCAAGATCCGTGCAGGACAATCGCGGAATGCGCAGACGAATTCCCCACTTGGTGAGAAGCTTCCGAACACTCTGGAAGGAGGAGGCAAGGCCGCAGCCCATCACCTCAAACTCATAGAAATAGGGGGCATGCTCTGCCCAGAAGTGCTCAAAGGAAATTGCCTGGGGCATGGCAGGCCCAGGATAGGGCATGGACATCAGCTTCTCCCTTTTCCGCAGAATGATATGTCCGTAGTTGTTCGCCAGAAGATCCACCTCCAGCACCGGCCCCTGCACACTGCAGGACACAAACAGATATCTCCCCTTTTTCATTTCCGAAACCTCCCGTTTTAAGACTTATGGCGGATATCATACAATAGATATATCCCCGAGGCTATCGGAAATTCTGCTGAAGTTTGGGACGGTATGTCATCATGTCGGAACGGGATTATACAGAGCGCACAAAAAGGTCCGGAGTTCCGGACCTTTTTCTATTGCAGTCTGATCAGATTCTGCCGGAATGCGGCCAGAAAAGACGCGCAATCTCAAAATCCTTATGGTACAAATATGTTACTCATGTCTTGAGAAAAGGCCGCAGCACACAGGTGAAGGTGATGATGCCGTCCTTCCAGGCGGCACCGATGGAACCCCGGTACTGTTCTGTGATCGCCTCAGCAATGGAGAGGCCGATGCCGTATCCGCCCCGGTCCGTGTTGTGTGAGGTGTCTGCCCGGTAGAACCGCTCAAAGAAGTGACTGTAGTCCACATCCCTGCCGTCCTTGAAGTTGTTGCTCACCTGAAGGGTGATGGCTTTCCCGCGGCTCTTCTGGGAGAGGACGACCTGGACGCAGCCCTTCTCATCGCAGTACTTGATCGCGTTGTCCACAAGGAGCGAGGTGAGCTGGCGTATGGAGGCATCCTCGGCCCGCATCACCACGTCCTCCTGGACCTGAATTTCTATGGTCTTCTGCTCCGACTCCGCGACGGAGCGGAAGGTCTCTGCGGTCTCTTTCACAGCGTCTGTGATGCTGCAGTCGGAGAGGACCTGCTCACTCTGCTTTTCCTGTGCCCGGGAGATCATCACCAGGTTTTGGATCAGGCCGTTCATCCGATCCACCTGGCGGAGTGTGGACTCTGTCCACTCATTCGACCCGCCAAGCATCTCCTGCATTTCGGTGTTGGCCCGGATGACGGAGAGCGGGGTCTTGAGTTCATGGCTTGCGTTGGTGATGAACTGTTTCTGGAGCTCAACATTCCGGATCTCCGGCTGCACCGCCTTTTCTGAGAGCATTCGCACAAACACGCCAACCAGAATGACCCCGAGAAAGATCATCGAGAGCAGGATGTAAAAGAGCCGCCCGGAGCTCTTGACGCTGGCCTCACTGTCGAGGTAGACGACGATGGAAGTGCCGTCATCGTACTCAGCGACCTCGTAGTAGTACATGCCGTCCCGGCCAAAGCTCCGGCCGGAATTGCGCGCTGCCTCGCCGTACGTAGTGGCTTCCTGTTCCGTTACCGCCGCGATGTGGTTGGTGATGACCTGGGAGATGTCACCGTTCTCATCGTAGAGGACTGCGAAGTACCTTGTGGAATAGTAGAACTCCGGGGAGGAGGCGTCCGGGTCTGAGGTGTTGAAGATCTCATTCAGAAACCGGTTCACCGTGTAGTTCCAGGAGGAGGGATCCTCCTCGCTGTCCGATTCGTCATGGCTGGACTTGGCGCCGGACAACAGCCCTCTGCTGTCCACGATGAGGTCCAGTGTGCTCTTCACGGAGCGCTGGGTCATGGTGTAGTTGGCAACGTACATCAGGATGCCGATGACCAGCATTGCCCCCAGCAGAGAGACGAAGGAGATCAGGATGAAGCGCCTTCGCAGGGCGCGGATCATCTTCTCACTCATGACTCTCTCCGCCGAGCAGGGTGTAGCTTCCGCCCCGGGTGCCTTCGATCGTCACGTGGGAGGCGATGGCGGTGAGCTTGCTCCGAAGATATGAGATGTAGAGCCAGACGGTATCACCGTTGGCCCCTTCCGCGTTCTCCCAGACATGTTCCAGCAAAAAGGCCGTGGAGAGAGGCTTTCCCGCATGCAGGATCAGGCACTGAAGCAGTTCAAACTCCTTCACGGACAGCCGCACCGAGTTTTCAGAGGAGAGCTCGAAGCTCTCTGCGGAGAGGGTCAGATCCCCGAAGGAGAGATCCTCTCCGCTGTATTCGTTCCGGCGCCTTGTCATGGCCCGGAGCCTGGCCAGGAGTTCCTTCATCGCGAAGGGCTTGGTCAGGTAGTCATCCGCCCCGGCGTCGAGCCCTGCCACCCGGTCATCCACCTCTGCTTTGGCAGTCAGAAGAAGGACCGGGGTCACGTTGTGTACCTTCCGCATCTGCTCCAACACCTCGATGCCGCTTACCTTGGGCATCATGATGTCGAGGATGGCAGCGTCGTAGCTGTCGCGGTCCAAATAGGCGAGGGCTTCTTCTCCGTCCTTCGCACTGTCCACCTCATATCCTTCATGGGTCAGCATCGCTGTGATGACCCGGTTTAAGTCCTGGGTATCTTCAGCCAGCAGTATCTTCATCCGTTGTCTCCTTTTTGTCCTGGTAGATCATGTCCCGGATCGTCTGCATGGACAGATCCGTGGAGGCCAGTTCATCCGCGCAGCGCTTGAGCTCGGCACTGATGAGGGTGTCATCCCCGGACACCGCCTTCTTGTACTTCATGTGGTGCTCCAGCGCGGCCCAGGTGTCCTGGGAGATCGTGCGCAGCTGAATCTCCGCATAGACAGGCTGCGCGCCCCGCTCCACCTTCAGAATCAGGTGGTAGCTGCGATAGCCGTTTGGCTTGGCGTGGCGGATATAGTCCTTCTCTTCCACCACCTCACAGGCGGGGAGTCCCACCAATCCGTCCCGGATCGTGTACACATCACTCAGGAACGAGCAGACGATCCGGATTCCCACCGCGTCATGAATCTCCTCCAGTGCGGAATGCTCATTCTCCGGCAGGCCCTTGCGCCGGCACTTCTCCCGCATGGACTCTTCCGACTTGATCCTGGCCAGACAGTGCTCCACCGGATCCTCTCCGTCAGCTCTTTTGGCCATCTCCTCCCGGATCTTCTGGATTTCATTCAGCAGGTAATCCCTTGTATCCTCCAGTTCCTTCCGGTGTGTTCCGTAAATACTCTCCAATGTCCTTCACCCCTGTTATGGTTTGATCATACAAAAATACCGGACAGAGCGGATCTGTCCGGCACCTCTGACTCCCGCTATTATAGCATGCGGGTCATTTGGCAAATCTGAAAAGTCTGTGACGA
>JBJEYC010000122.1:0-13755 GCA_051886435.1 Lachnospiraceae bacterium
CCACCCGGATCGGGACGTTCCGCTCCTTGGCGCAGTCGACCACGGCCCGGATCCGATCCTTGCCGCCGATGTTGCCGGGGTTGATGCGGATCTTGTCGGCGCCGTTCTCGATGGCGGCGATGGCCATCTTGTAGTCAAAGTGGATGTCGGCAACGAGGGGAATCCGGATCTGCTTTTTGATCTCTTTGATTGCCCTTGCACACTCGATGGTCGGCACGGTGCAGCGGATGATCTCGCAGCCCGCCTCCTCGAGGCGGTGGATCTGCGCCACGGTCGCTGCCACGTCGTCGGTTCTGGTGTTGGTCATGGACTGGATCGCGATGGGATTTCCCCCGCCGATCGCCACGTTTCCGATGTGCACCACCTTTGTGTGATCTCTGTATGCCATCATCAAAATCCCCTTTGCATTTGTTTTCTCGTATGGTTTTTCGCTTCTGCCCCGGAACAGACTATGCAGACCGGATGTGGCAGAAGGGCTTCTCCGATTATACAACATCTCGGGGACAATTACTCTGCCCCGGACGGATTTGTCCCCGGAGCCAGCAGGGACCTTCATGCCGCAGAAAGGTTATCTGAAAAAGGTGACACCCCGGTGGGTTTTCAGAAGCTGTGGGCAAAGCCTGGCCGGAATTTTTCCGGCAGAGAATCCATGACACAGAAAATGCAGCCTGAAGCGGTTTCTTCAGGCTGCATCCTGCGGTCAGCGAAAGCAGAAGCTCTCGTCTATGAAATTCAGTCGATCGGAATTTCCTCCTGGATCATCCGGAGATAGTCCTTTGCATTCTGATGGTTCCGGTCGAGTGAAATCACCTTTTTAAAATCCTCTGCTGCCTCCTCCTTTTTTCCGAGTCCGAGTTTTCCAAGACCCATGAGATAACGGCAGTGTGCCCGGTTCTTCTCATCCATATCGGCATCAAACATCGTCATATCCGGCATGGAAACCGCGAAGTAGTCCATCACAAACCTGTCGAAAATGTGCTGCTCGCCGTAATCGATGAGCTTGTAGAACCTTGCGTTTGCCTCTTTCTTTTCGCCAAGTTTTTCCCTGGCAAGACCCTGATAGAGGATCATGTCCGCGGGCTGATCGTAGTAATACAGCATTCCCGCGGGTTCTGCCGCGCCGAGGGTTGCAAGCTGATAGGCCTTCCTGGCTTCGTCCATTCTTCCCTGTCTCTCCAGGGACTCTCCCAGGGTGTAGTAGAGATCGTTGTCCTTGGTTCCCTCGAGCCGGCCCTCTCCGAGGTTCTCCGGATACAGGAGCGCCTTCCGGATCAGCTCTTCTGTCTTTTTGACATCCCCAGCCTTCAGGGCGTCCTTTGCCATCTCCCGGAGAGCAATCTTGTACTGCGCGGAGATTCTCCCCTCTGCGCCCTCCCAGGTGCGGAAGGAGTGCCGCATGATGGCCTCATAGGCCTCCCTGTTTCTTCCCGCGAGGTTTAAAGCAGTGACGTACTCATAATAGAGATCATCCCGCTCTTCGATGAGTTCGATGTGCGCCGCGTAATTTGCCAGCCTTTCGTTCACGTCGACCTGGAGCCTCTGATAGAGCTGATCGAGCTCAAGGAATACTCTCGCGTCATTCGGATCCAGCGAAAAGGCTTTCTCCATCTCCTTCCTTGCGGCTTTTCTGTCTCCCCGCTTGTTGAAGTAAGCGATGGCGAGATTGCGATGTACCGTTGGGAATCCGGCGTCAAGTTTTTCGGAAGTTTCCCACAGATTGATGGCGGTATCAAACTGAAGCTTGTCATAGTAGAGGCAGCCAAGGTAGTAGCAGGCTTTTGCGCCGCCTGGATTTGCCTTCATGGCAGCTTTCAGAACGATGATGTCCTTCAGCTTGTTGGGGAAGCAGAGGTAGGACGGATCCTTCTCTGCCTCCTGATACTCGGAAAGCGCTTCCTGCGTTCTTCCCAGCTTTTCCAGGCAGTATCCTCTGTAGTAGCGGATCATGGGCTTTGAAGCGTCCGCAAGTGAGAGGACATGCACCGCTTCTTCATAGAAACCTGCCTCGGAAAAGTCTCTTGCCACCATGAGAAATGTTTCCGGGTTGTTTCTCATCAGGTCTGTGATAGGCTTTTCGGATTCACCGGTCAGGGCTGCCCGGACAAACATGGAGACATAGTCGAATGGATCGACCTTTCCGTTTTCCGCAATCCAGGAGAGCGCCTCCTCCTTTTTCCCAAGCTTTGCAAGAATCGCCGCTTTGAGGCCCCGGGCTTTGACATTGTGCGTATTGCGGACAAGTCCCTTGTCGGCAAATTCGAGAGCTTCGGCATACCTGCCGTTTTCAGCTGAGATTGCCGCAAGATAGTAGAAGCTCATCTCCTGCTCTTCACTGGTCCAGGTTGCTTTGTAGAACGCGTCGTACGCTTCCTTCCTGTTTCCCTGATACAGGAGCGAGAGCCCCAGGTTGTAGAAGGGTTCGCTGTCGTACGGGTTCGGCACATACATGGTGAGTCTCTTGATGGCGGTCCGGAAGTGTTTTTCCGCTTCGGAAAAGCACCCGCGGCGCAGGAGAAGAAGCCCATAGGCATTGTTGATCCTTGCATCCTCCGGATCCCGTTTTAACCCCTCCAGGTAATAGGGATCCGGAAGCCAGGTCGCGTGACGGTACTGCTCGATGCGCTGGGCGGTGATCAGGAGCTCCTCGTTCGTCTGGATGTCTTCCGGTTTTTTTGCTGCGCTGACGGGTTCTATGGGCTCCGGAATGCCCTGCTTTTTGGGCTGATAAGAGACAAGCTCCTGCCCTTCGTACTCCGCGATGACGCGGATCTGGCAGATATCCTGGATCGTTAACGGGATCGTCTTTTCATAAATATCGACCGGTGACAGGACGGTCTTTTCCCGGAAAATCTCCTTTCCGTTCTCCAGAACGCGGATCACGGCGGGATCATACTTCTGTGTCGCGTAGACACAGACATACAGACCGTCCGTCTTCTGCTCCATGTTCAGAACCGCATGGATTGTTGCGTTCTTTACATAGCCGACTTCCTTGTACGGCATAAAGTACTGCTTGAACACCTTTTCCTCATAGGGCTTGAGCCAGGAGAAGTCAGGCTGGTTATCACAGTACATGCCGGTCATGAGCTCAATGTAGGGGCCATCCGAATCGGTCAGCTGCCGGTCCCATGCCTTTCCGAAATCGCCGCACCCCCAGGTCCACTGCTTTTTGCCCGGGGAGACATGGTGGTCGGCTACGTGCAGAAGGCCTGCCTTTTTCCCGTAGTCATAGCCGCCAACAAAGTCATAGTCGGACTTTGCCGCCATATAGGACGTCGGAACGGGAATGTTCTTGTACCGGGAGATGTCGACGCCCTCGCTGTAGTCGTGCTTGTAATAGACCCCTGTTGCGATCGGGAAACGGGACACCGCGCGCTTGCCGTGGTCATAGACGTTGTGGACATCTGGCGGGAACACTGACTGGGTGTTGTCATTCACGGGGACCGCGGGATTTGCCCACCACAGGAAGGTCTGCGGGAACGGCGTGCGGTTGTAGAGCTGTCCGCGGACCTCGATGAACGCCTTGTCCGGATATACCGTGAATGTGGTAATCTCTTTCGTTCCGTACATCTGATCCACGTCATGCACGAGCACGGACTTGCTGCCGTCTCCGTTGTCGCGCAGCTCATAGTCGACCGGCGAGAATGTCGTCGGTCGATGGTGCTGCGGCCAGTTGAATTCAATTCCTCCGGAGATCCAGGGGCCGCACAGACCGACGAGTGCCGGCTTGATGACCTCGTTGTAGTACACAAAGTCGTAGTGATTGGTCTTGTCATATGCGCGCTGGATTCGTCCGCCAAGCTCCGGGAGAATCATCACGCGGATGTACTGATTTTCCAGATATACGGCCTTCCAGGCGTGATTTGTCTTCTCTCTGCTGATCTTCTGCGTAGTCGGGTAGGGATAGATTTTTCCGGAGCTTCCCTGATAGGCCCGTTTTTCCAGAAACATCGGGTTTTTATCCGGTTCGCCAACCTCATAGGTTGGAATGATGACCTTTTCCTCCCACACCTTTGTTTCATTCATAAAAACCTGCTCCTTTCTGTCTTCCGGACATTTGCTTTCGCCATACCAATGCCCTAAGATGAAAAACATCATAATGTTTTGATCAGAGGTGCCTGCCATGTATTCCACGGAAACAAGAGTTGCCCCGGGATCCGATTATTACGTTTATACGCCGAGCGTCACGGCACATGAGCTTTTGTTCTATCCGCTGATCCTCGGACGGTTTGTGTACGAGCCGGGATACCATCTGCGCCGGAAAAACTTCGGAAATTTTCTTCTCATGCTGGTCGAGGACGGTACCATGTTCGTGCGGACGGGCAGAGAAATGGAAAAAGCTCCGAAAAAGAGCGCCGTTTTACTCGACTGCTATGCAGCCCAGGAATACGGAACAAAGGACGGTGCTTCCGTTCTCTGGATCCACTTCGACGGCCCTATGGCGCGGCCCTTCTACGAGCACATCCTGCAGAATCTTGGCTGCGTGTCCTTACCGGAGGGGTACGACAACATCCACAGCGCCATCGGGGAAATCTATGCGGATTTTCAAAAGGGGAAACCGACGGATGAATTCGAGGAATCCAGGCGCCTGTACAGTGTTCTCACCTCTCTTTTGTCCATGCACGATGTACGTGCGGACTCTACGACAGGTGTCAAACGGGCGATCAGCTACATCAGCGAGCATTTCGACGAGCCACTTCGGCTTGGAACTCTCGCGGAGGTTGCCTGCCTGAGCCCCTACTATTTCTCCCGGCTCTTTCGGCGCACCACGGGCATGACGCCCCATCAGTACGTTCTGGAGACGAGGATACGCTCTGCAAAATTTCTTCTTTCCTCTACGGAACGCTCCGTAAAGGAGATTGCGGTCGACACCGGTTTCCCGGATGAGAGCAGTTTCTGTGCCTGCTTTCGGGCGAAGACCGGAAACACACCATCCGATTACCGGAAGAGCCTTGCGCTTCAGGACTCCTCGGCCTCCGGAATGCCGGACTGAACCCGGGAAATTTCCAAAAATTGGCATAAAATGAGCCGCCGCAGGAAAAGCCTTGCCTTTCTGCGGCGGCTTTTGGATCCTGAATCAGAACCTCTTCAGGCTGCCTTCTACGTCCGTCAGTTTGCTGCGTCGCCCATGACATCCTTGTAGTTGTCCAGCGTCACAACGGTTGCGGGAACTGCAGTCTCCATGGGAACATCCTCGCCATTGATGAGCTTTGTCACAAGATCGACAGAGCCTGCTCCGATATCCTTCTCAGAGAAGTAGCAGGATGCCTTCATGCAGGTGCCATCTGCGCCCTTGTTGTTCCACTCGTCCTTTGCGAGATATCCGCCGAGGCCGACAACGCAGGCGTTCTTGTCCAGGCCGAGCGTCTCGAGTGCGCGGCAGGCACCGATGGTGCCTTCCTCATTGGCGCCCATGACGAGCCAGGTGGTGATTTCCGGATGTGCGGTGAAGACAGCGGAGGAAGCGGTGTTGCCCTTATCGGTGGTGCCATCGTAATCCGCCTTGAAAATGCGGCTTTCATCGAAGTCCGGGGCGATCTCCTTGAACTTGTCCTCCTCGCCTTCGGTTCTCGGAACGCAGCTCGAAACCGTGTCCATCGTCATGATGAGGAGGCCGGTACTTTCGTCGTTCACGAGATTGTTGTCTGTAGCATAGTTGGCAAGCCACTCGCCGTTTGCAACGCCGATGTTGTATCCGTCGATGCCGATCCAGGGAGCAATCTTCTCGCCATTGGCTTCGAGGCCGTCATCGCAGGCGACAACCGCAATTTTCGCATCATTGCATTTGTCCACCACTGCCTGGGACATGGTCTGATCCGGCACACAGATGATGATGCCGCTTGCCTGGTTGGCAATGGCGTTGTCGATGGCCTTCAGGGTTTCCTCGGAGCTCATCTTTGCGTCAACGTAGGTGAAGGTGCCGCCCTTCTCCTCGACTGCTTCCTTGGCTGCATTGCCCTCGTTCAGGAACCAGCTCTGGTCGCCGGCCTTGTAAATGCCGTAGATGCTGAGCGGGCCGCTTGCGCTCTGCGCAGTTGTCTCGGTTGTGCCGGTGTCTGCGGCTGCCTGCGTTGCGGCAGACGAAGACGAGCTGCCTGCGGCTGCTCCATCACTGCAGCCTGCCAACATCATGGCTGCCATGGAAGCTGCGATGGTCAGTGAGAGTACGTGTCTTTTCATTTTCTTTCCTCCTATTTTTTCATGGCGGACAATCCGCCAACCCCTGACAAATCTGATTGCGATCACTTCATGGTCTTCATGTTGGCTTCAATCAGCGCCTTGTCTCTTCTTCTCTTGCGGATGTAGTCGGAGGTCAGTGCGAACAGAAGCAGTGCACCTCTTGCCACGTACTGCCAGAAGGAGGAGACGTTGACCATGGTCAGTCCGGTGTTGAAGGACTGGATCAGGATAATTCCGATAAAGGTTCCGAACATGTCGCCGACACCGCCGGAGAAGGAAGTTCCGCCCAGGACAACTGCCGTGATGGCATCGAACTCAAGGTTGACGTTTGCGGAGGGTTGTCCTGCGTTCATGCGGGCTGCGAAGATGACGCCGCCGAGGGAAGTCAGAACACCGATCAGAATGAAGCTGATGGTGATGATCCGCTCCGGATTCAGACCTGCAAGCCTTGCGGCCTGCTGGCTGCCGCCGATGGCGTAGACGCTTCTGCCGAACTTCGTTTTTGCGAGGATGATACCGAAGATCAGCATGCAGATCAGCATGAGCCAGACTGGGAACGGGATATTCAGAAACCGGACCGAGCCAAGGCGGTTAAAGGTTGTGTTGCTGATTGCAACGGGCTTGCCGTCGCAGATGATATAGGCGAAACCTCTCACGACCATCTGGGAAACCAATGTTGCGATGAAGGCTTCGATTTTGATCTTGTTGACCATCCAGGCATTGAAGACACCGACCAGGGCGCCCACGCCCATGGTGATGAGGATTGCCGGAAATATCGGGACGCCTGCCTGCAAAAGCAGGGCAACCGTCACGCCTGAGAGAGCTGCCAGAGAGCCCGGAGACAGATCGTTCTGGAGCTCAATGATCAGATAGGTATGTCCGATGGCGACCATGCCGCACAATGATGCAGCAATCAGAATGTTTATGATGTTTGTCACGGTGAAATAGTTCTTGTTCAGGGACGTGAACAGGATGAATACCACCACGATCGCCCCGATCAGGACCAGCTTGTCTCCGCCGATCAGGCGAATCGCCCTGTTCTCTTTCTTCTTTGCCATGATTCCCCTCCTTTACAGCGCAAGGGCCAGCAGGCCGTCTTCCGTTGCTTCCTCTCTCTTTACCTCGCCGGTGATCTGTCTCGCCCGCATGACGATGATCCGGTCGGACAGCCCGATGATCTCAGGCAGCTCCGAAGAGATCAGAATCACGCCGATCCCCTGACGGGCGAAATCGCAGATCAGTTCGTAGAACTCGGATTTTGCTCCGATATCGATGCCCTTCGTGGGCTCATCCAGGATGAGAACTTTGGGGTGCGTCGCGACGCCTCGGGCAACGATGCACTTCTGCTGGTTCCCGCCGGAGAGCTCGATGATCTTCTTTTCCCTGTTGGGCGTCCGGATCCGGAACTTTTGGATGCTCTCATCCGCCAGCTTCGTCTCAGCCTTTGTGTCCAGAAATCCGAACCGGTTGGAATGCTCATCAAGAAGAGAGATGTTGATGTTGTCCGCAACCGAGAGGTTCCCGAGAATGCCCTGCAGCTTCCGGTCCTCTGGAACCATGGCAATGCCGTTTTTCAGTGCATCTGCCGGTGAGTGGTTTTCAATCTTTTTCCCCTCGAGATAGATCTCCCCGGAGCGGATTTTGTCAGCTCCGATGATTGCCCGCATGATTTCGGTGCGTCCTGCGCCGACGAGTCCGGAGAATCCGAGAATCTCACCCTTGTGGAGCTGAAACGAAACAGGTTTTACATAGTCGGAGGAGACGTTTTTCACCTCCAGCAGTACATCTCCAATCTTCTGGTTTCGGTTGAGTCCCCTGTAGATATCTCCGAGATCTCTTCCGACCATCATGCGGATCAGCGTTGCGTCATCGGTGTCTTTTGTGACAACGGTGTCCACGTATCTGCCATCCTTGAAGATTGCCACCTTGTCCGTGATCTGATGAATTTCACTCATCCTGTGGGACACGTAGATGATGATCTTTCCCTCTTTTTTCAGGCGCCGGATGACATTGAAAAGAATCTCGATCTCATCGTCAGAGAGCGATGCAGTCGGCTCATCGAAGCAGATGACCCGCAGATTTTCGCGGCTGCAGGCCTTCATGATCTCGACCATCTGCTGATGCGCGGCATTCAGGTCCTTGACCTTTGTCGTCGCCTTGATCGGCAGTCCGAACTGTTCGATGTACTTTGTCGCCATCTCATTGGCTTTTTTGGTGTCAATCATGCCGAACTTTCCGACCGGCATCCTGCCGAGAAAAATGTTCTCGGCAACGCTCAGTTCCTGCAGAACCTGGCGCTCCTGATAGATGACGCTGATCCCGTCCTCAATGGCCTCGTGCGGAGACTTGAAGTGCTTCTCCTCTCCATCAAGCAGATATCTTCCCTTCTCAGCCTGATAATCCCCATTCAGTGTTTTGAGCAGTGTGGACTTGCCAGCCCCGTTCTCCCCAAGAAAAGCAAGTACTTCACCGCCGTAGGCTTTAAAGGAGATATCGTTCAGCGCCACAACACCCGGGAAAAGCTTGGTGATGTGCTGGAATTCCAGTGTGTGCTGCATAATTCCTCCCTTTCTGATTGATTCCTCTGATATTTCCACCTAAATAACCCAAAAATTCATAACATGAGTTCATATAGAATTTTTGATTAGTTCGGAACTTAAATGGATCAGAAGCAATCATTTCGTTCCCCTGCAATGTATGTTTTAACAAATGCGTGCCCGCGTGTAATTAATAAACCTTGCCTCATTATGTTGAAAAATTGCTCTAGCACTACACGAGAACGTTTTCACCGCTTCATGAAAAATTCACGAGATCAAAGTAACCAACATTTTTCTTACCGTGACCGATATGGATAATATTTGGTTGCGCTACTGAACATAATTGTGCATAATCACATATCATGTGATGGAATATAATGCTGTTGACCTACATAGGAATCTGAGTCGGATCATCGAAACTTTGAAATATTGCTCATGCAATGGAGGCCAGTTTTTGGCCGGCGAAAGGAAACTGGAGGCTGCATAATGGGTATCAGCAAGGCAAAGTTTGGAAACACGGGGGATGGATGGGAAGTTCTGGCTTTTACGATGGAGAACTGCAAAGGGGAATCTGTGAGAATTCTTACGTTCGGGGCCGCAGTGCAGAGTATCCGGATTCGGGACAGAAAGGGACAGCTTCAGGATGTTGTCCCCGGTTTTGACGATGTACAGGGATATGAGGACAGCGACGCCTGCTTTGGTGCAGTGATCGGGCGGGTCTGCAACCGGATCCGGGGTGCTGCCTTTGAATTGAATGGGAAAACGTACCGGCTTGCTGCAAATGAGGGACCAAATACGTGCCACTCGGGGCCGGATGGATATCAGAAGCGGGTCTTTTCCGTCCTGGATTTCGGGTGGAATGCTTCTTCGTCCTTTGTCATGCTGGGACTTCACAGTGGGGATGGGGACCAGGGATATCCCGGAAATGTCGATTTTACAGTCCGCTATACCTTCACAGATGACAGCAGGTTCATGATCCAAATCGAGGGGACGCCGGATGAGGACACCATGATCAATATGACCAATCACACCTACTTCAACCTGGACGGCGAGGGAACTGGGACCATCGCGGACAATGAACTTTGCATTGCGGCGGATTCCTACCTTCCTGTCGACAGAGCCTTTTTGCCATTAGGTGAGTATGCGTCTGTTTCCGGGACACCTCTTGATTTCCGTTCGATGCGAAAGATCGGGGCAGGGGATCCGGACTCTCCCTTCTCACAGCTTCGCATCTCTGGCGGGATCAATCACAGCTTCCGCCTGCATGCCCCGGCGGGGAAACCAGCTGCGGCAGCATATAGCCCGGCGACCGGCATCCGGCTCAATCTTGTTACCAATAGTCCGGAGCTGGAATTGTATACCGGGGACTACCTGCAGGTTCGAAACGGAAAGAACGGCCATGCATATCCGCCCCGCAGCGGGTTTGCCCTGGAGCCCCAGTATGCCCCTGACAGCGTGCACGCGAAAGATAAACGGAGACGTCCCATCGTCCACAAAGGAGAAACCTTCCACCAAGAGATCACATATGCGTTCTCTGTACAGTGAGATGGCGAAAAATCGGGCCGGACGGGAGAACTCTCCCATCCGGCCCGTTTATTGCAGTCAGTCAGATCTCAGCGGAAAAATTTGGTCACATCGTTGAAGCATACCACCACCATCAGGGCGATCAGTGCCACCGCGCCGGCCAGGGTGATGTAGCCCTCCTTTTCCGGAGAGAGCTTTCTGCCCCGGATGGCCTCGATCAGATAAATCAGAAGGCGGCCGCCGTCGAGGGCGGGAATCGGCAGCAGGTTCATGATACCAAGGTTGATGGAAAGAAGTGTTGCCAGGTTCAGCATCGATAATAGCACCGTCGGCAGTCCATAGGGCCTTGCCGCCTGGTAGGTGTCATCCACGGCCTTGACGATACCAACGGGTCCCGACAGATCATCGAGCTGGAAGTGGCCGCGGAAAATCAGACCCAGTGACTGGAATGTTGCCCGCACCCAATATTCCGCTTCATAGAAGCCGTATTGGAATACCTGCAGCCCCTTGCAGTTGAGGTACTCTGCAGGACCGGAGATGCCGATGTAGTAACGTCCGTCCTCCTCGCTGTACTTGGGGGTCAGGGTGACGGTGAAATCCTCTCCATTCCGCTCGATCTCCAGCGTCATCTGCTCACCGTAGTTGACCATGGAGTAGAGCTGCACCTCCCGGTAGACGTGGATGTTTGTGCCGTTGATCTTTTTGATCGTGTCACCGGCCTCGATCCCCGCCTTCTGGGCAGCGGAGCCGTCCACCACCTTATAGACCGTGGGCAGGTCCGTTCCGGAGAAGGCGACGATGATGGTCGCAAACACCAGCCCCAGAATAAAGTTGGCGCAGGGGCCAGCCAGAACTGTCGCAATTCTGGCACCCACCGGGGCATTCAGGAAGGAGTGCTCATCGAAAGTCTTTTTTTCTCCATCCTCTCCAGTTTCGGATGGATCCATTCCGTCAAAGATGCAGGCACCGCCCACAGGCAGAAGGCGGATCGCAAAGAGCGTCTCGCCCCGGTGCCACTTGAAGAGGGCAGGGCCCATGCCGATGTCAAACTCGTTGACCCGGATGCCGCTGCGGCGGGCGATCATGTAGTGGCCGAACTCGTGGCCCACCACGATGATGGTGAAGATGATGATAAACAGGAGGATGCTGACTGCCATGGAACTCCTTTCGACTTATTGTCGTGCCATCAGGATCCGGATGCGGCAAAGCGCTCCACGTTTTCCCTGGCTTCTTTTTCCGTCTGGAGGATCTGCTCCAGAGTGGGGTCAGGGATGACTTCGTGAGCGGCCATCGCTTTTTCAATGAGATCGTAGATGTCGAGAAATTCTATTTTGTCCTTCAAAAAGAGTGAAACGGCCTCTTCGTTCGCGGCGTTGAAAGCCGTGGGCATGGAGCCGCCGGCCTTGGCCGCCTGTATGGCGAGGGGAAGACCCCGGAATGTCTCGGTGTCGGGCTTTTCGAAGATCAGGCTCCCGACCTCGGTAAGATCCAGGGGCTTGATGGCAAGCGGGAAGCGATCCGGACAGGTGAGCGCATATTGAATCGGCAGATGCATGTCCGGGCTTGCCAGCTGGGCGATCACTGCACCATCCTGGAACTGCACGGCGGAATGGCAGATGCTCTGAGGCTGTACCAGGACCTCAATGCGGTCTACCGGCACGTCAAAGAGCCACCTTGCTTCCATGACCTCGAGCCCTTTGTTGACGAGGCTTGCGGAGTCGATGGTGACCTTGGCACCCATGTCCCAGTTGGGATTTTTCAGGGCATCTTTTGCATGCAGATGCACCAGTTCCGCGCGCTTCTTTCCGCGGAATGTCCCGCCGGAGCAGGTAAGGAGAATCTTGTCAATACACTTGTGGTTTTCATTGCGCAGGCACTGGTAGATTGCAGAGTGCTCGCTGTCCACAGGAATGATGGACACGCCTTCCTCTTCTGCTGCCTTCGTGATCAGGTGGCCAGCCGTGACGAGCGTTTCCTTGTTGGCGAGGGCGATGGTTTTGCCCGCATTGATGGCAGCCAGGGTCGGTTCAATGCCGATCATGCCAACCACCGCGTTGACAAACACATCCGCGGAACGCAGAACCGCCTCCATGACCATGCCATCCATTCCGGCCAGAACCTTCGTATCTGTGTCCGCAATGCGCACGGAAAGGTCTTTTGCGGCCGCCTCGTCAAAGAGGCAGGCAAACTTCGGGTGGAACTCCCGGACCTGCTCTTCCATCTTTTTGACATTCTTGCCGGCTGCTAGTGCCAGAACTCCAAAGTGATCCGGATAGGTTCTGACCACATCCAGTGTTTGGGTGCCGATGGAACCGGTGGACCCTATTATAACAAGATTCTTTCTCATTTTCGGCCTCACAATTCTGAAATTTCTGTGACGTTCAGACAAATGTGTCAGCGAAGCACCGTCAGCAGGAATGCTGCCAGGTAATAGATAACCGGTGCGGTAAAGATCGCCGAGTCAAAGCGGTCCATGATGCCGCCGTGACCGGGGATGCAGTTGCCATAATCCTTGATATCGTGATTGCGCTTGATGGCAGAGGCCGCCAGATCTCCCACCATGGAGAGGAGCGCCCCGCAGACGCCGAGCAGGGCAAACTGCCAGTATAGGTTCTCTTCCGGGTACAGGAAGTGGATCAGAACGGCTGTCAGAACGCAAAGAAGCACCGAGCCGCACACGCCTCCCACAGCCCCCTCGATCGTCTTGTGGGGGGAGAGCACCGGTGCCATCTTGTGCCTGCCAAGAGCCCGGCCCACGAAGTAAGCAAAGGTGTCGCAGATCCAGCTGCAGAAAAAGATCAGCGCGTAGATGAAGATGCCGTAGGGGAGCATTTTGGCGCGGAAGATGCAGCTCATCATTACCGGGACATAGACGAAGGAAAAGATGGAGTAGGCCACCTGATCCGAATGGTACTTCGGGAAGGTCAGAACGTAGATTGTCATGTTGGTGGAGAAGATGCCCAGGGTGCAGAGAAGCGATACCCTGGTCCCCAGGCCGACGAAATCCTTGGCGCCGTAGAGCTCGGAGAACACGATCAGGAAGACCCAGAGCACACAGGTCCAGAAAAAGCCGGAGATCTCGAGTGCGTTCTCCTTCTCTCCCTTCCGGTGCACTTCCAGGGCCCGGGTCATCTCAAAATATCCGATCAGGGAGCACAGGGCGAGCACCGCTCCAAGGCTGATCTGGCCGTACAGGCCAAGACCTACGGTCAGGACACCGAGGACAATTCCGCTGATTACTCTGGTTTTCACTGCATTAACCCTCCATAGCGACGTTCCCGATGGCAGTAGGCATCCACCGCCTTCTCCAGTTCTTCCTTATTGAAATCAGGCCAAGCGCAGTCGGTGAAATACAGCTCCGAATAGGAGAGCTGCCACATGAGAAAGTTCGAGAGCCGCTCCTCTCCACAGGTCCGGATCAGAAGGTCCGGATCAGGAATGCCAGCGGTGTCGAGTTCCCCGGAGATCGTATCCTCGGTGATGTCCTTGGGATCGAGGGTGCCGGCCTTTGCTTTTT
>JBJEYC010000123.1:0-2749 GCA_051886435.1 Lachnospiraceae bacterium
AGGTCGCAGACATAGCCGTTGGGGAAGTGGGTGTCCACGGTCAGCATCGTGAAGTTGAAGGGCTCATCCTCCTCGGCGAGCTTGGTCAGCTGCTCCTTGGCGAAGGAGAAGAGCTTCTTGTCCTCAAATCCCCACCAGACCTTGTAGTTGCTGGGGATCCAGCCGTTTTCCTTGGCGTAGTTGTAGTCGTAGATCGTGTAGTCCCCGTGCTCGGTGAAGTAGAGCTTGCGTCCGCCGAACGTGGCATCGGAGCCGCACATGAAGACCTGGTTGTAGCCCTCGTCCTTCAGGATGTCCCCGAGGGTTGTGATGGAGGGGAAGAACTGGGTCTGGCCCACCATGCCGTTGTTGCCGAGGCCTGTCTTGAGGGGAAGTCCGGAGGTTGCGGCAAAGATGCCGCCCATGGTCCAGGTTGCCCCGTTCATGGCATAGCCGCCGTTGAGGGTGTCAGAGGAACCGGAAAAGTCCTCGTTCTCCTCGGCGAGCTTGGTCAGCTCCGGAATGCAGTTGAAGGTGAAACCGCCGCCGTTTGCCTCGTCGGCGTAGGTCATCTCCATGGACTCCAGGTAGATGTAGATCAGGTTTCGCTTCTTCTGCGGGAACGTGAGCTTGACAGTGCTCGGGTCCGCGTAGTTGTCCGCGATGAAGGTGGAGTCGGTGTTGGCGTTCTTCAGGTACGAGGTGACGTCGAGACGAAACCAGGCGGTGAAGAAGGCGGAGGCGATGCCGACGCCGGAGAGGATCATCACCCAGGTGGAGACCTTCATGGCCCTGTCCCGTTTTCGGATGAAGAACAGAATCATCAGCACCGCTGCCACGATGGTGGGCAGGATGCAGTACAGCAGGAAGGACCGCACGATTCCGGATCCGGTGCCCTGCAGGGGCGTGGACAGCTCGTAGATGATCTCCTCCAGCTTCAGGTTGCTCCACATGGTGAAGGCCCAGCGGGCAGTGGTGATGAAAAACACCGCCAGTGCCAGAAGAAGGACCGTCAGCACCTTCCGGATCCGGGAACCGGACCGGCGGATGGTGACCGACTTAGCAGTTTTTGGTTTTGATTCCTTGTGCATTCGTGTTAATTCCTCGCAAAAATCGTGTAAACTTGCTCCTCAGCACGATGTGCTATTTTACACCACAAATCCCGGTTTGACACGTCACAATCCGGGAAAAACCAGTGCTCCGGTGGAAAAATTCGGCAGGATGGGGAAAGATTGCCCGGCTGGCGGATAAAAGAGGCAAAACCGCGCAGAGTGTTGTGCAGGCGATAAGACGCCGCGGCGGAGAAAAACTGGTAGAATCAAAAACAGGAAGCAAGGCACCCGGGTGAATCGGAGGTAGACAATGAGACAGAAAAAAACGCTCTCCTTTGCGGAACTGGTCCTGGAGAGCGAGTGGATCGGGAAGGATCTTCTGATTACGGTGCAGGGCGGAGAAAAGCCCCACATCGGCTGCTGCGTGCTGGCCGAGCCCCGGCCCTCTTTACGGGGAGACGGCGCGGTCTCGAGCACCAGCTCGGTTTTAAATGTGACCGGCCACAAGGATGAGGCGCTCTGCCGGTACTTTGCGGAGAAGGCCGCCGCGGCCCACGGCTGCACCGTGGTCTGCACCGGGGGCTTCCACGTGGACGGCATCACAAAGGAGCAGATCGCAGAGCTTCTGGAAGCCGCAAAGACGATGGACGTCTGAGCATCAGGCGGAAGGGGAGAGGGCATCGGGGTTCTGATCCCCTGGCCCCTTGGTCAGCGCAAGATGACACCTTCTCCAGAACGGGGTCAGGTCTGCCATTCGGAAGAAGGCGGCAGTCAGGTCGATGAGATCCTCTCTTGTGTGGAGCGTGGGGAGACCTCCCTGGAGCGTCAGCACCAGAACAAAGGAAAAGACCGGCAGGACTCTTGCCGCGTCCTTCGGGGCAAGGCCGTCGGAGCGGGGGAAACCGCTGTAAAAGAGCTCGTTGGCAAGCACGAAGGAGAGGAAGGGGAGCACCCCCGGGAAGGCCCCGGAGAGGGCAGCAAGCGCCCGGGCAAGGTCTCCTTCTGTGAGGAGCTCATCACAGGAAGAGAGGATGCCCGCAGCACCCTCCGCGGCCTGTGTGAGATCCGGGTAGTCCTCTCCTGTCTTTGCAAGGAGCGCGGAGAGCACTTCCTTTCTGACGCGAAGCGGATGGGCGCTGTTTTCGGCTGCGGCAAAAGAGAGCGTCTCTTCCTCTTTGGGAATCTTCGCGCCGTCTGCGATGGCGCGAAGAAGAGAAAACTTTTCCGGAAGAAGAAGGGCATTCCCTGCCATGCACCAGGCGGCGTATTCATGGAAACGTGCGGTCTCCTCTGATCTGGGATCGGTGTCCTTTGGCGCCTCTCCCGCAAGGTCAAAGACAAGGGGCACTTTGGCGAAGGTCCAGGCATTCCCCGCCTCTGCCTCCTCAAAGAGAAGCTCCAGCGTCTCCTCGCAGGCGTTGGAGGTGGCGCAGGAGGGATAGCGGGTTAGCCTTGGACTTCTTGGGAAATACTTGCAGACGCTGGTTAACGCCTCATATCCGCAGGCGCACTGCAGGGCGCAGAGGCCCTTCTCGTCCATCATGCGGCAGCGGCCGAAGAAGTCCGGGGAGAGACAGGCGTAGGCGTACTCGTCCGGGTGGGGCAGCACGTGGAGGGAGAGGTCGAGCTTCTCCCGCAGGTCCTTCGGGCAGTCCATCCCTGCGAGGCGGAAGTACTCCGCCTGGGTGATGCGGATCTCGAGCCCCTGGCAGCAGGTG
>JBJEYC010000124.1:0-2730 GCA_051886435.1 Lachnospiraceae bacterium
GTTCTCCGGATCCCTGGCCGCTTCCACAGCCGTCTGGATGTCGATGGTGCCGTTTCCGGCAAGTTCGAGAAGGCAGTTGTCCAGGGTGATGGAACCCTCGCTGGATCCCGTCAGCATGGAGGACTCCATCTGCGGGGTCTTGCCCTCCCGGATCAGGTTCCGAATGGCTGCGGTCACAATCATGCACTCGCAGGCAGCCGCACGGCCCTTCCCGCCGGCACGCACGAGAAGTTTCTGGGACAGGGTTGCCTTTAAAGTAGTCGAAAGCTGGAGGCGGATCTGCGGCTGCCGATCTGCCGGGAAAGTGCCGACAATACGGTCCACGGAATCCACCGCACTGTTTGTGTGGAGTGTGGCAAATACCAGGTGTCCGGTCTCTGCGGCGGTTAACGCCGTCTCAATGGTCTCCCGGTCACGCATCTCGCCGATGAGGATAATATCCGGATCCTCACGCAGGATAGCCCGCAGACCATCCGCGTAGCTCTCCGTATCGGTTCCCACCTGCCGCTGGTTGATGATGCACTGATCCGGCTTGTAGATGTACTCGATCGGGTCCTCCAGCGTGATGATGTGCTCCTGCCTGGTATGGTTGATCTCGTTGATGATGGCAGCCAGGGTTGTAGATTTACCGGAACCGGTCTCACCGGTCACCAGCACGATCCCGTTGGCATAGGTCGGGAACTTGGCAACCGCCCGGGGAAGGCCCAATGTTCCAAGCTTTGGTATCGTATCTGCCAGAATACGCAGGGCACAGGACACATGGCCCTGCTGGCGGAACAGGTTGATACGGCAGCGCCTGCCTGCAAGGGTTCTTGCAAGGTCCAGTTCCCCAATCTTTGAAATGCCGCTGTACTCCTCTCCGGCAAGATGCTCTGCCACGCTCTCGCAGTCTTCATCTGTCAGAGGTGTATCCACCAGGTTCTGGAGCCGTCCGTCCACCCGCATCTTCGGGGGAAGTCCGTATACCAGATGAATGTCCGATCCACCTGCCTCATCTGCCCGCGTTACCAGTTCCTCTATGGTCCAATCGCTCATAGATCCTCCAAACGCCGTTCCTGCCGTCTGTCAGTCGGTCACCATGATGGTACGGCAGATCTCCTCAACGGTCGTAATGCCCTTGTCCACCAGTTCATCCGCGTTTTCCAACATGGTCTTGTACTGGCTTGTCTTCTGGGCCAGCTGGCGGAATGTCTGCTTGTCCACACCGTCGGTGATACCCTTTCGAAGCTCATCGTTCATCAGGAGCACCTCAAAGGCGCCGATTCTGCCGCGGTAGCCCGTGTGGAAGCAGGCATCGCAGCCCTTGCCGTGGTGGTAGACTCTGCCCGGGGTCTGCCGGATTCCGGAAAGTGCAACCATCTTGGGATCAGGCTCATACTCCTCCGAGCACTTCGGGCAGACCCGGCGAAGCAGACGCTGAGAGATGATGCCGCGCAGGCCCGCGGAGATGAGGTAGGGGGCAACGCCCATGTCTTTCAGACGATCAATAGCCGAGACCGCATCCTCCGTATGGATGGTCGTGATGACCAGGTGTCCCGTGATGGCGGCGCGCATCGCGATGGACGCGGTCTCGCCGTCACGGATCTCGCCGACGCAGATGATATCCGGGTCCTGACGCAGGATAGCGCGCAGGCCCTCGGCAAAGGTAAGACCCACCTTCTCATTGATCTGTACCTGGATCGCGCCGGGAATATTGTACTCGACCGGGTCCTCCAGTGTCACCAGGTTCTTGGACTCAGACAGAAGCTCGCGGATCAGTGTGAACATCGTGGACGATTTACCGGATCCTGTGGGACCCACGATCATGATGACACCGCTCGTGTTCGCAAGGAGCCGATCCACCTTGGCGTTATCCTCCGGGAAGATCATGCCAATGCCCTGTCTTGTGAGCATCTTGGGATCCTTGCCGAGCAGTCGGATACACACCTTCTCCCCATAGATCGTGGGGAGCGTGTTGACACGCATGTCAATGTCCCTGTTTTTCAATTTGGTCTCAATTCTGCCATCCTGGGGAATCCGCTTCTCCACGATGTCGAGACGGGCCATGACCTTCAGACGGGAGATCACCGAGTCCTGCAGATCCCTGGGGATCGTCATGACCTTGTGAAGCTCACCATCGATACGCATACGGATATTCATGTCACCCTCAGTGGGCTCGAAGTGGATATCCGAGCAGTTCTCCACGTAGGCACGCTCAAAGATGGAGTTCACGAGACGAATCGTGGGACCCTCATCTCCAGTCTCAGTCTGCTTCTCCGGGGTCTCCACCTGCGCGGTGAGGCCTGCCTCCTCGCGCATCTGCTGCATGGCCTCGGCGGCGGACACGTTTTCGTACAGGACGTTGATCGCGTGATCCACAGCCTCGGTGGTGGCAATCATCGGCAGGATTCTCTTTTTGGAGGTATCCTTTGCCTGCTCCACCGCCATGAAATTCAAAGGGTCCGCCATCGCAAGGAATAACGTGTCCTTCACGACGCGGACCGGCACGATCTGCGCCGACTTTGCGAGGCTCTTGGGGATGTACTTGGACATGGAGGGATCGATCTCGGTCTTGGTGAGATCGATGAAGTCAATGCCAAGCTGCTCCCGCAGGGTGTCGATCAGCTGGTGCTCGGTGATGAAACCATCCTGAATCATGATGGTACCGAGACGCTCATGGGTTTCTTTCTGTTTTTTGAGGGCGGCACTGAGCTGATCCTGGGAGATGACCCCCGCATCGATCAGCATGTC
>JBJEYC010000125.1:0-2727 GCA_051886435.1 Lachnospiraceae bacterium
CCGCAGGAAATGACGCCAAGGTCTGCGGTGACTTTCTGCAGAAAGGCCTCGCTGGTGGCACCGCTGCTGCCGTGGTGGGCAACCTTGAGGAGGGTGACATGAAGCCGGCCGGAGGCATCAAACCGCCCGCCGTGGGAGGTGACCTCTGACTGGTGAGAAGTGAGGTACCTGAGCATGTCGGTTTCACCGGCTCCTTCCAGATCTCCGGTGAGAAGGGCACTGAAGTCTCCGTAACTCAGGAGCAGGGTCGTACTGTATTCGTTGGGATCATCGCAGGTATAGCCGGCATCCGGGTGTAGGCAGTACAGGGAGAGCGCTCCACTGCTGAGTGTCATGCCAGCGCGTAGGTAGGAGATGGGAACCTCTGTGGCTGCTGCGTCCTTTTCAATCGTCCGGTAGTTGTCGGACTTCGTTTCTTCTGCAATGTCCGGCAAGAGGATCTGCTTGATTCGGATGCCGTTTCGCCCGTTGTCCTCCAGAATCTCAATGAGACCCGAGCAGTGATCTGTGTCGTCGTGGGTGAGTATCCAGGCGTCGATGGTGCCGGCACCGTCGTGACACAGGAGCGGATCCAGCCGATACCTTGCGAGATCCGTCTGGGAGGTGCTGCCGCCGTCGATTACGATCACCCGGCCATCTGCCTCGATGAGGATTCCGTCCCCCTGTCCCACATCGGCAGCCTTGACGGTGCAGCCGGTGGGATTCCGGATCAGAAGCAGCCCCACACAGGCAAGAAGCCAGAGCAGTTTCCCTGCGGAGGGAATCCTATCATGCAGAAGAACCAGCACGCCCAGGAGTGCATAGAACAGAATCACAAGGACAAGAGCTGGGGCTCCAGGAATGCGAAGATGCCCCGGAATCGACTGTGCCAGGGAGCAGAGCTTTGTGCAGAAAAGAAGGAGTGCCTCTGGCAAAAGACCGACCATCCTGCCAAGAGACAGCGAGCAGCTCCCCAACAGGAGAACCAGAAAGCCTGCCGGAAGCAGGACTGACATCAGCGGCAGGATGATGGGATTCAGAATCAGGCTCACCCAGGGCCAGTACCCGTAGGTGACCAGGTAGACCGGAAAGGTGCCGGTGCTCACGGAAAGTGCCTGTCCGGCACGCTCAAAAAGATCTGGCTTTCCCTGCTCTGGAGTGAAAGCGGGAAGCAGAATGCAGAGGGAGAGGACGGCTGCAAAGGAAAACTGGAAGCCGGACTGGCGGAAGTAGTAGGGCTCCAGAACAAGGAGCAGTGCTCCGGCAAAGGTGACGGAGGTCAGCATGTCGTAAGTCCGGTGCAGCAACAGGGCCAGCATGTGTAGGCAGAACATGAAAACCGCGCGGAAGGAAGAGACGGAAAAGCCGGTCATCAGGCAGTAGAGGACGATCACCAGACAGGAGGCAAGACAGGAGAGGATGCGACCGGCACCCAGCCTCTTTCGCAGCAGCCGGTACAGACTCATGCCGACAAAGGAGATGTGGAGTCCTGATATTGCAAGCACATGGATGATCCCGCCGCCCTGGTAGAGGTCCTTTGTGGACTGGGAGAGGTATCCCTTTTCTCCCAGGAGCATGGCCTTCATCACCGCGGCGCTGTCTGCGGTCAGGCAGGCATCCAGCACCTCGGAGAGGCGCAGACGGAGGAGATACAGAAGATCCCGCAGGACATCCCGGTTTCCGTCAGAGGAGAGAAGACTTGCTCCGGAGAGTGAGAAGTCGCCAAGTCCCAGGGATCGGTAATAGGAGAGGGCATCAAAGCAGCCCTCATTGGTGGCGGGACTGTAGCAGCGAAGCGTTCCCGATGCGATGATCCGGCTTCCGATGGGAGCCTGAATGTCCTCCTGTGCGCGGCCGGTCTCCGGTGCCGTGATGCGAAGAAGAACCGAAAAGTTGGGATCTAGGGCATCATTGCTGCCGGACACAAAGCGCACCGAGCGGATCGTGATAAGGAGCCTGCGGCTTCCATCCTCCTGACACTTGTATTCCTTGGAGGAGACGGTGCCCGAGAGGGTGACCTTCTGTCCCCGGAAGGCCTGGTAGCGGTTTCCCTCCGGGACCCAGAGGGAGAGACAAAGACAGATCGCTGCGGCAAAGAGCGCGCAGGCAAAGGCGAGGGGACGGCGCATGGAAAAGCCTCCTGAGATGGGAGAGGTGGGATGGGAGATGATGTGCAGAAGAGGGAGAGCGATGAAAAACAGCTCTCGAAAAGAAGGATACTTCAGGAAGCGCCCTGCCGCCACCAGCCCTTCTTTCCGCGCCGCTTTTTTGTAAGTCTCCGACAATTACGATGACCCGGATTTGTGCAGTAAAAAACGGCTGCTGCCCAGATGGGCAGCAGCCGCAGCAATGCTGAGAGATTTCTGTTGTGATGGGAGTTGATCCGGCCTCAGTCGAGGTGATCCACCAGCTCCAGGCTGTGCTCCCGGTTCATCTTCTTGCACAGCTCCAGAAACTGATCCAGCGGCACGCCGTTGAGCTGCTTGTTGCCGCGGATATTGATGGAGACGGTGTTCTCTGCCGCTTCCTTGTCGCCGAGGACCAGAACATAGGGATCCTTGTAGCCACGGAAGGTCTTGATCTTGGTCTTCATGTTGTTGTCGCTGTAGTCAGCCTCCACGCGGATGCCGTTGTCGCGCAGAAGATCCTCGACCTTCTTGGCATAGGCGTTGTGCTCCGTGCGGATCGGGACAATGCCAACCTGGTAAGGGGAGAGCCAGAACGGGAAGTTGCCCTTGAAGTTCTCGG
>JBJEYC010000126.1:0-2717 GCA_051886435.1 Lachnospiraceae bacterium
GTCGCCGAGGAGCAGAAGCAGTACGATGCGATGAAGCTGCGCATCAAGTACATGTACGAGAAGGGCGACTCCAGCTACATGGAAGTCCTGGTGTCCGCCACCTCCTTCTCCGACCTTCTGAACAAAGCCCAGTACGTGGACAAGCTCTACGAGTACGACCGGAACATGCTCGATGAGTACGAGCAGATTCAGGCTCAGGTCAAGCAGGATCAGCAGGATCTGCAGGATGCCAAGGACGAGCAGGAGGAATCCAAGCTCGGTCTGGAGCAGGAGCAGTCAGCGCTGAACTCCCAGCTGGCTGATCTGCAGGCCCAGTATGACGACTACGAGACCCGGATCGCCAATGCCCAGGCAGAAGCGACCAAGCTGGCAGCACAGCTGACCGAGCAGACCAATGCCATTGCGGCGGCCCAGGAGGCCCAGCAGAAGGCAGCGGCTGAGGCGGCAGCCAAGAAGGCAGCCGAGGAAGCAGCTGCGCAGGAGAAGGCCAGACAGCAGGCGGCATCCGCCTCTTCGTCCTCCAGCTCCTCCAGCAGCAGTAGCAGCAGTTCCAGTTCCAGCTCCGCTTCGTCCGGTACCAGCGTGACGGTGACCGACAGCACGACGACCACCACGACCAGCACCGGCAGCGGATACACGGTGAGCAACTACACCTACACGCCGAGCGAGTCCTCCGGTTCCGTGCCCTCCAATTCCTCCGGTGTTACCGGACAGGATGTGGTCAACTACGCAGTGCAGTTCGTCGGCAACCCCTACGTCTACGGCGGCACGAGCCTGACAAACGGAACAGACTGCTCCGGCTTTACGATGAGTGTGTACGCCCACTTCGGCTACACCCTCGGCAGAACGGATGTGGCGCAGCGCAGCAACGGTATTGCCGTCGACTCGCTGGCGGATGCCCTGCCCGGTGATATCATCTGCTATCCCGGCCACGTGGCACTGTATATCGGAAACGGCATGATCGTTCATGCATCTACGCCGTCCACCGGAATCAAATATTCGAGCGCAACTTACCGCTCCTATGTCTGCATCCGACGGATCATCTATTGAGTTATCAACTGATAGTCAGTCAGCGCCCGCACCGGAAATGGTCGGGCGCTTTTTTTGGAGGTATCGATATGGACTGGCAAACCCTGCTGTGCCCGGACCGGATCCGGAGCTACCATTCGAAGGGAACGTCTGACCTTCGCTCGGAGTACGAGAAGGACTACCACCGGATCATCGGCAGTGCCTCCTTCCGAAGGCTTCAGGATAAGACCCAGGTTTTCCCGCTGGACCAGAGTGACTTCGTGCGCACCAGGCTCACCCACTCTCTGGAGGTCTCCTCCTTTGCCAAGTCCCTGGGCCAGAGCGTCGGCCGGGCTATCCTGCGGGATGCAAAGGATCCCTCCTTTCATCCGGACAACCAGACGGACATCTGCGATATCCTAAGCTGTGCCGGGCTCCTGCATGACATCGGAAATCCCCCGTTCGGGCATTTCGGGGAGACCAGCATCCGGACCTTTTTCCAGGAGGCCCTGCCCCGGATCACCTATGTCCCGGAGTGGATTCCGGGGTCCGGCCCGGTGCCCCTGGAGAAGCTCCTGACCGATGCGCAGAAGGCGGACTTCCTGCACTTTGAGGGCAACGCTCAGGCTTTGAGGGTGGTCACCAAGCTCCACTACCTGGTGGATGAGCACGGAATGAACCTGACCAAGGCACTTTTGGCAACGATCATCAAGTACCCGGTGAGCTCCCTGGAGATCGACCCCAGCGGCCCCATCCGCGCCCACAAGATGGGGTATTTCCAGGCGGACCGGGAGGTCTTTTCGGATGTGGAGACCTCCTGCGGCCTTGACGGGAGGCGGCATCCCCTGACCTATCTTCTCGAGGCAGCGGACGACATCGCCTACCATACCGCGGACATCGAGGATGCCTATCGGAAGGGCTTCCTCACCTACCACCAGCTGCGGGATGAGCTCGAGGCAAGGTGCGGGGCGGAGGATGCGGCAGAGCCCGCCTCCGGCAGCCAGAGCCTCTACCGGCAGGCCATCGAGGATCTGAAGCACCGGTACCAGAAGGGCGTTGACCGGGGCATGTCCCGGCCGGACAACTACGCCATCCAGAACTGGCTCATTCGGGTGCAGACGGAGCTCCTCCACGCGGCACAGGAGAGCTTCATCACACACTACGACGAGATTCTGGACGGCTCCTTTGGAACGGAACTGCTGGAGGTGACCGGGGCTGGAAAGCTCAATGATGTTCTGGGAGAGCTGGCCAATGACCATGTGTTCCAGTCCTCCACGATCATTCACATCGAGGTCGCGGCGGACAGCATCCTGAAGGGCCTGCTGGAGCGGTTCACCGCAGCGGTTCTCGACTATGACACCGGCCGGGAGCTGACACCTTACAACCGCCGGCTGATGACCCTGGTCTCGGAGAACTACCGCACGATCTATCAGATCTACAGCAGCGGCAGATCGCCGCAGGAGAAGCTCTATCTGCGGCTGATGCTGGTCACCGACTACGTTTGCGGCATGACCGATTCCTACGCGCAGAGCCTTTACTGGAAACTGAACGGGCGGATCTAGACCCGCGCAAAAAGGGGTTCCCGAACCGCAGAGAAACGGGTAAAATGGTCTGCAGACAAAACGAGAAATACAGCAATAGGAGAGGAGGAACATGGCCAGAGAATTGATGATCGTCCTGGACTTCGGCGGCCAGTACAAGCAGCTGAT
>JBJEYC010000127.1:0-13360 GCA_051886435.1 Lachnospiraceae bacterium
ACGCAAATGAGCCGGCCCGGAGAATACCATCCCCGTGCCGGCTCATCTATTGGATTTGTTTGAGACCATCGTGTTACGCTCGCTTTCTCAGACACTGATACTGCGCTTCACCTGGACAACCTCATACTGACTGCCCATTTCTCTTGTAACATGCTCCGCCAATCCCTTTTCCTCGTAGAGACGGACGATGACTCCGGTCTCAACGTTCCTGGTACCGTAGTCCATACTGTCAGTAAAACCTCCTTTCTTTTTTGTTGACGCTATCATACACCATCTTCGAACATTTTGCACTTAAAATTTGTAAATTAATCGTAAATTTTTGTCGATGTGCTGAACCCCGGGCCGAAGGCCCGGGGCCCTGGACCTCTCCCCGGCGGGGAAGACGACTGCCCCTGCAGGGGAATTCCCTGTTCCGGCCGGGGTACGCGCTTCTCTCAAAGTGGCATATTTTTCTTATTTTGAGGGCAGAAATCATATTCTGTCATTTCATCCGGTTTGTTTGCGGATTGTCTTTAATTTCGCGTGTACTTTACCGTGATAAAGCATTATGGTCTTTCAGAATATCGTCATGTTTTTATTCCGTCTTCCATTGGCAAAAATCGGTTTTTCAAGCCAGATTTTTCATCGATCGCGTATTTGAACCGCTGCACTGTCATTTTTAATATTTTTGTGTTATAATAGGGAAATGTTGAATAAATTTACTGCTTGACTGCCATTTTTTTCCTGGCACGTGCCCCTGTTTCCGCGGCAGAAACTGCCGCTCTTCTGGTTCCTGAATGGTCCTTTTGTCCCGCACAGGGTGTGCACGCCTGCCGGGAATCAGGAGGAAACATGGATTTTCTGAAAACCGATGTCAAAAAGATCTACGGCAGATACCTGCTGCCGACGCTGGGCTCTGCCCTGGCGATGTCGATCTACAGCATCGTGGACACAATCGCCGTGGGCCAGTATGCAGGGCCCGTGGGCACCGCGGCCCTGGCCGTGGTCAACCCGGTCTACGTCATCATGGTGGTCATCGCCTTTCTCTGCGCGACTGGCGGGAGCGTGCGCTTTGGCAACGCGCTGGGTGCCGGGGATGTAAAGAAGGCAAACGCTTTCTTTTCGGGTTCTCTTGTCCTCTGCTGCCTGATGACGGCAGCTGCCTGGGCGGGGTTTCTTCGCTGGTACCGGGAGATTTTTGCCTTCTTCGGTGCCAACGGGGAGGTGCTGCCCGTCGCCTGCTCCTATGGGATCTGGATCATCCGCTTCTTTCCCGTGATCGTCGCGCCGGACTTTCTGGCCTCATTTCTGCGCATGGACAGGGATCCCCACCGGGCCCTGGCCGCCGTCATGATCGGCGGCGGTCTGAACATGTTTCTGGACTGGTTTCTCGTCTTCCCCATGGGGATGGGCGTGGAGGGCGCCGCCATTGCCACCGTCATCGGCACCCTGGTGCAGTGCGCCATCATGGTCTCCCACTTTTTCTCCCCGAAAAATCACCTGCACCTGGTGCGCTTTGGGGCGCCCATCCGGACGATGGGACGCATCATCTCTGCCGGAATCTCCGCCTCGGTGCTGGATCTTGGCAACGTCTTCCTGGCCCTTCTGATGAACCGGCAGATCATGCGCTATGGCAGCACGGCGGTTCTGGGCGTGTACGGCGTCATCAACACCATCGCCATCCTGTTCCAGGCACTGTTTGCCGGCGTCGGGCAGACCATCCAGCCCGGGGTCTCGGTCAACTACGGGGCGGGAAACCGCAGCCGGGTCCGGGCGTTCTACCGGTATGGCATCCGCACCGCGCTTGGCATGGGCGCCGCCTTTGCCCTGTTGGGAGAACTGTTTCCGGTGCCCCTCGTTCGCCTGTTCATGAAGGCAACACCGGAGGCCCTTGCGGTGGCCCCTGTCTTCGTGCGCTTCTACTTTGTCAGCTTCCCGTTTCTGGGGTATCTGGTGGTCACGATCTACTACCTGCAGTCCGTGCTGCAAAAGACCGCTTCCACCGCCATCGCCCTCGGAAGGGCCTTTGTCTTTCCGGAAGTCTTTCTGCTTGTTCTGCCGCCGCTTGCAGGGCTCTCCGGCGTATACGCGGCACTTCCCGCGGCAGAAATCCTGCTCTTTGCCCTGACCGCCATCCTGCAGAAACGGCATGAAAAGGGAAAGCCGTGACAGATCTTCCTGCTGTCTTTGATCCCCCTGTATGTCTTTTTCGATACGCAAAAGAGCCCCCATCATCCTACTGTGGATGATGGAAGCTCTCTTTTCTTTTCATAAAATAGCCCCATTTGTTCCGGGGTGTTTGTCACCTCTTATTGGGTGTCACCAGGTGCCGAGAAGTTCCCGATACCTTGCAGCATCCTCTGCCATCGCGTGCCGGTTCTGCGCATCCAGGACCGCATTGCGGCGGACGGGATCCTCCGCGGCCTGCCGCAGCGCGCTGCAGAGGGCTTTTCTCCCCTCCCCGGTCTTGGGAAAGAGGGCGGTCTCCGGCACCAGCTGCCGGTTGTGGGCTGTATCCAGGTAGCCGAAGATGAGCATCGAGGAGAGGAAGCTCTCCCGGACTGCATCGAGGATCTCGCCTCCCTCGCAGATGTCGAGCAGGCACCCACAGGTAAGAAACAGGCACTGGGCCTTTGCCGCGGAGATGCCCGGGTAGAGACGGATGTTGGGATGGGTTCCCATGGCCTGGAGTTTCTCCGACATCTCCGTGACCGCGGCCACGTGAAACGTGAACTGCGGCAGGCTGTCCGCGATCTCTCCGAGTCCGAAGATCTGATCACTGTTGGTCATGACCAGGATATCCCGAAAGCCCAGATTTCCGACCCGGCGGTAGGGATACACATATCCCAAAGGTTCCAGAGCTTTCTGCGCCTGCTCGGGATCACGCAGATCTTTTCCAAAGTGGGCACGGTCCATGGTCTTCTCCCGAAGCTTTGCATAGGCCTCCCCGGTCTGCACAAAGATCCTGACCCGGTCTCCTCTCTTGTTCAGAAGCTGCACCATGTTTCCCGGGATCGTATCGAGGATCTTCTCCTGCCAGAACAGGGCCTCCCGCACTTCGGGGTGTCGGTCCACATAGGCTGTTGCCGCAAAGTAGGGTGCCGCCAGTGAGTTGTAGAAGATCCGATCCGGCGCAAGGCTCTCCAGAAAGTCTGCCGTAAAGTCCTCCGCTGAGGCGTAGATCTTTTCCGTGTTTTTCTCCCGCACAAGGAGCGATCCGGTGACGAGGTTTCTCGTGATCACCTCCCGCCCCGACGGCGTGAAGTAGCAGCGAAGAACCGGCTTTTCCTCCTTCGAGAGGACGGTCTGGGCAAAGCGCCGCCCATGCCGGTCATAGTGATCGGAAAAGCGCACCTTCCCATCCCGGTCCAGCCAGTCCACGATGTGCACGAAGCGCCCGCCGGCTTCCTTCCCCTGCCGGCAGTAGCAGATCCTGCCGCGCACGGTCTCATAGTCGACAATTTCTCCGCCGCTCCCGGTGCCCCGGATCTCCCAGTACTTCGGCACCGGAAGCCGGTCAAAGTAGAGGGGACGCCCCTCCGGCGCCTCTTTCTCCTGCTGCAGCACCCGGGTATAGGGGGACAGGGCGCCCGCCGGCAGAAACCCATCGTCCTCGAGAAACACCGGGGTCACCGGAATGTCCGCCTGCCGCAGGGAGTCCAGAAGATCCTGCGCCGGCGCCGTCAGATTTGAAAACAGCAAAACCGTTCCACTCATTGCCCTGCCTCCCCGCACGTCTCCGATTCCAAAAGCGCCTTCCAGCGCGCCTCCACATGGCACTCCAGGTAGGGCTCTGCGATCTCATAGGACCGGGCGGACAGCGCCGCCATGTCCATGGAATAGAGCCGCACGATTCCCTCGCCGAGGCGCTTTGCCGCCTCCTTTCCGTCCAAATCCGTCGAGTAGGGCAGAAGGCAGCCGTTCTTTCCGTCGTCAATGAACGTGGGATTGCCGTAGGGCACGTCAAAGCCCACCATGGCAAGGCCGCTCCCCACCGCCTCCATCAGGGTCAGGCCAAAGCCCTCGCTGGTGGAGCCGGAGATGTAAGCCTCATAGTTTTGATAGACCTCTGTCAGGTTTTTGTGGCCGCAGAGGTGAATGTACTCATCCGCTTTTTCACTGCGTATCTGATCCCGAAGGGCGCCCTCGGCAGCCCCCTGGCCGTAGATGTCCAGTGTCAGCTCCGGCAGAACCTTTCTGGCCTGCACCACGGCCTCTACGATCCAGTCCACGTGCTTTTCGCCCGCAAGCCGGGAGGCGGTGATCAGCGAGAAGGGCTTTCTTGCCCCCGCAGGGTGCCGAAGCTGTTTCAGCGCGCCCACGGGGATGGTGGCCATCCTCGGCCGGCAGTCCCAGTATTTTTCAAATTGCCCGGCAAGAAGCTTTGTCTGCGCGTCGGTGGAGGAGATGAACACCACACCCTTCTCCCCCGCCAGGGAGAAGTCGTACTCATAATAGTTGTTCCAGAGTATCTCCCGATCTGTCGTCGAATTTTTGCTGTAGTGGTCCGCGTGGATCACGATCCAGAGCTTTGCGCTGCCCCGGTTGGAAAAGAGACCTCTTCCGATCTCGGTGGAGCGGTCGCAGATGCAGACATCCTGCTCCGAAAGATGCAGGGATTCCACCAAAAGGCCGATCAGCCGCTCCTTGGAGTCGACAAGCTTTTCCCCAATCCGGAACATCGACCGGTCCCCGTCCACGAACTCCTCATAAGCGGTGCTTCCGTCCTCGTTGTAAAACCGCCGCTGGTACAGGACGGCTTTTCCATCCTTCGGGGCAAAGAACTCCGAGAACATCTTTCCGTAGGAGTAGTAGTCGGTGCGCAGGAGGTACCCGTTCACCACGTGCTCCGCCCGCTGGATATAAATGCCGCTGCCCCGGCTGCGGTAGGCGTTGACAAAGGTATTGGGCATGTCCTGGAACACGAACTGCACGCCGTTCTGGATCGTGGACCGGCTAAACGGCCGGCCCCCGAAGGATTCCACCAGCGCCTCCTCGGTTACCGTGCAGGGGCCTGGGTGAAAGTCCGTAAAGTACTGATACAGCCAGATTACCTGCCGGTCTTCAAAGCCGATTTCCCGGGTCATGGCGTCCATATTTTCAGTCCGAAACATGTCCGTGAACACAAACCGGGCCGGTGCCCCGATGTTCCGAAATGCCTTCGCCCGATAGGCCTGGGCATACTCGACACCGCTGGACGCCCAGCCGATGCCGCGGTTGAAGCAGTAAATCATCTTTTCCTCCATTTGTCCTGTCACTAGGGCATCCGCACCTGGATGCCGCCCTGCTCGGTGCGTACCACCTCGCCCAGGAGGATGCAGCGCATCGCCTGGGTCTTAACCGTGCGCTCCATGCGCACAAATGCCGCATAAGCCTCCCGATGGTACTCATAGATGATGTTCTTCTGCGCGTACTGCCGGCCCGCTACGGCGGACCGCAGCTGCTGCAGATAGTCTACCTGCTCCACCCATGCATCGTCCAGCGCGCGCAGGAGCATCCTGCGCAGGAACAGCGCAAAGTGTTCCTGCGTTCCGATCGCCTGTTTCTGCCTCGCAAAGGTCTCCTTTGCAAGGTCTAAGACCACATCCCGGATCCTGTCCCTGGTGGAAAAATCCCAGCTGTCGAAGGCAGACGGAAGACGGTAGGTGATATTGTCGAGACAGTACCTAGCCACCGCATCGACACTGGGAAGCCCCTTGGTCTCCTCCAGCCAGGCATCCACAGCCTCCCGCTCCATGGAAAGGTAGTAAGCGTCATC
The DNA here is from genome assembly GCA_051886435.1 of Lachnospiraceae bacterium. GTDB lineage: Bacteria > Bacillota > Clostridia > Lachnospirales > Lachnospiraceae > CAG-791. The sequence continues at coordinate 5,738 of JBJEYC010000127.1, forward strand.
CTCCGGCACCTTCTGCAGGATACGGTCCCGCATCCCGTAAACGAGCTGACGCTGCCGGGAGAGACTGACCGCATATTCCGCGGTGCTGCGCCTCGCCAGGCGTCCCTGTTCCTCACTGACCTTCTGCGCCTGCCGGCAGGCGCTGATCAGCCTCGGCGAAGAGAAGGCCCGGTCTTTTGTCCGGTACTTTCGGAGAGACTTCTTTCCGTGATCCCGGATCACCGTGTCGTCCAGGCTCACAAACACCTGGGAGGAACCGGGATCTCCCTGGCGGCCCGCACGGCCCTTGGCCTGCAGTTCCATGCGCCGATTCTCCATCTCCCCGACAATCAGAACCGAGAGGCCGCCCAGCGCGTCTGCGCCCTCTCCCAGCTTGATGTCCGTGCCGCGGCCGGCCATGCCGGTCGCCACCGTGACAGCGCCCTTCTGCCCCGCCTCCTTGATGATCTGCGCCTCCTTGGCGGCATTGTGGGCGTTGAGCACACTGTGGGGAATCCCGTCCTGCAGAAGGAGGCCCGAGACAAGTTCGGAGACCCCAATGGACTCGGTGACGACCAGAACCGGCCGCCCCGTCTCATGCTCTTTTGTGAGTTCTTCCATGACAGCCATCAGCTGCGCCCGCAGGTTTGAAAAGTACCTGGTCGGAGCATCCTTGCGGCGGCAGGGCCGATGAGTGGGGATCCGGACGACCTCACAGCCGTAGGTTCCCCGCAGCTCGTCCGCATCCTGTACCGCCGTGCCGGACATACCCGAGAGCTTCGGAAACAGGTTGAAGAAGTCCTGATAGGTAACACTGGCCATCTGCCGGTTCTCCTGGGTGAGCGCCACGTGCTCCTTGGCCTCCAGCGCCTGATGAAGCCCGGTCCCCAGCTTTGTGTTTTCCAGCATACGGCCGGAGGACGCATCCAGAAGGACCACCTTTCCCCGGTCCACCAGGTAATCCTTCTCCCGCTCCATGGTCTTCTGGGCCCGCAGGGCAAGACAGATATGCCGAAGGAGCTCTGCGTTTGCCGGATCAAACAGGTTGTCAACGGCAAAGTACTTCTGCGCCCGCTCAATTCCACTGTCGGTCAGAAAGACCTTGGTCCGGTCCTTTACCGAAAAATCCTCTTCCTGGAGCATGCTGACGAAGTCGTCCGTAATGGCGTAGAGGTTGGACTGGACCCTCGGCGCGCCGGAAATTACAAGCGGCGTCTGGGCGCTGTCGAGCAGCACCGCGTCCGCCTCGTCCACGATCACGTAATAGAAGGGACGCAGGAACCGCTCCTGCGGACTGCGGCTCAGGTTCTCAAACAGGTAGTCAAACCCCAGGACCGCATTGGTGGTATAGACGATGTCGCAGGCGTAGATCTGCCGCTTCTGCTCCGCGGTAAACCGCTGCCCCGGCTGCGTGGTCACGCCGATGCCGGTGGTCATCCCGAGGAAAGCATAGAGCCTGCTCAGCTGCCCCCCGTCCCGGGCCGCAAGGTACTCGTTGGTCGTAACCAGAATGCAGCTCTTCCCGGTCAGGGCGTTGAGGTACAGGGGCATGGCGGCCGAGAGCGTCTTGCCCTCGCCGGTCTTCATCTCGGCGATGTCCCCGAAGTGGAGGGCAATCGCCCCAAGAACCTGCACGTCATAGGGAACCATCTGCAGAACGCGTCCTGCCGCCTCCCGCACCAGGGCATAGCTCTCCGGAAGGAGCTGTTCCAGGCTCTCTCCCGCCTTGTATCGCTCCCGAAACTGCTTTGTCCGCTCGGCAAAATCCCCGTCGGATAGCTTTTTCATGGCCGGGGCCAGGGCATTGATCCTGCGCAGTATTCTTTTGTATTTTTTCAGTCTCCAGGAGGAGACCGCCTGCTGCATCATGTGAGCCTCCCTGACAGAAAATCCTGCATCCTGCCGATTCCATCAAACGCGCGGTGCTCTGCGCCGGGAATCAGAGCCGCAATCCGCGCCCCGGCGCTTTTCGTCTTTTCACCGTAGGTGGCGATTACCACCTTCTGATAGCCCCCTGTCAGCTCCTCCAGGGAATCCTCCCCCGTGGAAACGGCATCCGGAACGAGAAACGCCGTCGGAAGAAACGCCGCCCGAAGGCCCGGCACCGGGTCCGGCAGCGCCGGAAGCCGGATCATCCGGCTTCCGCCCTCGGGGATGACCAAAACCAGTGTGGTCTTTCCGCGCTCCTCATCCGGACAGGGAAGGGGCTCCTCCTCTGGCGCCTCCTCCACCTCGATGTGATCGAACTTAAGCGAGCTGGCGCCGGCCCAGAGCAGCTCCATCTTCCAGGAAAAGGTCCCCGTCGGACACACGAAACGGTCCGTCCGGTGCTCACTGACAAAGAAGGAGCGCTGTTCCCCGTATCGGTCGAAAAACCGAAGCCGCAGGAACGCTGTTCCCTCCGGTTCGGACCGGAGAAACGTCCGCAGCAGATATGTCTTTCCCTCCTCGAGGACGGGAAGCTGGGCCTCCATCCTGTCCTGCTGAAAGTTCCAGGCGCTGGACCAGGTCCGGATCGCCTGGCCGGAGGGAAGGAACCGGTTTGCGAACTGAATCGGCCTTAGCCGGTCCCAGTCCAGTTCGGTCCCGTAGAGGTAGGAATCCTTTGCCCCGCCGTCCCAGCGGATGATAAAGATGCACTGATTCTGATAGGTTCTCATCTCGCAAAGTCCTCACGCAGGATGCGCCGGTACTGGCTGACAAACCACTCTACCACCGCGTTGGTGTTGTCGTTGTGCCGCCCGGTGATGCGTTTTCCGTAGATTGTGGCATGCTTGCCCCGAAGGTGGGAAAGCAGATCCTGATAGGCTGTCGGATCATAGTCGTCCTGGGCCATGTAGGAGACGGCAGCCTCCGTCCCCTCCCAGTCTGCCTTGTCCACCTTGTCAAACACCCGATGGTTGAGTTTCTCCACCCCGTCCGATCCGGCGAAGCGTTGCAGGATATCGAGGGAGGTGGGAAAGCCGCCGGGGCGCAGAAGCCGCTCATTGGCGGCAATGCTCCCCAGGTTCAGAAGGGGTTTTCCCACAATCAGCGCATGGGGATGGAAGTCCGCGCCGTAGTAAACCGCACCGCTGGATCCCATGGAGATGCCGGACAGGATGAGCTGATCCTCCGAAAAGTGCAGGGATTCCAGGGTACTGCGGATGGCGGAGCGGATGCTCTCCTCAAAGTCCGGATCTCCCAGGTAAAAGGCACCGCCCTCCAGGGCCATGTCGGTGAACATAAGAATCGGTGCACCCATACGCCGCATCATATTCAGGCCTTCAAAGCCCTCGGCCCGGCGATAGCCGGAAAAGTACACGCAAAGCGGCGGCTTCACATCCCCGGGTTCGAAGTAGACGGCGGCTTCCCGTCCGTCCTTTCCCACAAGGCGCTGTCCGCCGGGAAAGAACACACCGGCACCTTCCCGCGAATACCTTGTGTGAAGCGGCCCCACCAGGAGTTCTCCCTCTCCTTTTGCAAGCAGGGTGATGGCAAGGGTGCCCCGCCCTTTGGCGCAGAGGCAGAAGGGCTGCGAGAGCTCCTCTTCCGAGAGGTCCCAGATTTTGTCCACCGTGTCCAGACTTCCCTCCTCGATCTGCCACACGCGGACCGAAAAGGAGACGCCCGCCCCCGCCAGGATCTCCCACCACAAATCCAGCGGCTGCTCCTCCCAGATCCGGATGAAACTTCGGACGGTCAGAACCGGAACAGGCGTTTTGCCGTCCCCAAATTGCTGGGAGAGCACCATGCGGTTGTGCCCCAGATACCGGACATGGTCCACAAAGGCGGGATTGGGACGAAATTCCTCGAGCGCCCACCGCTCGCCGTACTGTTTCCGAAAATAGCGAACCGCAAAGCTCTGCAAAAAGGTGTCTAACTTTTCCGGAGCAAGATATTTGGCCAGCTTGCAGGCAAGAAACGGCCCCGTGACGGAATCCCCGGGGAGGGCCGGATCCAGGTAAAACACGCGGTGGGGCAGGGCGGTCTTCGTGAGAATACCGACCTCCTCCTTTGAGAGCGCCCTGCCCGTGAGCACGGCGTCCCAGGCCTCGCCGGTATCCTCCGGGACCTGACTGCGGACATGGAGGATGACCCCTGCTGTCACCTCCCGGTCTTGTTCCGGAAAGTTCCCAACTTCCAGGATGGAAAGCGGTCTCTCAGCCATCGTCCTTTTCCCCTTTCTCCAGCATTTCTTTCCAGACAGACACCAGGGAACCGCCGGTGTACTCCTGCGCCTTTTTGACGCAGTAGACCAGCGCCTCGTTCCAGTGGGAGAGGCCCGTCAGGTAGTAATCCAGAGCTTCCTCCACGTGATCAATGTTGGGAATGATATATCCGTCCTTCTGATGCTCCACATATCGTGTGAAGCGGTAGTTGACCTGCGGGATACCGGCGCTGATACCGGAAATCTGCAGATACAGATCCGGCTGGTCCCGGACATCGACTATGAGACGGATATCCTCCAGCACACGGATGAGCTCGCTCTCGGAGCGGACTGTGACAAACCGGATCCGGGGCGGCTGCTGCTCCTCCTCTCCCAGTTCCTGATCCTCATCATCCTGGGCATCCGGATTTTCGATGCGCAGCTCTTCCAGATGAAGGTGGGCAAGCTGCTCCGCAAACCGGCGGCGCAGCGTCTCCAGCTCGCGCCCTTCCCGCTCTGTCCCCACAATAAGAACCGTCTGGGGATTGGTCTTCATATATTGGAAGATCTGCTCCAGAGCTTTTGAGAAATAGGGATCCTCCAGGCCGTCCACCGGCAGGTAGACCTTGAGATCCCAGGACCTCTGGCTGAGCCCGAGGGAGAGTCTCGTGTCAAAGGGGGAGATGTCCCGGACCGGGATCTTTGCCTCTCCCTCCTGCCGCAGGATCTTCGCCTCCCGCTCCCGGTCCGTCACCGCCAGATCCGCCGTGGCAAGGAGGTGCTTTACCTCCCTGACATCCGACAGGTCAAAGCGGTCCTCAAAGAAGGAGAGCACCACCTTCTGATCCGGGCAGGTATCCAGCACCAGGTGATTCTGTCTCGCATCCACAGCCAGGATCAGGCAGTCCTGCGGAGAAGCCTGCCGGAGCCTCGCCATGAGGAGTTCCTGAAGGCAGTCTTCCATGGAGTCATAGGAAGCCTTTGACACGATGCCGGCTGCCGCCGCGGCAATCTCCACCCTGCCGCCTGCCAGATCTCTGGTAAAGCGAAGGCTGCCCTGAGGATCATAGAATTCCTGGCGCACCGGGAGTTCCCCGCTGTAAAAAATACGTGAAGAGAGGAAACCGCGGGCATCGAAGATGTCCCTGTGCTGGGTCTTTTCCCCGTCATAGTAGTCGATGAAGAGGAGCCTTCCCTCCTCGTCCAGCTCCACGCGGGCATACCGCTTCTGTCCGCGGAAGGCTGTAATCACAAAGGGTGTCTCAATCCACTCCAGATCCGTCGGCCAGAACAGGTCTTCGAAAGACAGGACCCCCATGCCGGAAAAGTCCACCCCCTGCAGCACGTCAAAGGCAGACCAGTAGGGTGTCGGATAGAGGTTCTCCCGGTGCAGGGCAGCTTCCAGCTGCGGAGCATAGGCAAGGATCCAGATTGCAGTCTCCTCCCCTGCCTGCTGAAACATGCGCAGCTGACTGACTGTATCGTCAAAGTGATTTTCCTGCGCGCGATACCAGGGCCGTCCGAAAAAATTCCAGTTCTGATCCGTATACCAGGATGGAAGAAAAATGTACATGACGCCTCCAAAGCTGTCTTTCTTCTATAAAAATGGGTGATACTGATCCAGTGTACGCAGCATCCGGATCTCATCCAGAATGGTGCCCCAGATACTCACCAGAATGCACAGCGAAGTGGAAAGGGTAAAGAGATCGGATGAGGAGTTCATTGCCTGCCGGCAGATCATAGGCACCCCCACAACCAGGAACAGCATCGCAGCGCTGAGAAAGGCAGCAAACAGAACATTTTTGCGGATCTCGCGCCTCGTGTCCCGCCCGGGACGAAGGCCCGGAATAATATCGTTGTTCTCCTGCATTGTCTTTGCGATCTCAGATGGATTGATGAAAAGAAACGCCAGTGCAAAGGTCATGGCCACCAGCAGAATACTGTAGATTGCAATGCCAAAGTTGGTATTCAGGTTCAGGTTGTCGACAACATACATCAGCGTAGGATTGTCCGGATAAAACCAGGACAGCACACGGCACAGATAGTAGGGCAGCACGAACAGTGACATCACGTACATCACCGGCATCATTCCCGAAGGATTGAGCTTGACGGCAAGATAATCATCTCCTGCCAGATCGTTGTGAAGCATCACGTGGCGGATCGGAATACGGATCTCCGACTTTTCAAACACCACGGTCAGCAGAATGCTGAGCACGGTAAAGATTATGATCACTGCCATTTCTCCAGGCGAGAGCGTCTCCGCTGAATCTGTGCTGCCGCCAAATGCTATCATGATCCGTCCGGCAAGGGAGGACTCCACATTGACCAGAATCAGTGCCGACTGTCCTCCGATCCCGTGCAGGCGGTTCTGTTCGGCAAGCCAGGCAACCGCAAAAGCGCCTCCCATCAGCACCAGAACGGTTGCCATGGTGCGCAGCAGGGAGCTGGAAAAATACCCATCCCGATAGGTCAGTCGTGCTGCAGTCACATATGCCTGTACCAGCGCAACTGCAAGTCCCAGAAGAGCCGTCACCCGTCTGGCCCGTGCCGGAGAGCTGCGAGCTGTATCAGCGGGCATAATTGCCCGGAAAAGTGCCGACACAATCGATGCCGTCATCCAAGGCATCAGGCCCAGGGACAGGAGGGATCCGGAACGGGTCTGGGTTCCGATCATCTGTAGAAGAAATGACTGGAACCCGGTCTCGACTGCCGGAGTATAAGTCACCCAGGGAAGGGGAATCCCGCGTCCCAGTATGTACAGGAGCAGAACCATCCCGGTATATCCTGCCTTTTTGCCAACTATCGTCCGCATCTTGTCTGCTATCCTCTTTCTGGTCACTCAGATTCATTCTCTGCAAGAAGGAGGTATCTGCAGACAGATACCTCCTTCTCGATCATATCCACTTATTTCGGATTCCTGCAAGACAGAAGTGACTGATTACTGTTGTCACATCATTTCTTGTTTTTCCGATTCTTTTTACGCTTTGCCAGCCATCCAGTCAGGATTCCGCCGGCGCCGGCGATTGCACTGGCATTCGCTGCCACACCGGCATCACCGGTCTTAGCATTCCGGCTCACGCCGAGAACCGAAGCCTCCTTCTCAGTGGATGCAGGATCTTCAACAGAACTCTCTGCTGCAGGATCCTCATCGCCGTACTCTCTGGATACACCGAGGACACTCTCGTCTTCCTCATCCGGATCCTCAAAGCCGCCGTCCTCGATCTGCCTCTGACCAGCTCCGACGGTCGCTGCGGCGGTCACACCCGGATCAGAAACTGATGTTGCGCCAGAATCCGTCGTTCCTGTGTTCTCGGATGCGGATCCATTTGCCGATGTTCCCGAATCATCAGAATTTGCGTTTTCACTTGACAAAGCAGCTGCACTTTCCGAAGCCGAAACACTTTCAGACTCGGATGCGGAGACGCTCTCAGATGCCGAAATGCTCTGGCTCTCAGACTCCGATGCGCTCTGGCTCTCAGACTCTGATGCGCTCTGGCTTGCAGACTCCGATGCGC
>JBJEYC010000128.1:0-2685 GCA_051886435.1 Lachnospiraceae bacterium
AGACAGGAGGAAAGACAATGGCTTCAATTGACCTGAAGGGACGTGACTTATTAAAGCTTCTGGACTTTACGCCGGAGGAGATCCAGTACCTGGTGGATCTCGCAAAGGACTTCAAGAAAAAGAAACAGGAGGGAATTCCTGTGGATCATCTGCGTGGGAGGAATGTTGCGCTGATCTTCGAGAAGACCTCCACAAGAACCCGCTGCGCCTTTGAGGTGGCGGCGCACGATCTTGGCATGGGCACCACCTACCTGGATCCCACGGGCTCCCAGATCGGAAAGAAAGAGTCCATCGCTGACACGGCGCGGGTCCTTGCTTCCATGTTTGACGGCATCGAGTACCGGGGCTTCGGGCAGGAGATTGTCGAGGAGCTTGCCCGGTACGCCAAGGTCCCGGTCTGGAACGGACTGACCAACGAGTTCCATCCGACCCAGATGCTGGCTGACCTTCTGACCATCGAGGAGCACTTCGGCAGCCCCAAGGGAATCCGCCTCACGTACCTTGGCGATGCCAGGTACAACACCGGCAACTCCCTGATGGTGCTTGGCGCCAAGATGGGCATGCACGTGGTCCTTGGCTCCAACGAGCGCTACTTCCCGGATCCCGCGCTGGTGAAGACCTGCCGGGAGATCGCGGAGAAGACCGGCGGCAGCATCACGCTGGAGACCGACCCGAAGAAGGCAGTGGCGGGAGCCGATGTGGTCTACACGGACGTGTGGGTCTCCATGGGCGAGCCGGACGAGGTCTGGCAGGAGCGTATCCGGGATCTTGAGCCCTATCGCGTGACAAAGGAGCTGATGGATCTGGCTGCGCCGCGCGGCATCTTCATGCACTGCCTGCCCGCCTTCCACGACCTGGGCACCGGCATCGGAGAAAAGATCCACGAGAAGTACGGTCTCAATGAGATGGAGGTCACGGATGAGGTCTTTGAGGGACCCCACTCTGTGGTCTTCCAGGAGGCGGAGAACCGGATGCACACGATCAAGGCGGTGATGGCAGCCACCCTGGGATATCAGGATTGACGAAAGGAAGAAACAACAGCTGGCAGAGATGAGAGAGACAATCTTGAAGATGCTGCGGGATGCCGACGGATATGTATCCGGGCAGAAGCTCTGTGAGGCCCTCGGGGTCTCGCGTACCGCGGTCTGGAAGGCCATTGGGCAGCTCCGGGAAGAGGGGTACGAGATCGAGGCGGTGACAAACAAGGGCTATCGCCTGAAGGACCCCAGTGAGGCGGATATCCTGAACCAGGAGGAACTGGAGGAAGCTTTCCAAACGAGATGGGCGGGCAAGCCCCTCCTCTACTCCCGGCAGACCGGCTCCACCAACGATGACATCATGAAGCTCGCGGACCGGGGCTTTGGCCAGGGAACCCTGGCGGTCGCCTCCGAGCAGACCAAGGGCAAGGGACGCCGCGGCAGGACCTGGATCTCCCCGCCGGAGGGAAATGTGTATATGAGCATTCTTCTTCGGCCGAAGATGAGCCCCTCGGTGGCGCCCCAGTCGACGCTCGTCATGGCCCTTGCGACCTGCGAGGCGATCCTGGATCTGGGGGTGCCGGAGGACGTTCGGGTTGGCATCAAATGGCCCAACGATGTGGTGCTCTCGAAGGCAGAGGGACCGTACAAGAAGTGCTGCGGCATCCTGACGGAGATGCGCCTCGAGGAGACGGAGATCCGGGATGTGACGATCGGCATCGGCCTCAACGTCAACGAGGCATCGTTCCCGGCGGAGATCGCCGGGACGGCGACCTCCTTAAAGCTTGCCTTCGGCAGGACGATCAGCCGCGCGCGCCTGGTGGCCCTTGTATGGAAGCACTTTGAGGACGACTACGACATCTTTGAAAAGACGCAGGACCTCTCCGGCCTTCGCCCCGCCTATGAGAAGCACCTGGTCAACACCGGGCGCGCGGTCCGGGTGCTGGACCCCAAGGGGGAGTACACGGGCCTTGCAAAGGGCATCACAGACCACGGAGAGCTGATTGTCGTGCCAGATGGCACAGACAGGGAGGTCCATGTGGCCAACGGCGAGATCTCGGTCAGAGGAGTAATGGGCTATGTCTGAAGAAAATTGGTTTGACGTTCCGGAGGGCACACCGGAGTTTGAGGACAGCCGCTACCGGATCATTCTGTGCGGCGCCAGTGCCTACAACAAGAAGTACTACTTTAACAACAAGTTTGACGGTCTCCCCCAGAACGTGAAGGAGGAGCTGCAGATCATCTGCGTGATGTTCACCAGCGAGGTGGGCGGAATCTTCACGATCGGCTTCACCCCCGAGGGCAGGATTGTCCTGGACACCCGGGCGGCAGAGGGAGATCTGCTCTATGATGATATCGGCGGCGGCCTTCTGGTCAAAAAGCTGGAGCAGCAGAAGAAAGAGGTCTTCGACGCGATCACGGTGTACTACCGTGTGACCTTTCTGCACGAGAATCCCGCGGACCTCTTGGAAAACTATGACGAGGATCCGGATGAGGAGGAGCCTCCCAGGGACAACTCCGGCAAGCGGGATGAGTTTGACATCTGGTTTGACCGGTCGGATACCCCGGAGAGCCAGAACAGAAGAGATGGGAACAGCTGAGTGATGGAGTGGAAAATCGGAAGTGTGACAATCCCGAATCAGACCGTACTCGGACCGATGGCAGGTGTAACAGACCTGCCATTTCGTCTGCTCTGCAAAGAACAGGG
>JBJEYC010000129.1:0-2683 GCA_051886435.1 Lachnospiraceae bacterium
CGCTCTAATCTGTCCCAAATGCGCCGTTCTGTCGTCTCTCGCGGCAAAACATCCGGGATCTGTCCCGTTTTCGCACAAGAGGCATGACAAAAGCGCCCTGACCCGACACTGTCAGTCGAAGTCAGAGCGTTGCTGTAGGTGGTTGTTTTTCTTACTTAAAGCGGAGGCAATAATATTCGTCTACTATATATCAATAAAAAATAAGAATTTCATCGATTGAAAATTCATGCCTGGGACTTGCCATACCGGGTATGAAGTTTGAAGCGAGCATCTATACCTGTACCATTTGAGACTTACTAACAAAGACCGCGCGACAGGAAAAGGAGAGGTCGTGATCTTTGGAATCCGATATATTGTGTCAAATGCCAAGGACCTTTTGGCTTACGGAAGGAGTCTCTTCTTCTCGGCGACTGCGTCTCCCCTGAAGCGAAGGCACCGCATCCGGATCCTGAAGAAGAAAGGTATTAAGGCAATCCACCCCACAAACGCTTCCAGTTACAAGAAGATATTTTGCTTAAATATGGCACACAGGTTTTACTTGTGGCTGTTTTTCTTGCGCGAGGTACATAAGAGGGGTGCAACACGAATACCATCTGTATATTGCAAAGTTGTGGAACAAGGATGTACGGATGATGGTATAGCGGGATGATACCCCCGCGCTATTGTGTTTTCCATTGGCAATGAACTGTTTGATCCAAGCCAATCGGGGCAACAATGTCAACGAGAAAAACTGATCGAATTTTTCCACGATGCATGATCACCTGCGGCACCAACCTGATGATCCTGACTTACCGCCCGGCAAGCCAGGCGGGTTCATGGACGGGATCCATTGCGCTTTGCCGTACTTGCGGACAGGCCGCTTTGGGGCGTGCTTTTCTCCTCGGAGCCATGTTGACGTTAGAGCCGTTTGCGATCTGCTCAGAGCAGACCGCGTGCTGCAGACTCCTGTTTGCCTCTGTTGCAAGGCCGGGCGCTAAGTCAGACGCCCTGCTGCTTCGTGATCAGCTGCGGGCAGGCAGTGTGGTCATCCCACACAGATTCCGGAATTGCAGATGGAAAGGTGTTTCTCTTCAATCTGTCGGATACAGTCCTGATGGAGCTTCCAGAAAGTTTCGAACTCCCGGATACACCGTCTTCGGTCAATGGTCTCAAAGTGATCGTCTGCACAGGCAAGGAGAAAGGCAGACATCAGATCCCGCTGAACAGCACGATGGTCCGGGAGAATGTGCCAGCGCTGGGAGAGCTTCTTTTTGATGTAGGCATCCAGCATGAAGTCATACTGGCTCGCCCGATAGGTCAGCTTCGGCGTCTCATGATAGCCGGATCCGAACGTTGCCTGCAGCGTTCTCTGGAAGGCGGCAGGACTGCGTTTTGCCACGGAGACACCAAAGCGCTTCTTGCGTCTGCACTTGCGGACAACTGCCTGTGTTCCGTCTTTCTTCTGCACCGTGACCGTTTGGTCCGTGCGTTCTGTCGCCTTTCCGGAACGTCTGGCAAGTGCTGCCGTATTGGAGGGCTCTGTGATCAGCTCATCGCCGAGGGATCGCAGATGGTTTGCCAGCTCCCGATTTGCATAGAGCCTTGTCAGGGATTCCTTTCTGCAGATCTCCCGCAGTTCTTCCCGATCCCTGCGGTACTGCCTGGAGAGCACCCATCTGCCATGGGTGCCCCGCTGATACGTTCCATCCGGAAGGAAACGGTCCGGATTGTTGATCCGCCTGCTGGCGTTAATTCTGCAGAGCAGAAACTTTTTCCTGGCAAGGCTCTTTGCGTAAGCCCCGGGAACGCGCTCTCCGAGATTGAACAGCTCCACTGTCTCACGGGAGACAACCGCAGCGGACTGCGTCCCGATGTCACAGCCCACACGTCCCTTTCCGGGGACGTGGCGCTGCCTTCCATAGCGGTCGAGCTTGCGCATGGGCTCGGCACTCACCATGATCTCCACAAAGCACCGAAGCGCACCGCGGATTTCCTCGCAGCGGATGGCACAATAGCAAGGACGAAAGACCGGTTCTACCTTTCCCGTTGCCGCATACTGCCGCGCCTTTTCCTCCTCCTGCTCGGGGTGCTCCATGAAGTTCAGCAGCGCGTTGTACTCATCCTGAAGAAAGTAGTCTTTTGGGGAAACGACAAGCGGCATAGTGGGAAAGCCCTTCATGCAGACCACCAGGCGCTCTTTCTGCCTGTCGACCTTCAGGACGATGATCTTACTGATCTCCCTTGCACGCATGACAGGGAGATCCCCGCGCTTTCGAAAGTGGAGAGACTTTCCCTCGGCAAAGAGGATCTTTTCGATTCCCTTCCAGATGTCGTCTCCCCGGGTCGATGCCAGCACAGAGGGAATGCCATAGTCCTTTCCCGCCTGCAGCATGAGCTTGCGCACATCCTCCCTGGTGATGCCAAAATCCTTCTGCATGGCAGTCATCGCCCTGGCGGTCTCCTTCCGCCTGCCGGCAAGCGTCTGGTATTCCGCGGAATACGGAGCCAGCTTCTTCAGCTCCTCCGTCTTCCAGCCATAGTCCCTGCGCAGCTTTCGGTCTGCCTTGGTCCGGCGCATCTGGCCGATTCGACTCCTCATGGTGCCGATGACCTCGTTCCCGGCCTTTCGGACCCGGTCATTCAGGGCAAACAGGCGGCGTCTGGTGTCCTCATTGACAGCAAGCTCAAAGGTGACAGCGTGCCT
>JBJEYC010000130.1:0-2682 GCA_051886435.1 Lachnospiraceae bacterium
TCAGCGATCAGCATCGGCATCGTCTGGGCCCGGTTGTCGTTCATGACGACCTTCGGCCACAGATAGGAGTTCCATGCATTCATGAAGACGATAACGGCTGCTGCTGCATAGGTGGAACGCATGATCGGCATATACATCTTAAAGAAGATCCCGATCTCGGAAAGGCCGTCGATTCTCGCTGCCTCCATGATGTCCGGCGGGAAATTACGGGAATTCTGGCGGAACATCATGATCATGAACGGTGTGGAGATGGAGGGCAGGATGAAGGCCCAGACCGTGTTCAGAAGGTGCATCTTGGAGATCATCTTGAACAGCGGAATCATGGTCGCAACCTGCGGCACCATCATGGCCAGGAGCAGAACGCCAAAGAGCCGGTCCTTTGCCTTGTCGTGGTAGAGCTCAAAGCCAAAGCCTGCCAGGGAGCAGACGAACAGGCATATCAGAGTCTGCACGACGGAGTAGAAAAAGGAGTTTCCAAGGTTCCGCCACAGAGGCTCGCTCTTGACCAGGTTTTCGAAGTTCTGCAGCGCATAGCCGCCGAAGATGATGCGGCCACGTGCCACGTCCACCGACTTGTTCGTCGCTGCGGAGATCATCCAGTACAGCGGGAATACCGAGAAGAACGACACGATGGACAGGAAAATATAGGTGGGAATCAGTCTTCTCTGGGTTGCAGAGGAATTCGTTTTTCTCTTTTCAGTCACGTGTATCACCTACTTTCAGGTTGATCGCGGCCAGAACCGCAACCAGGATGAAGACAAAGAAACTCATGGCGCAGGCATAACCGAAGTTCGCCACACCCTGTCCGAAGGAGTTGTTGTAGATGTAGTGGGACATGGTGATGGTTGTGTTGGCCGGGCCGCCCTTGGTCAGGTTGACGGACTCATCGAACAGCTGCAGGGTTCCGTTGATGGACATGATGAAGGTCATGACGATGACGGGACGGAGCAGCGGTACCGTGATGTGCCAGAAGGTCTTCCAGTTGTTCGCGCCGTCGATGTGCGCCGCCTCATACACGGAGTACTCGATGTTCTGCAGTCCGGAGAGGAAGAAGACCATGTTGTAGCCGGTCCAGCGCCAGATCAGAGCGATGATCAGGACGAACCGCGCCGTGCCCGGCGTTCCGAGCCAGTTGATGTTCTGCGAAATCAGCCCGCAGCTCTTTAAGATCGAATTGACCAGTCCCTCTGTCGCAAACAGGGATTTGAAGATCAATGCATAGGAGACCAGCGAGGTGGCGCAGGGAAGGAACACGCAGGTCCGGAAGAATCCCTTCAGCCGCAGGTCCTTGTTGTTCAGAAGCTGCGCCAGGAGAATGGCCAGGATCAGCATGATCGGCACCTGAATGATCAGGTAGAAAAACGTGTTTCCAACCGACCGCATGAACAGCTTATCCTGAAACATGCGCGTGTAGTTGAAGGTGATCGGATTTGCCCATTTCATGTTTGCAGAGGAACCGGTCTGCAGGGACATGACGAATGCCTGTACCATCGGATAGAAGCTCATGATGAAGATGAGAATCGCCGCCGGTGCCAGAAACACCCAGCCTGCGGCGCGCTGCTTTCCGAGGAGGCTCATACCTCTTTTCTTTTTCATGTCAATTACCTCATTTTGCCTGACAAAGCGCTGCAATGCCGCGCCCTCTGGTCTCACAAAAACGGCAGGGAACCGGGATGGTCCCCTGCTGTCTTTTCTGCTATGCCCAAGTCCCGGGGAAGCAGATCTTCATTCTCGGGAACCGCGCTGTTTACTGAGAACCGCCCATTGTGAAGTCGATCTGATCCTGTGCATCCTGGATGGCAGAATCTACATCTGCGCCTCCGATGATGTTCTGGATGGCTGCAGCGACCTGCGTACGGGTGTCATAGTGATAGTCGCTCTGCTCGACAACCGGGACATGAGAGCCCATCTCAACGATGGTGGCGTAGATCGGCTCGTCATTGAAGTAAGCAATGCCCTGATTGTAGACATCGGACTCGCCGGCAGGGGTGTAAGTGGTGATAACACCGCCGTTGGTCAGTGCATTGTCATAGGTCTCCTGCGCGCCGTCGCCGCCGCCGAAGGTGTATGCGAGGAAGTCCTCAGCAAGATCCTTCTTGGTGCAGGCTGCTGTGATGTAGAGAGAAGAACCGCCGTTGGAAGCATAGCCGTCGCCGCCTGCAAGCGTAGGCAGTGTGGTGATCTCCCACTTTCCGCTGTTCTCAGTCACCTGCTCAATCGTGGGCAGGATCCAGTTTCCGTTGATAACGCCGGCAACCATGTCGCCCTGGATGGCCTGGTTGGTGTAGTCGGACCAGTCATTTGCCAGATACAGGACGTTGTCCTGCTGCAGCTTGACGATGGTCTCGATGACCTGCTTGAAGGTGTCATTGCCGACCAGATTTGCCTTGCCGTCCTTGAACTGGGACTGGCCCTCAGCCTGCATCATCATGTAAGGCAGATCGTTGCCGTCGCCGTCCATGCAGAGCAGGTACTTGCCGGTCTTCTCATAGACTGCCTTGCCGATCTCATCGAAGGTATCCCAGGAGCAGCCCTTCAGATCGTCGATCGTGTATCCTGCCTGCTCAAGCAGATCGGTACGGTAAGCCGCAACCACAGTGCCGTTGTCGACCGGAACGCCGTAGTGCACGCCGTCGATGGTGGAGAAGGAGATCTTCTCCTGGCTGAAATCATCCCAGTTGA
>JBJEYC010000131.1:0-2679 GCA_051886435.1 Lachnospiraceae bacterium
GGCTGGAGGATCTGATCTCCACCGCCTACCCCTACGTGTATGCGGATGAGAAGATCGAGGATTGCCTGGGTACCCTGAAGGACTATTCCGAGGAATCCATTCCGGTGCTCTCGGATGACAACCGCATCGTTGGTGTGGTCACCGCCTCGGACGTCATCGAAACGATGGACGCCGAGATGTCGGAAGACTACGCAAAACTCGGTGGTCTGTCCGCAGAGGAGGACTTAAACGAGCCGGTGCGGCTCTCCATGAAGAAGCGCCTTCCCTGGCTGATTCTTCTGATGTATCTGGGACTGATCGTCTCCAGTGTCATCGGCATGTATGAGGAAGTTGTGGCAAAGCTGACCCTGATCATGGCCTTCCAGTCCATGATCCTGGATATGTCCGGTAACGTTGGTACCCAGTCCCTGGCTGTCACGATCCGCGTGCTGATGGATGAAAAACTGACGGCGAAGGAGAAGACCGAGCTGGTCTTCAAGGAGATGCGGGTAGGCTTTTTGGATGGTATTGTGCTGGCGGTGCTCGCCTTTGGCACAATCGGCATCTACATCATGCTCTTCCGACACTACCCGGCGATGACGTCCTTTGCGGTATCAGCCTGCATCGGATTATCCCTGATCCTGGCCATGGTGGTCTCGAGTCTGGTGGGCACCGGCGTCCCGATCCTCTTCAAGAAGGTCGGCGTTGATCCGGCTGCGGCCTCGGGTCCCCTGATCACCACGATCACCGACCTGGTCGGTGTGATCAGCTACTACAGCCTGGCTTGGATCATGCTGATTCATTTCCTGCACATGTGAGGAAGCCGGATTTGGAAGAAAGCAGTTTTGTGCGGCAGTGCCGCGAAAGATTGGATGAATTGAAAGAAGTTCTTCCGGGTCTCTCGAAGGAGAGCCCGGGAGAATTTTTCTTGCTTGCAGAGCTTTTGGCACGGGATCTGTTTGAGCTGCTGCCGCCAAAAAAAGAGGGGGATCCCTGGCGGATCACCTATCTCATGAGCGACGCGGCAGAGTGCTTTCTGATCCCGGAGGATCCGGTTCTTGCGGGGAGCGGGAATCTTGTCTGGGAGGAGGAGATGGACGTCTCCTTTACCAGGGCCGGGGCGCGAAACGCCTTGATTCTCCGGCAGGAAGACCAGGTCGCCACGCTGTTCTTCTCGGGCCTTTCTCTGGAGGTCTCCTGCTGTGACTACGGGGACATTGGCCACTTCTGGCTTCCGGGGGATGAGCTTCTGCGGCTTGTTCAGTTCAAGGCAGAGATTGTAAATGACAAGCTGTGCTATCTGGGGGAGGCGTACTGCACAAAGCTCGAGAAGAAGCTCGCACTCCTCTACGGCTTCCCGCCCCTCTCGTACCTGTTCTTTCCCGCGGCGCCAAAAAAATACCTGCGGCAGCGGGAGCACCCTTACGTGCCAGTGAAGGGAGCGGCACAGGCCGCGGCGGACTTTGCCAGGGAGGCGGGTGAGAAAACCCTTGCAAAGAGGATCCTTCGCTACGGAGATCATCCGGGAAGGCTCTCTGCTTACTTTCTTGCCAGGACATTTCGAAGGCGCTCCCACCTGGCGTTTCAGGAGACGCTCATTGCCCGTTTTGCCGAGGCGGGGCATGCCTTTCCGGAGCGCCCCTTTCCGAACAGGATCCAGGCTGCCCTGGAAGAATGCCGCAGACAGGCCTGCGAGGCAGAAAAAGCGCAGGGAGGCTTTGTCTTTGTTGAAGTCCCCTACCTGGCGGCGCAGGACGAGATCACCGCGCCCCGGGCGGCACTGGTGGTTCCAAGGGCAAAGGGCCTTCACAGTGCCTTCCGGGTCTTCTGGTTTGATGCCAAAGACAAGACCTGATATCAGAACCGGGCCCCTCCGTGGTATCATGTCGAAAGAAGACAAATCAGAGGACCGCCAGGCGGCCGGGAAGGATTCGATATGGAAGAGCCCAGTACCACGTTTCAGGAGATGTCGATCGGTGCGTTTCAGGAAGTGCTCGCTTCCCGGGCACCGGTGCCCGGGGGCGGGGGCGCCGCGGCTCTTGCCGGGGCGCTGGCGGCATCGCTCCTTACCATGGTGGGCAATCTGACCGTGGGAAAGAAGAAGTACGCTTCCTATGAGGCGGTGCTTCGCGAAAAGATGGCAAAGATGGAGGAAGCCGCAGGGCGCCTTTTATCGCTGGTGGATGCCGACGCAAAAGCCTTTGCTCCGCTCTCGAAGGCATACAGCCTTCCGACAGAGACAAAAGAGGAAAAGGAGACGAAGGACAAGGTTTTGGAGCAGTGCCTTTGGGATGCCGCGGCAGTACCCCTTTCGATTCTGGAGGAGGTGACCTCGGTGGCCCGGGAGCTGCACGATTTTGGCGAGATGGGCTCGGTTCTTGCCCGTTCGGATGTGGGATGCGCCGCGGCCCTTGCCGGGGCGGCGGGAAAGAGCGCTGCGCTGAACGTCTACGTCAACACCCGGCTCATGAAGGATCGGGCATACGCAAAGGATCTGGACGAGAAGTGCGAAGCCCTGGAAGAGACCTGCAGGGCACTTTCGGATGAGAGCACGCAGAAGGTGGAACAGTTTCTGAAGGCACCCCGCGGGGAAGCAAAGTAGAGAGCAGGAGGCCGGAAAACGGCCGGGAAGGGAAACATGGCACAGAAGTGGACCGGAAAAGAAGTGGCAGAGGATCTGGACCAGAAGACCGCGGCAGA
>JBJEYC010000132.1:0-13216 GCA_051886435.1 Lachnospiraceae bacterium
CCGGCTACCACCAGTACTGGAACTACGCGGAGAAGAAGGGGTATTCCGGCACCGCGGTGTTCGCAAAAAAGGAGCCCCTCTCTGTCACCATGGGGCTTGGCATTGAAGAGCACGATCATGAGGGCCGGGTGATCACCCTGGAGTATCCCGACTGGTACCTGATCACGGAATACGTTCCGAACTCCAAGGAGCAGCTCGAGCGTCTCCCCTACCGAATGACCTGGGAGGATGCGTTTCTGCACTATATCAAGCACCTGGAGGAGAAAAAGCCGGTGATCTTCTGCGGCGACCTGAATGTCGCCCACGAGGAGATCGACCTGAAAAATCCCAAACCAAACCGGGGCCACGCGGGCTTTACGGACGAGGAGCGCGAGAAGATGACAACGCTCCTTGCCAACGGCTTTGTGGACACCTGGCGGTACTTCTATCCGGACAAGGAGGGTGTCTACTCCTGGTGGTCCTACCGCTTCCATGCCAGGGAGAAGAACGCAGGCTGGCGCATCGACTACTTCATCGTGTCGAAGGCGCTGGAGGGATCGCTGGAAGACGCGAAGATCTACACAGATGTATACGGATCGGACCACTGCCCCGTGGGACTGATCCTGAAATAACGAAGGAGCAAACAGTGCAATGAGTGAAGAGAAGAAAGAAAAAATCCCGATGCCGAAGCCGAATTTTCAGGTTCCGGCCAACCCGGGCAGCCATGTGAAAAAGATGATCGGCATCGTCAGCGGAAAGGGCGGCGTGGGCAAGTCCTCCGTGACGGGCCTGTGCGCGCTCTGGAGCAGGAAGCAGGGCTACCGCACCGCCATCATGGACTGCGACATCACCGGCCCCAGCATCCCGCGGATGTTTGGGGTGACCAGCGCCGATGTCGGCGTGGAGGGGTCAAATCCCAACGGAGAGGGCGGGGTTCTGATCCCGGCCCAGTCCGCTACCGGCATCCAGATCATGTCGATGAACCTTTTGATGGAGAGCGAGACCCAGCCCGTCATCTGGCGTGGACCTGTGGTCGCCGGCGTCGTCAAGCAGTTCTGGACCGATGTGAAGTGGGGAGACGTGGACTACATGTTCGTGGATATGCCGCCGGGAACCGGCGACGTGCCGCTTACGGTGTTCCAGTCCCTGCCGCTGGACGGCATCCTGATTGTGACCACACCCCAGGATCTGGTCTCCATGATCGTGCAGAAGGCCTGCCGGATGGCAGAGGAGATGAACGTGCCGATCCTGGGACTGATTGAAAACATGTCCTACGTGCAGTGTCCCCACTGCGGCGAGAAGATCGCCATCTTCGGCGAGAGCCATGTGGAGGAGACCGCTGAGAAGGAGCACACCAAGGTGGTGGCAAAGCTCCCGATCGATCCCAAGCTCGCCGATGCGATGGACCAGGGCACGGTGGAGTACTTTGAGGACTTCTCCCTGGATGGGCTTGCAGACGTATTGCCCAAACTGGACTGATCTGAAGCAAACGCGATAACAAAACTTCCTCCGGGAAAACCGCAGAAGCGATTTCCCCGGGGGAAGATTTTTTTGCGCTTTATGAAGGTGAATCAGTCCCTGCCGTCCCGCTTCTTGGTCCGGAGCTTTCCGGTCTCCTCGTTTTTCCGGTAGATATAGCCAAGCCCCTTGAGCAGCAGGCGGTTGTCGATGGTGATCTGGTGCCGGCAGTAGGGGGCGATGAGCCGTCCCATGCCGCCCGTCGCGACGATGCTCCCCACTTCGCCGAGCTCCGCGGCAAAGCGGTCGATGATGCCGTCGATGGAGCCCGCGGCGCCGTAAACAACGCCTCCCTTCATGGCGTCCACCGTATTGGTGCCGATGACCTTTTTCGGCGCTGTGAAGTCGATGGAAGGAAGGAGCGATGTCTCCCTGGTGAGGGCGTCCAGGGAGATGCCGGTGCCCGGCATGATGGAGCCGCCCAGGTAGGAGCCGTCGGATCCCACCACGGTGATTGTGGTCGCGGTGCCCATGTCGACGATGATGCAGGGGAGGGGATATTCCATCTTGGCGGCAACAGCCGTGGCGACGAGGTCCCCGGCAATGGTGCCGGGATCGTCCAGGCGGATGTTGAGCCCGGTCCGGACCCCGGCGCCCAGGAGCCACGCGTCGCATCCGGTGACCAGGCGGATCGCCTTCTGCAGCACAATGTTGATCTGCGGCACCACGGAGGAGATGATCGCTCCCTCAAAGCCCGTGGGATTGATCCCCGCCAGCTCCATGATCGACTTGATCTCCACTGCGTACTCGTAGGCGGTCTTGGTGGGCGTGGTGCTGATCTGCACGGTCTTGGTGACCTCGATCCCTGTGCCCTTCTTTTCAATGCAGCCCATGATGGTATGGGTGTTTCCGGTGTCCAGTGCAAGTATCATGTTGATTCCTCCCTGCCGGTGCCAGCAAGAACGCAGGCACAGGCGTGTTCTCCCGAAATGGTCCGCAGCGCCGGCTGGGCAAGGCACGAAGGCCCCGCGTGCGGGCAGCGGTGGTAAAAGCAGCAGGCCCCCGGCGGGTCCTCCCGCGGGGTCTCAAATTCCGCCCACTGCTTCGGATCTGTCTCCCCGGTGATCTTGGCGGAGAAGTCCGGAATCGCGTGGAGCAGGAGTCTGGTGTAGGGGTGGAGCGGATGGAGGCAGATGTCGTCCGCGGTCCCCAGTTCCACGATCCGTCCCCGGTACATGACCCCGATCCGGTCGCAGAGGTAGTAGACCACGGACAGGTTGTGAGAGATGAACAGCATGGCGAAATCCTTGGCCGCGTCGATCTCGCGGAACAGGTTCAGGATCTGGGCGCCGACCGAGACGTCAAGGGCGGAGACGCACTCGTCCGCGATGACAAGCTCCGGCTCTGCCATCAGGGCCGCGCCGATGCAGACCCTCTGGCGCTGTCCGCCGGAGAGCTCCTCCGGCGTGCGGTTTGCATAGGAGGCATCCAGGCCGACCTGCTCGAGCATGCGGTTTACGGCTTCCCGGCGCTTGGCCCTGTCTCCCATATGGTGGACTTTCAGCGGCTCCTCCATGGTAAAGCCGATGGTCTTTCGGGGATCCAGAGCACTCATCGGATCCTGAAAGACCGCCTGAATCTTCCTGGTGAAGGCTTCCCGGCCGGCCGTTTTGTGCTCCATGCCGTCCACCAGGATGGTCCCGGAAAAGGGAAGAAGCCCCAGAATGGCGCGGCCTAAGGTCGACTTGCCGCAGCCGGACTCTCCAACCAGGCCGAAGAACTCATCGCGGTGCACGGAAAACGACACGTCGTGCAGTACTTCCTGCTCCTTGCGCTTTCCGAAGATGCCAAGCCCGTTGTCCTGATAGGAAACGGAAACATGCTGTACCTCCAGGATGTTGGCTGCCGCGGGGGCGGGCTCTCTGTTCTTTTGACTCATATCCTGCCTCCCTTCTGGATGACGTGGCAGCTTACGAAATGTCCCGGAGCCGTCTCGGAGAGCACCGGCGCCTGTTCCCGGCAGAGGGAAATGGCGAGTGGGCACCGGTCCGCAAAGGGACAGGGGGTGCGGGGTTCTGTGACAGACGGCACGTGGCCGCCGATGGCGGGCAGGTCCTGTCCCCGGGAGTCCTGCGTCGGGATGGAGCGAAGAAGTCCCTTTGTGTAGGGGTGGAGCGGCGTGCGCATGAGCTCATCGGTGCCCGCAACCTCACAGATCTTTCCCGCGTACATCACCATGACCCGATCGCAGATCTGGGAGATCACGGCAAGGTCGTGGGAGATGAACAGGATGGACATGTGGTGCTTCACCGAGATGTGCTTTAAAAGCCTTAAGATCTTTGCCTGCACGGTCACATCCAGGGCAGTGGTGGGCTCGTCTGCGATCATCAGATCCGGCCGGCAGATCGTCGCCATGGCGATCATGACCCGCTGGCGCTGTCCGCCGGAGAGCTGGTGGGGATAGCAGTCACAGAGGGCCTTCGGGTCGGGAAGACCCACCTCGGCCAGGGCTTTTTCCACCCGCGCCTGGATCTCCTCCTTCGTGAGGGATTCGTGGATGCGCAGCGACTCTCCCACCTGGGTGCCGATCTTCAAAAGCGGGTTCAGGCAGGTCAGGGGCTCCTGGTAGATCATGGAGATGCGGCTCCCGTTGATCTGGTTCCGCTCTTTTTCCGACAGGGCGGTCAGGTCCTGCCCCGCAAAGAGGATTCGGCCGCCGGTTACCGACAGGGAGGGCGGAAGCAGCCCCATGACCGCCAGGTTGGTGACGGTTTTGCCGCAGCCGGACTCCCCCACGACGCCAAGGATTTCCCCCCGGTGAACCTGAAAGCTCACCCCATCCACCGCAGGGTAAACGCGCTTTCCCTCCCGGATGCCGATGGAGAGGTTCTCCACCACAAGCAGGGGGTCCTGATTCTGATTTTGGGTATTGGCCATCATGCCCTCCTTTCCGGCAGGCTTATGCCCGGTCCAGGTACCGCTTGCGGATACCCTCGCCAAGGCAGTTGAAACCGATGATGGTGACGACGATCATCAGGCCCGGCGCCAGGGCGCACCAGGGTGCCGTGAAGATGGTGCTTTGGGCCTCATAGAGCATCCTTCCCCAGGAGGGGGCGGGGGGCTGGATGCCCAGCCCCAGATAGCTCATCGACGACTCGGCGAGGATGGCATTGGAAAAACCCACCACGATCGAGGAGAGGAGCAGGGGGAAGGTGTTGGGAAAGATGTGCACCAAAAGAAGCCGCATTCCTGAGTCCCCGAAGACCCGGTTGCTGCGGACAAAGTCCGCGTCCTTGTACTGGAGCGTCCCCGTGCGCACGATCCTCGTAAAGCTGGGGATGAACATGATGGTCAGAGCCAGGATGATGGTGTACTTTCCGGATTCCATGACCGTCACGATGATGAGGGCGGTCAGGATCCCCGGGAAGCTGCTCAGGGCATCTACGAGGCGCATGATGATCTCATCCACAGCGCCGCCAAGATACCCCGCGGCAAGGCCCAGGAGAGAGGCGATCACCGTGGTGCAGCCCACGGTTGCCGCCGCGACAAAGAGGGTGAACCGTGCCCCGGTGATGGCCCGGGAGAAGACGTCCCGTCCCATGCTGTCAGTGCCAAAGGGGTGCAGCAGAGACGGCGGCAGAAGCCGCGCCGCTGCGTCGGTGGCGTTGACGTCATAGGGTGTCCAGAAAAGAGACAGCAGAGCAAGGGCCACAATGAGGCCGGTCAGGAGAAAACCCAGGATGAAATCCGTTCTTCCCTTTTTCATGGGTGCCTCCTATCCCTGCAGGCGGATCCTGGGGTCGATGACCTGAATCAGGATGTCCACCGCAAAATTCGTGACGACGATGACGAGCGCCACGTACATGACCAGTGTCTGGGTGAGCGGAAAGTCCCGGCCTGTCACCGAGGCGATGAGAAGCCGCCCGATGCCGGGAATGCCGAAGACCTGCTCCACGATGATGGAGCCGGAAAAGATCTCTCCGATCATCATGCCGATCAGGGGCACCACGGAGACGATCGCGTTTCGAAGCACATGGCCGTAAAGGATGCCGGTCCGGCTGCGGCCTTTCCCCCGGGCGGTGCGGACGTAGTCCTTGGAGAGCTCGTCAAGCATGGCCGCGCGGATGTACTTTGTCAGGATCGCGATCTGCGGTACGGCGATCGCAAGGGCCGGGAAAAACATGAACCGGAAGAATCCAAGGGGGTCAGTGGCAAGATCCACATACCGTCCCGGCGTGAACAGGTGCAGAACCAGGCCGAAGATCCACATGAACAGGATGCTGAGAAAGAACCCGGGAAAGGAGATCCCCAGCATGGTCAGCACGTTGATGACGTGCTCCCCGGCCCGGCCCCGGATCCTTGCCGC
The DNA here is from genome assembly GCA_051886435.1 of Lachnospiraceae bacterium. Lineage (GTDB taxonomy): Bacteria > Bacillota > Clostridia > Lachnospirales > Lachnospiraceae > CAG-791. The sequence continues at coordinate 5,804 of JBJEYC010000132.1, forward strand.
GTGGACCCCCAGGGGGATCGAGACGGCGATCGTGAGCACAAGAACCATGAGCCCCAAAAGGAGCGTCACCGGAATCCGGTCCTGCAGAAGATCCTTCACTGGCATCGAGTAGCGGATCGAGGTCCCAAAGTCACCGCGCACAAACCCGGTGATCCAGTTCCGGTACTGGACAAGGAGGGGCTTATCCGTGCCAAGCTGCGCTCTGAGGGCGTCCAGCTTCTCCGGCGATGCCGAGGTGCCCAGAATCAGCTGGGCCGGATCGCCGGGGAGAATGTGAAACGCAAAGAAGGTGAACAGCGAGATCAGAAACATCGTCACGATCAGGATCACCAGTTTTTTGACCAGATATCTCAAGGAAATTCCCTCCGGAAGAGGAAGGCCCACGCAGGAAGAACCTGCCTGGGCCGGAAAACGGGTGCACCGCGAAAAATTACTGCACCTGGTAGATTGCCGCAAAGTCCGTCGCGTACAGCGGATAGGAGGCGAAGCCGCCGAAGCGGTCGGTGTAGACCAGGATGTTGGAGATGTCCTGGATGTAGACCGAAGCGGCGTCCTGTGTCAGGATCTGCTCACACTTCTTGAAGCCCGCGATCCGATCATCCTGGGAGAGGGCAGAGGCTGCACTCTCATAGGCCGCGTCAAAGTCGGAGGAGCTGTAGTTGACAAAGTTGTTGCCCGCGTCGGAGACATAGCGGGAGAGGAAGGAAGTGGGGCTGGCGATGGAGCCGTCCACGGAGATGATGGTCGCCTCGTAGTCCCGATTCGTGTAGACATTCTCGAGCCAGGTCGCCCAGTCCACCTGCTCGATGTTCATCGTGATGCCGACCTTGGCCAGATCGTTCACGATGATCTGGGCGGTGTCCAGGTGTACCTGGTAGACGCTGGGAACCTTCACGGTGAAGGTGAAGCCGTCCGCGTATCCGGCGTCCGCCAGAAGCTCTTTGGCCTTGTCGTCATCGACATCGTAGGTGTCGGTCAGGGAGTCATCGAAGTAGTCCTTCAGGCCAGGGATCATGGCCGTGCCGAGCTTGACGCCGTAGCCGTAGCAGGCGGTGTCGATGATCTCGTCGGAGTCCACGGCGTAGGAGACGGCCTGCCGGACTTCCGCGTTGTCAAAGGGAGCAGCGGCGTTGTTCAGGGCCAGCATCTGGACCGCGTTGGAATTGCCGACGTTGATGACGGAGGTCGACTTGTCCACCTGCTCTGTGATGGCGCCGTTGGCGACAAAGCCATCGATCGCGCCGGACTGGTAGTTCACCAGAAGGTCCGCGGAGCTGTCGATGAACTTCACGGTGACGGTGTCGAGGTAGGCGGGCGTTCCCCAATAGTTGTCATTTCGGGTCAGGGTCAGATGATCCTGCACGGCAAAGTCGGTGAGCTCGTAGGGGCCGGTGCCGATGGGCGCGGTTGCGAGCTCCCCGTTGTTGTCCGAGTCCTTGGGGACGATAGCCTGGCAGACCTCTGCCGGGAAGTCCCCGTCGGGGGCCTTCAGGGTGATCACGATGGTCTTGTCATCCGGCGCGGTGAAGGTGTCGATGTTGTCATAGCCGGTGATCTTGCTGTCGATGGCGAGCTGGATGGAGTAGAGCACGTCATCCGTGGTGACGGGATTGCCGTTGTGGAAGAGGACACCGTCCCGCAGGGTGAACGTGTAGGTGAGTCCGTCGTCCGAGACCTGGTAGTCCGAGGCGATGGCGGGCTGGAAGTTGCCGTCCTCATCGCACTTTAAGAGTCCCTCGTAGATGTTGAAGTAGATGCTTCTGGCATCTGCGGTGGTCGAGGCGAAGGGATCGAGGTTGTCCACCTCGGTGGCAAGGCCGTAGATGAAGGAGCCGCCCTGTGCCGGGGTGCCGGATTCAGCACTCTGGGTGGCAGAGGCGGTGCTTCCCTCCTCTGCCGGCGAGGCGGCAGTGGTGGAAGTGGAAGAGGCGCCGCTTCCGCAGGCGGCAAGCGTGGCGGAAAGGGTGCCCAGGACAAGAGCGGTCAACAGTTTCTTTTTCATATGGAGTTCCTCCCTCGGAGAGTGGAAATCACCGGCAGCACAAAAACTCTGTTCCCGCGGCAGGCGGGGCGCAGAGTGATGCCTTTGTCAAACAATGCAGTTGATAAGCCGGGAAACGTCCCTCCGATCGGAGGGGACGGAATTCGATTTCATGATCTCTCCTGCTGCTGTTCCGGGGGGCTGTCCCGCGCTGTGCGGGGCAAACAGGTCCGGGCCGGATATAGCGCAAGGTGAGTATCCCACCGGGCGGGAGAGAATGCAAGATCGATGTTAAAAAATTAACAATACATCTGGGCAGCGCAGGGCCAGGGACCCTGGCCACGCCGGAGAAAACGGAGTATGCTCAGGGCAGCAGAAAGGAGAACGCGATGGAACAGGATATGCCAGTCTGGACGGTAAAAGACATCCGGGAGGATGACTACGGCTGCGAGGAGCTGCCGGAGGGCGAGAAGGTGAAGGTCCTGGTCACCCTGCAGGCAGAAGATGGAACGCAGCGCGTCGTCCGGGCGGAGGATGCGCTCCTCTACGAGCGTGCAATTTCGGTGGGAAGCCGTGTGATCTGGAAAGACCACGCGCTGTTCCCCGCCTGAGTCCTTCTCAGAGTCTCCGGATTCCCTCGAAGATCCACATGAGAAGATCCGAGGAGAGGAGCTTGGAGAAGAACCGGTGCAGCGTGCATACGGGGCCAGGGGTGGAGACCGAAAGGCCCAGGGAGGCGTCAGAGAGCGATCTTGCTGCGACATGGTCCACCGTGTCGGAGAACGGGAAACCATGGATGTAGGAGGCACCCTCCCCGGTTTTCTGCGCCACCGGGATGAATTCCGTGTCGCGGATCCAGTAGGGGCAGACCGCGGTCACCCGAATCCGATCCTTCCGAAGCTCCGCCGAGAGCGCCCGGGAGTAGCGGTACAAAAAGGCCTTGGAGGCCGCGTAGACGTTGAGGTATGGGAAGGGCTGGAAGGCCGCCGTGGAGCAGATCTCCATGATGTGTCCGCCCGCCTGCATGTGGGGAAGGCAGATCTGGGTCACGTCCACCGCTGCCCGGCAGTTGAGGTCGATCATCTGGTCCACCTGGGAGAGGGGAATATCCCGCCAGCTCCCGATCTTGCCAAAGCCCGCGGCGTTGATGAGAAGCCGCACGTCGGGATCCTCTTTGTCCAGAAGGGCAGAGAGGTCTTCGATTGCCTTTTTGTCGGTGAGATCCATGGGGAGCACCCGCACCGGGGTCTTTGTCTCTTTTGCCAGTTCCTCCAGCCGGTCCTGTCTTCTTGCGATCACCCAGAAGGCGTCAAAGGGGCGCACCGGGATCCCGTTTTTCTCTGCGGGGAACAGATCTTCCCCGAAGTGATCCAGCTGCCGGATGAATTCCCTGCCCAGGCCCGATGAAGCACCTGTGATGATTGCAATCCGCTCTGCCATGTTTCCCTCCCGCGGCCCTGTGTGCGGCCGCTTTTTTGATGTGTCCATCATAAGACTTTTCGTGCCATTTCGCAATTTTCCCCTGTGAAAACGGGGTGACAGGCGCAATCTTTGTGCGTTTCTACCTATACAACTGGCGGCAGGCTGCAATCCGCACTGCCCCGGGTGAGAGGCGAGATCCTGACCTATGGTCACTCCTTTCACCCCAAAAATTTTGCTCCGTATTTTTACCGTACGTTTACCATTCGGAAATACCCTTCTTTTCGTAACAGACAGAGCGGACCGAAACAGGAAACCGGTCCGCAATCAGGGTAAAGGCCAACAGAAAACGGCCCGGAAAAGGAGGAAATATGGCAGCAGAAAAGGTTAATCAGGTCAGATATGAGACGCCGGTGGTAACAAAGACCGAGCAGGCGATCCGCGACCGGCTCTTCAACGGTTTCAACAACTGGAACGGCGGATACGACGGATGGCTCACCTGGTGCAACACGCTCTATGAGCCGGATGCCCACTACAACATCCCTGGGCCGAAGGGACTGGTCCGTCTGACCCTTCAGCAGTACAAGGATGCGATGGGAAAGCTCTTTGAGCACTACACCATGGATCTTGGCAATTTCGAGAACATGATCATCCGGGACAACTGGTGCGCAATCCGCTACACGGTCACCATCCGGAACATCGAGACGGGGAAGGCATTCACCCAGAACACGATGGAATTCGTGCAGTTCAAGGAGAATCCGGATCCCATCGGCGTCCGTGTCGTGGAAGGCTGGGCGCTGAGCGACATCACTCTGACTGATTTCTGAGAAGAGGCAGCAGAAAACAAAAAATGACGCTTGAAGAGAGAATTGCACATCACAGACAGATGGCGGAGTGCTATCATGCCGCCTATCTTGGGAAGACCGTAGAGGAAGGCGCTGCCTATGCAGAGTGGAAATTTGCCCCGCACGCCGAGTACTGGTCTCCCTACTTCGGCAACAATAAGATCGATCTCGACACCACGCCGATGACCGTGCAGCAGTCCGCCACCATGGAGGCGGCAACCTACTGCATTACCCTTCCGGACTGGACCATTCTCGGATTCCAGTGCTGGCCCTCCGACAACGGCTTTGTCATGCAGAGCCACTTCGGCGGCCATGACCGGGACGGTGTGCTCCATGACTTCTATGCGTATGGTTTTGTCCTCACTAACGAGAAGGACGAGATCACCCACTGGGAGACCCATGTGAGCCCGGAGTACAACGACTTCCTTGACGTGGTGCTCGGCGTTCACGGACCCTTCAAAAACGGCGCCGACGAGTACATGGCGGCCGTTGCAGGAAAGATGAAGTCCGCGGGCATTCCGTTCCCGCATCAGTAACCGATACACCGACAATTGACAGTTTCAATGCTTCAGACCGCCACTTATAGACAACACTAACCAAACGCAAACCAGACCAGACAACCAGATAACAAACCCTCCGAGGAAGCCCAAAGCTCCTTCGGAGGGTATTTTCTGTCTGCAAAGCGATATATCAGGAAACCGGAGAGATCTCAGTTCCAGGTCTCCACAAAGCCCTCTCCCATGGCCTCGTTGACGTTGCCGATGATGAAAAAGGCCCTGGGGTCGTAGCGGTGGACGATTTCCTTGATGTCCACGATGTCCTTGTTGGAGCAGATGCAGACCAGGATTGTCCGGTTTTTGCCCGAGTACATACCCCGGCCCTGGAGGCCTGTGACGCCGCGGGAGAGGTCGTTCATGATGTCCTTTGCGATGGCATCGTTGCAGTTTGAGATGATGAGGGCGATCTTGGCGGAGAGACCCCGGCCGATCACGTAGTCGGTGAGCTTCCCGCACAGATACACCGAAAGGATGGCGTAGAGCGTGCGCTCAAGGCCAAATTCCAGAAGGCCCAGCACCACGACCGTGCCGTCCAAGACCTGGATGATCCGACCGATGCTGAAGCGCCGGAAGAAATGGAAGTGGTGCATGGAGTTGCCCAGCATGTCCGTGCCGCCGCTGGTCGCGTGGGCGGTCAGAAGAAGCCCCGTGCCGACTCCGTACATCGCGCCGCCGTAGATGGAGACGAGAAGCAGGTTGTCGGGAAGAAGCGGATGGGACGGAAAGAGGGCCAGCTCCGCGGTCATGATCAGCCAGGAGAAGGCGGATTTGAGGATGCTCCTGAGCCCGTCCGTCTTCCAGGCAAGCAAAAATACCGGGATGTTGAGCACAAGGCTTGAGAGCCAGAGGGGAACCCCCTTGCCGAAAACCCGGGCTGTCACGGATTTGATGATGATGGCAAGGCCGGAGAAGCCTCCGGTGATGAGCCCCGCAGGGTCAAATACATAGAAGGTTGCCAGGGCAATCAGTGTGCTGCCCGCGATGAGAAGGAGCAGGGTCTGAAACTGCTGCCTGGATGGAAGTTTTCTGGTCAAGATATGCGCCTCCTTGGAATCAGGAGAGCGCAGCAAGCGCCTCCCGGATCTTTGCTTCTTCCGCGTGGACGGAGCCGGTCACCATCTCGGGCTTTCCGCCGCCCCGGGCACCGAGCTTTTCCCGCAGAAGCGCAGCCGCCTCCCGGGCGTCCCGTCCCCGGCCGCCGATGATGAATACGTACCCGTCCTGCGATGAGCCCGCAAAGACCCCTGCAAGGCCCGAGGTCTTTTCACACAGGCCATTGACGAAGTTTCGCTGGACGATGTTGGGGAGCGGTCCCTCAAACAGGAAGAGGTTCTGCGACTGCCCGCCGGGGATGGCGGCAAGCTTCACCGAGGTGAGCTCCACCTGCAGGGACTTGATCTCCTCCTTCTTTGCCGCGATTTCGTCGGCAAAGCGCTGCACGCCCGCTGCGGCCTCGTCCTTTGGCAGGTTCACGAGGTGGGAAATCGCAGCCAGAGCGTCCTCCTTCTTTCTGGTGTCCGCAAGGGCACGCCTGCCGCAGAGGATCGAAAGGCGCATGCCGGAGGAGGTGCGCATTACGTCAAGAATCCGGATCAGTCCGATCTCCCCGGTGTGTGCCACATGGGGCGCACAGCAGGCGCAGACATCCACCCCTTCGATTGTGACGATGCGGACCGGCCCGTCGATCTCCTTCTTGCTGCGGTAGGAGAGCTTAGCAAGCTCCTCCTTCGGGGGATAGACGCAGGTGACGGGGACGTTGCGGTACACGACATCGTTGGCCCGTCTCTCCAGGTCATCGAGCTGCTCCTTGGAGAGCTGCCCGGAGGTGTCCAGGGTCACCTCGTGGTCGGAGAGGTGGAAGCCCACGTTCTCAAAGCCGTAGAGGCTGTGCAGGAGCCCTGAGAGGATGTGTTCCCCGGAGTGGTTCTGCATGTTGGAGAAGCGGTGGTCCCAGTCGAGAACGCCGTGCACTTTGGCGCCCGCGGCAAAGGGCTCGGCTCTTTTTACTGTGTGGGTAATGACCTCATCCTGGATCTGTACGTCGCATACCTCAGCCCCGTCGATCGTGCCCCGGTCCGGGGTCTGGCCGCCCTCTTCGGGGAAAAACAGGGTGCCGGAGAGAACGAGCTGCCAGATCCCCGACTCTGTTCCCGGCGTGCAGGAGACCACGTCCGAGGTGAATTCGGTGTCATAGGGCTTTTGATCATAGAGCTTTTCGGTTGCCATATCGGGTCCCTCCCGGAACGAAAATCAGACGACAAAGGAAAATCCGGCGCCAGAGGGCCGGATCCGGTGCCTCGAGTATACGCTTTTCATGAGATTTTCACAATCCGCCGATTGCCTGCCAGTGTCCTACTCATTATAATAGTAAAGATTCTCCCGGCTGCCCGGAACCGAGAAAACCGGCCGCAGCAGGGAGCATCAGAGGAGAATGCGTTGAAAAAAATATTTGAAAGCTTCCGGGCACGCAGCAAAGAGCATGATCTCCAGGACCGGGTCCGCCGGTCGGATTTTTTCGGATTCGGGGACGGAGACGATGACGACGACAACCGGAATAGCGGCGGAAAGGGCAGCGGCGGCCGGGGCCGGCAGGGACAGAACCTCCTGGTTC
>JBJEYC010000133.1:0-2655 GCA_051886435.1 Lachnospiraceae bacterium
ATGCGTACAAAAATGCCATTGTATAGCTTAACTATACAATGGCATTTTTTAATTTGGTAGGGTAATCAATACCCCAATTTGAAAATTTGCGAGATTTTTTTATGAAATTTTTTTATTGTAAGTGATCGATGAGCCTGACCATCGCCTGACGTTTGTTCCGTCCCTCGCCGCCCAGACCCAGCTTCTCATAGACGCCGTTCAGGCGGTTGTTGACGGATTTCACGGAGACGCCCAGCATCTCGGCGATGTCCCGGCTGCTCTTGCCCTGCGCCGCCAGGCAGGCGATCTCCAGCTCCCGCTCCGTCAGGCCGGACCGCTCCAGAAGGTTCTGCTCCTGCCGGGTGGCCTCTCGTCCGGTGCGGAACCGGGCAGCGAGGGTATGCAGGCGCTCCCGGGTTTCCCCCTCCGCCAGCTCGTCCAGAAGCCGGTCCAGGCAGGGATCGCTCTCGGCGAAGGGCAGCAGGATGCCGTCCGGCTGCGCCAGGGACCACGCCTCCCGAAGGGCCTGCCGCGCGGCCTGTTCCTTTCCGAGATGCATCAGCGCCACGGCGTTTTGCAGGTGGGCATAGATGCTGCACAGGACGAACCGGGCATCGGCGCTGGCCCGGAGCAGCCGGGGCGTCCGGGCCGCAACCTGCGCCCACTGGCTCTGCGCCAGCAGCACGCGGCCCACGATCACCTGAAAGACCGGCTCGATCAGCGGGAACACCTGCATCATGCTGGCGCCCTCCGCCGTCAGCCACGCGGGCAGCTGCTCCGTCTGCCCCAGCAGGGCGCTCAGCCATCCCCGGCCCAGCTCCAGGGTGGTCAGCAAACGGTACTGATGGGCGCGGCGCAGGGTGTCCGCCGCCCGGTCCAGGATGGGAAAGCCGCTTCGGGGCGGCTGGTCATACAGCGCCAGCCGGGCGGAGAGAAAGGCGGCGGAGGTATACATGCTGTACTCTCCCGCCTCCAGCGCCTGCTCCTCCGCCTGGCGGCAGAGAATGTCGGCGTCGGTCAGGTTCCCCCGTACAAATTCCGTTTCGGCCTGCATGATGGTGGCCGCGCCGCTGCCATGCCCGCTGGCAACGCGGCTGTAAATGGGCATACATCCCCGCATCTCATCGTTCTCCCGGTCAAGGCTGCCGCTCTTGCTGTGATAGAGCATCAGAACGGAAGGCGAGCCCTGGGTCCACGGGTTGCGGTCCGCGGGGATCAGGGCGCGGATCTGCCGGTGATAGGCGCTCATGGCGGAGATGTCGTTGAAGCACAGGAAGGACAGGCGCAGCAGGGCCTCCCCCTCCAGCTGGTCCCGCTCCTGCTGGGAAAGGTGGGTGCAAAGGGCCATGCTGCGCTGAAACAGCCCGTGATACCGCCGCATCTCCGGGATGTCCCGGCCGTAAAACAGCAGCAGCATGAATACCAGCAGCGCCCGCGGATGGCGCAGCTGACATTCCTCCGGGCAATTGGCCATCCAGCGGCGCATCAGCGGCAGCCGCTCGGGGCCGAAGCTCAGGCCCCGGTCCTGTCCCACCGTCCGCAGGAGGTCGTCCCAGCTGTCGGCCTTTTCATAGCTCTCCGCGGCAAGGCAGCATTCTCCCATCTTCTCATACCACTGTCCCAGGCGGAGCAAGGTGGCATTCTGCTCCGTTTCCGGCAGCTGCAGGAATTTCTTCCGGGCGCAGGAGCGCAGCATATTGTGATAGCGGTACACACCGTCGGTACAGGTGATAAAGGCGTTTTGTTCCGTCAGCTGGCTCAGCAGCGCCGCCGTGTCATCCTCCGGCCACAGGAACTCCGCTTCTTCCAGCGTGAAATCGTCCGGCACACTCAGCCGCACCAGAAATTCCCGTTGGCGGGCCTCCAGGGGGCGGAACAGCACCTCGTCGATGAGCGGATAGATATTGGCGGTGCTTTCCGGCCATTTGCCGGTCTGCGCATAGGACCGCAGCTTCAGATAGACCATGGAGAACCAGCCCTCGGTACTGCTGGCCAGCATCTTCACATCCCGGATGTTCAGAATCTGGCCGCTCCGGCGCGCATATTCCCGGATGTCCGCTTCGCCCAGCCGCAGATCGTCCACATTCAGTTCCCACAGGCGGGGGCCCAGCTTCATCTGTGCCGCCCGTTCAAAGATGACGTTGCGGGAGAGCAGAATGATGTGGGTCCGCTCCGGCAGGTGGTCGCTCAAAAACAGGATCAGGGATGTAAACGCGGGATTCGGCAGGAAGTGCAGGTCATCAATGATGTAAAAAATATCGTGGGATTTCCCGGCCAGCGCATCGGTCAGCAATTCCATCATCAGCTGCCGCGCCTGGGGGTCTGCGGGGAATCCAAGAGCGGACATTTCCTTTTCCAGTTCCGGCCATTCCCGGAGGTTCCGGCAAAAGCCCCGCCAGAAATCCGCCAGGGAGTCCGTGACGATGGTCTGCCGCAGGATCAGCGCATCCGATCTCATCTTTTGGCAATCATCTACCCACCAGCTGATGGCTCTGGTTTTTCCGTATCCAATGGGGGCCACAATGGAAGTGACCGGATATTCGGAAATTTTGGACAGCTTAAAAGCCAGCGTGCTGGAGATATACGTTGTATTCAGCTTGAAAGGCATTGCGAGTCACCCCGCTCATTACATACTTGATATCATTATACTGGGAAATGCCTTGAATTGCAAGAGAT
>JBJEYC010000134.1:0-2648 GCA_051886435.1 Lachnospiraceae bacterium
CGTGCTCCTTCTGCAGGCTCTCATAGAACTCCTTGGTGTAGAACTTTTCTTTCGTATTCTCCATTTTTGCCTCTCTGTATCCGGTTTGTTTTGGAAAGTTCTGAAAATATCTGCAGGTACGCAAAAATCCGGCCAAATGCTGGCAGGCATGACAGGACCCATGAACCTGCCAGCCTCTTTGCCGGATCTTGCGGTATACAATTGCAGTCCGCACACCATGTGCAGGACGAATTGTCTGTATGTTGTGACCTTACGCCATCCGCCGCGGGATTGCAATCCCTGCGCGGACAGCTTTTCGATCACGAATTGGAAAAGAACCTGTTCTCAGCGGAGCGAGAACAGCATCTGACCATAGGTCGGATAAGGAAGGTAGCTGTCCGGGATGATCGCCTCGGCCTTGTCAACAGAAGCGCGGAGCTCTGCCATGTCGGAGAGGATCGTCTTGTAGTAGTAGGTTGCGCACTCGAGCTCGTCGGTAATCTTCTCTGCGGTCTTGGTGTCCTCGTCGAGCTTCTCGACGGACGTGCAGATCTTTGCCTCGGTCGCATCGAGGGTTCCGATGATCTTCTCCTCGTAGGAGCAGTCCAGGCTCGGCATGAGCTGCTTCTTCTTGAGGGTCTCGTTGGTGATGTCCTTCATGTAGGACACGATGCCGCAGGTGAAGTCCTTGCGCACCATCTCCTGCATCGTCAGGGACTCGATGTGGATCGTCTTCACGTAGTTCTCGAGGAAGATCTCGTAGCGGGAATCCAGCTCCTCCTTCGTGAAGATGCCGTGCTTGGTGAAGAGCTCGACGTTCTTGTCCGCGATGAGTCTGGGCATTGCCTCAGGAAGGGACTTTAAGTTGTAGAGGCCGCGCTTTGCTGCCTCCTCGACCCAGGCGTCGGTGTAGCCGTTGCCGTTGAAGAGGATTCTCTTGTGGGCATCCAGGAGCTCCTTCACGAGCTTCTGGACTGCGGATGCCATGTCATCGGGCGCAACGTCCTTGAGCTTGTCGTAGATCTTGGAGAGAGACTCTGCGACGGCGGTGTTCAGGACGATGTTGGGGTCTGCAACGCTCAGCGAAGAGCCGGGCATACGGAACTCAAACTTGTTGCCGGTGAAGGCAAACGGCGAAGTCCGGTTGCGGTCCGTGGTGTCCTTGGTGATGTTCGGAAGAACCGGTGCGCCGAGATCCATCTTGATCTTGCCGGTGCCGACGAAGTCCTTGCCCTCATCGATGGCCTTTAAGACACCCGCGAGCTCATCGCCCACGAAGATGGAGATGATTGCCGGCGGCGCCTCGTTTGCGCCAAGGCGGTGATCATTGCCGGCCGTGGCAACCGAGACACGCATCAGATCCTGATAATCATCCACAGCGGAGATCACCGCCATCAGGAAGACCAGGAACTGGGTGTTCTCAGCAGGGGTCTTGCCGGGATCCAGGAGGTTCACACCGGTATCGGTGACAATAGACCAGTTGTTGTGCTTGCCGGAGCCGTTGACACCGTCAAACGGCTTCTCATGCAGCAGGCATGCATATCCGTGCTTGTCGGCAACCTTCTTCATGACCTCCATGGTCAGCTGGTTGTGATCGACAGCGACGTTTGCGGTCTCAAAGACCGGTGCCAGCTCATGCTGGGACGGTGCAACCTCGTTGTGCTTGGTCTTGGCCGGAACGCCGAGCTTCCACAGCTCCTGGTCGAGATCATGCATGTATTCGGATACCTTCGGCTTCAGAACGCCGAAGTAGTGATCCTCCATCTCCTGTCCCTTCGGAGCGGGCGCGCCGATGAGCGTTCTGCCGCACATCAGAAGGTCCTTTCTCTTGAGGTACATGTCCTTGTCGATCAGGAAGTACTCCTGCTCGGAGCCGACTGTTGTGTCGACATGGGTGACAGCCTTGTTGCCGAGAAGGTGCAGAACCTTGACGGCCTCCTGAGACAGCGCTGCCATGGAGCGAAGGAGCGGGGTCTTCTTGTCGAGGGCCTCTCCGCCGTAGCTGCAGAATGCAGTCGGGATGTAGAGAGTGCCGTCCTTGATGAATGCCGGGGAAGAGGGATCCCATGCGGTATAGCCTCTTGCCTCGAAGGTTGCACGCAGGCCTCCGGACGGGAACGAGGAGGCATCCGGCTCACCCTTGACAAGCTCCTTGCCGGAGAACTCCATGATGACGGTTCCGTTTGCCTGGGGGCTGATGAACGAGTCATGCTTCTCGGCGGTGAGACCGGTCATCGGCTGGAACCAGTGGGTGTAGTGGGTTGCGCCCTTCTCAATGGCCCATTCCTTCATGGAAGCCGCAACGGTGTTTGCGACATCCAGTTCCAGGGAAGAACCGCTGGCAATGGCCTTGTGGACGGCCTTGTAGACGTCCTTCGGGAGCCGTTCCTTCATGACCTTGTCATTGAAAACAAGGCTTCCGTAAATCTCTGGTATCTTTACCGTTTCCATTGATCTATATCCTCCTGTTCTCTGAAACAAAAAAGCGCCTTGAGAGACTGCTCCCGTCTCTCAAAGCGCCTTTGCTTTATAGCACTGTATTATACCTGCCGAAATCCGTTTGTCAATCGAAATTGAATACAAGGATACCATAGGCAGGGGATTGGAAACCGGCATTCTGACGAAAGAAAAACAGAGCCGCGGCAATGCCGCGGCCCTGCTGTCATGCT
>JBJEYC010000135.1:0-2645 GCA_051886435.1 Lachnospiraceae bacterium
CAATCCGGGAGATCATGACCTGCTGGTTGACCGACTGGTCGGAGCGGCCGATGAAGTAGTAATAGAGATTGATGTCCATGTAGTACATGTGCTTGACATAGGGAAGCGGATCAAACACATAGATGTTGTCAACGTAAAAACAGTGCTCCGGCAGCTGCAGACCACATTCGACAAGGAGTTTGGTCCGAAAAATCACGCTGTGCATCAGAATGTAGTGGCCCTTAAAAATGTGCCCCACATCGTCCCAGGTAAACATCTGGTCCACCGGAAGGGCGCTGCGGTACTGCATGACTTTGTGCTTCTTCTCTCCCACCTTGTCATACACGTAGTTGCAGATCAGCATGTCCAGCGGCGTGTCGGCACCGGAGAACTCCTTGAGCTTTTCCAGCACCTTTATGTAGGAGCTCTCCTTCAGGTGGTCATCCGAGTCCACCACCTTGAAGAACATACCAGTCGCATTGGCGAGACCGGTATTTACGGCGGAGCCGTGGCCCCCGTTCTCCTTGTGGATCACGCGGACGATATTCGGATTCAATACCTGATAGCGGTCTGCAATCTCCGCTGTCCGATCCTTTGATCCGTCATCCACAATCAGGATCTCTACCTCTTCTCCGCCCTTTAAGAGGGAGTCGATGCAACTCTCCATGTAGGCTTCCGAATTGTAACAGGGTACACAAATGCTGAGCAGTTTCATTTCGCCTGTTTTCCTCTTCCTTTCCTCTTCACGTCCCGCTTACCGGAGCCGGGCGTTCTCGAGCTCATACCGTGCAATGGTGTTCAGGCACTCCCGCAGATCGTCAAAGCGCTCCTCGGGGCTCCCCTCGTCGATCGAGATGCCAAGGGACATCGCCAGTGTATCGATCTGGTCATTTCGGATGTGATCCCGCATAGACAGGAGGACATCCATCTTCTCCTCCATGCTCGTGGCATCCAGGAACCGCGCCACGTCTGGATCCAGCTCGGCCTCTTCCTCTCCGGCAGTATCCGCCGAATCGGCATCATCCGGAGCAGCTTCCGCGGCGTTTGCCGCGTCCTCCTCGGGGGCTGCACTCTCCTCACTGACGGTTTTCCCGGCTTCTTCCTCCGGAGCGCTCTCTGTATCTGCTTCGTCATCCAGAGCATCGGCCCGCATGGCTCTGAGCACTCCAGGTTCTTCGAGCCGCTGATAGACAAGAAGCATTTCTCCCGTTTCATCACTAACTACACGGCACAGCAATTGACAGGTTCTCCCCTCGCTGTCGGCAAATGTCTCCAATGGTTTCATCTGATTGTGTCCTTCTGACACCGCGCTTAGGCGGTTTTCTGGGAATTTGCGGCGATCAGTCGCTCTACCGCAATCTGCGGATCCGCCTTGCCGCTTCGAAAATCCATGCCAGCCTGAATGCAGGCATCCAGCGCCTGTACCAGACTCTCCTCCTGATAGTAGCGGAGCATGGGACAGATCCTGTGGGAAAAGACCCAGGGATTCGTACCCATCAGCTGCGCTGCTTCCCTTTCAGAGTGGGAATGCAAAAGCTCCTGCGCCTGTAAAAGCTGCCCGTACTGTCTGGTCATCAGGGACAGAATGACGGGCGGAGGGGTCTGAAGCTTTAAAAGATCCATATAGATCTTCATCGCCCGGTCCGAGTTCTTCTCTCCGATCGCGGAGATCATGTCAAAGATCTGATCCCGCACCAGCGGGGAGGAGATCGTCAGGATGTCATCCTTTGTGATCTCCTCCCGGTCCCCGGCATAACTCACCAGCTTCCGGACCTCATTTTCCACGGTCAACATGTCCGTCCCTACATAGGAAAGGAAAAAGGCCAGAGTCTGCGGGGCAATCCGGTGTCCCTCACGCCGGAAGCGGCCCGCGGTCCAAGCCGCCATGTCGCGTTCGCTGGGGGTCTCACAGTTCAGTATAAAGCCATACTTCTTGATCTGCTTGTAGAGTTTTGTGGTGCCCTTGGGCTTTTCCTCCACAAAGATCAGCACTGTGGTCTCAGGGATGTCCTTGATGTACTCGGCCAGATGCTCTGCCTCGGACCCACCCCGGTTTCCCCAAAGGAAGGTGTTCTCCAGGACGATCACCCGACGCTCAGCAAAGAAAGGCATGGTCTCCGCAAGACCAATCACATCGTGAGCAGTGAAGCCATCACCCGTGTAATAGGCGGCATTCATCTTGTCACCACCGGCAAGCACCGCCTCCCGGAGCTTGTCCCGGTTCTGGGTACGAAGATAGGCCTGCTCTCCGCAGAGCAGGTACACCCGCTGGAAGGCCTGCTCTTTGATCTGTCTGTTCAGTTCCTCCTGCGCTTCGCGCAGGCCGGACTCCTGTTTCTTCGCCATATCCTTCCTTCCGCTGTCTTTCACAGCTTGCACCATTGTATCATGAACCATAGAAAGAGCACATGCGCAATCTGTAAAATTCCGCACAGACTGTGTGAAATTTCGGAAAGAAGGGGATGTCTGGTCATAACATGCGGCCGGGCATCAGCGGAAAAGGGCGTGCCAGATGTGCCCGGTTTTACGCAAAAAACGCCGCTTTACTTTTCCGATTCCGGGGCATACAATGCCTTTGTTGCGGGAGAGATTTCGCAACACTGCATCATATAAAGCGTTGACGAGAAGAGTAAGTCGATCCGCTGCAACAGAGAAAGGCACAGCTT
>JBJEYC010000136.1:0-2642 GCA_051886435.1 Lachnospiraceae bacterium
TTTCTACGATCCGGTGGCTTCGGTCCATCCGGATCCGCAGGTCCGACAGATCCTCTGCCAGCTCTCTGCTGTGGGTTGCCACGACGAGCGTGGTTCCCGCGTCCCGCTTTCTTTTCAAAAACCCCCGCACAAAATCCTGTCCCTCCTCATCGAGACCGGAGAGCGGCTCGTCCAGCACGATCACCAGGGGCTCCATCGCAAAGACGGCTGCCATCGCGGTGCGCTTCTGTTCTCCGCCGCTGACGTGAAAAGGCGCCCGCCCCCGCACTTTTTCCAGGTGAAACTCCGAAATCGCCTGCTCCGTCTTCGCTCGCACCTCCTCTTCCGGAAGACCCAGCTGATCCAGGCCAAAGGCGATCTCATGCTCCACGGAATCGGTAAAGAGCTGGACTTCGCTGTTCTGAAATACAAAACCGATCTTTTTGTGAAAGGACGCGGCAAAGGCTTCATCCTTCATTTTCTTTTGAGTGATCTCCTCCCCGTCAAAGCGGTAGGTTCCCCGATCCGGGAAGTCCAATCCCAGAAGGATTCGAAACAGCGTGGATTTGCCGCAGCCGTTCGGTCCTTCCAGAACAGCGCAGCATCCCCTCGGAATCGACAGGTTCACCCCATCCAGGGCCTTCTCTCCACTTCCTGGATAGGAAAATGTCACGTCATGACAACTGATGATCTCATCCATCCGCATACCGCCTCATGGTTTTGTTGATTTGTTCCGCATCTGCCAGGTTTCTTCGCCCCCGCGCTTCCCGGTACACCTTTATACCATGCCCTGGCTGTAGAAAAAAGCGGCAAGCAGGGCAGCAAGAAGAAGCGCGTAGGCTATATTGGCAAAAAGCTGCTTTCCCCGATCCTGCGCTTCCACGTGGGCAGGGCGCTTTTTGTAGACACCGGCAAAGCAGCGGCAGGTCATTGCCTCCGCGTTTGCCTGCGCCATCTGCTGGGACTTGAGCCATGTCGTGCCGAGGATCCCACCAGTCGCGGCATTTTTCCAGTTTCTGCGGCCTACACGCCGAAGGGACACCGCTTCCAGGATGCGGTCGCTGTAGCGGCCAAGGAGAACGACAAAACGCACCGTAGTGTCCAGTGTCAGCACCACAAGAGGCGGCATATGCAGGGCTGCAAGCCCTCCTGTCACCTCCCGCCATGTGATCTTCTCATTCAGCACAGCCAACAGCAGCACCGCGCAGAACACTTTCATCGTGACAGTGAGCATCGAGCGGGGCGAGCCGAGAAAGACGGCGGGGAGCATCAAAAGCGCTGTCATGAAAACGGGAAGCGGAAGCCGCAGCACAATCCGCCGGATTCTCTCCGGCGAAAGGAGCGCCGACCGCACCAGCTCCACCGCAATCACCAGGAGTACAAAAGCGGCATTTCGGGAGAGAGAGACTAACAGAATGGCGGCGATGCATACGACAAGACGCAGAGCAGGTGATACCCTGCTCTGCGCTTCTCTGCTGTTTGCTTCTTCAATATCTGCGATGCGGGCGATGACCCGCATAATCGAAAGATTTCCGTTCACGAAGTGCTCTCCCTGCGTCTTCCGAGCGGCAGGAGCTTGAACACGATAAGCAGAACTGCCGCACCGATCGCCGCAGACAGGATGTATCCCACCGCGTCGGGGAGCCCTGCCACCGAGTAGTCTGGCAGAAGGGCCGAGAAATCAAAGCCATTTGCCATCCCGGCGGGCGTGTAGCCGGCACCCGTCGATGCGATCTCGTCACTTCCCCATTCGCCCCAGGCGGTTCCCTGGGCAAGAAGTCCAAGAGGCACCGCAAGGATCAGGACGCCAAGAAGGATCCTGACGGGAAGACTCGTCTTTGCCGTTCCGGCATCTTTGCGCTCCATCTCCGGAGAAGTCTTGACCACAAAGGCATAGATGAGCCCCGTAAAGACCGCCTCTGCAAGGCCGAAGACCGTGAGATGCCCCGCCATCATCGCGGGGATGGAGACCGACAGATCATAGGGGCAGTACAGTGCCTGACCTGACGCATCGCGAAAGAGCATGGGCTGAATGCCAAACTCGATTGCCGCGCAAAGAGCTGCCGCGTTGATGCCCACATAGGATCCGCCTGCCGCGCAGAGTGCTCTGCCCCGGACGGTCTTTGCTTTCACCAACTTTTGAAGAGCTCTTGCCGTCAGCCAGCCCACAAAAGGAAGAACGAAGGCCATGTTGAAGCAGTTGGCGCCGAAGGAGAGAATACCGCCGTCCCCGAACAAAAGCGCCTGCAGAAGGAGTGCTACGCTCACGCAGATGCAGGCGGCGTAGGGTCCAAGGAGCATGGCGATCAGGGTCCCGCCCACCGCGTGTCCCGTGGTGCCGCCGGGGAGCGGAACATTAAACATCATGCCAAGGAAGGAAAAGGCCGCTCCAACTCCCATCATGGGGACTTCCCGGGAAGAGAGATCCGCGCGGACTTTTTTGATGCAGACACCCCAGACAGGCACCATGGCAGCGGTCATCACCGCGCAGGTCTGAGGGCTTAGGTAATTATCCGGGATATGCATAGAATATTCCTCCGTTTCTTCAGGTTGATCGCATTGTACGACAGGTATCTTTCCCCCGGAACCCCACCCGGGGGTTCAAATCATCATTGTATTGTATTTTCAGAAAACTTTGCTTAAATTTTTTTCGGATTTGGGTT
>JBJEYC010000137.1:0-2637 GCA_051886435.1 Lachnospiraceae bacterium
AAGTTGTGGAAGACACCGCCCGCCATGGAGACTCCGATCACAGAAAAGCGATCCGTTCTCTTGAGAAGGGCCATCACGGCAAAGCTGCAGATCGAGCCGCACAGTGAGTAAAAGGTCCCGGAGAGACCGGTGAACAAGAGTCCGGACACAAGAATCCGGATCAGGTTGATGACCAGGGCATCCTTGTCGCGCATGCGGTAAAGAGCCACCACGATGACGAGGTTGGCAAGGCCGAGCTTCACGCCGGGGACACCGGTCTGAAAAGGCAGGATATATTCAATATAAGAAAAGATGATTCCCAGCGCCGCAAACATGCCGCTGAGTGCGATTTTCTTTGCGCTCATGTTCACCTCGCCACCGCATCCATCTCGGTGTCTGCCGAAGAGGCATTGCTTCCGCTCTCAATCGTCACATAGACCCGGTTCGGGAGACAGACGATGATCTCATTCGTCTTCGAAATCCAGCCCGTCTCGACACAGATCTGGTTCTTGCAGCTGGCTTCCTCCATGCGCACGCGTCCGTCCTGGATCTGCACCACGTTGGTGGCTGTGTCCGTGATGGAGTCTCCCAACTGGGAAACGGTGATGGTCTGATCCTTGTCGAGAGGATACCTTCCGTACTCGTTTCCGTCGGTGTAGATTACCACCATCGGGCCGGTTTCACTTTCGGTGTCCTCCGCCGCGGCATCCTCCTTTGCTGTCCCCGCTAGCGGTATCACGATCATGATAATCCCGACGAGAACAAAGGCGGCAAGCAGGACCAGATCCGCCTTTTTGATGTAATTCCAAATCCCAGATTTCTTCAAGTGATTCGATCTCCTTCGCGCAGACTGCCTGTTTCCCGCAGTCTGCTGGCATGCAATGTTCCCATCATACCCGCAAGAGGCCCGGTTCTCAAGTCGCTTTTTTGCCGGTCTGTGGATTCCGGAACAAAGAAGGGCCATTCTGCCCTCTGGCAGAATGGCTCTCCCGTATGATGCACGTTGTATTCCGGATTACGCCTTGATCTGATCTGCAAGCACAGTCTTTGCAAGCTCCATGGCGCGCTCGATGCCGGCCGGATTCTTGCCGCCAGCCTGTGCCATGTTCGGACGTCCGCCGCCACCGCCGCCGACTTCCTTTGCAATGCCCTTGATCAGGTTTCCGGCATGAGCACCCATCTTCACAGCTGTGTCGGATGCCGCCACCATCATGCTGACCTTGCCGTCTTTGTCGGACAGAAGCAGGATCACGTAAGGATCCTTCACCTTCCTCTTCAGGTCATCTCCCAGGTTCCGAAGCTCGTTCATGTCGACGCCGGGGACCTTGGCTGCAAGGAACGAAACACCCTTGACTTCCTCGACGCGGTTCAACACATCGCCGAGTGCGCTCTGTGCTGCCTTGCTCTTTAAGGACTCGTTCTCTGCCCGGGCAGCCTTGAGCTCTTCCTGGAGCTTCTTGATGTGCTCTGCCAGGGTGGCAGGGGTAGCCTTTAAGAGGTTTGCTGCGCCGTTGATCTCCTGCTCGAGGTTCTCATAGTAAGCGCGCACATTGTCACCAGTGATGGCTTCAATCCGGCGCACACCTGCGGCGACGCCGCTCTCGGAGATGATCTTGAACTGGGCGATCTGGCTCGTGTTCTTCACATGTGTGCCGCCGCAGAGCTCCTTGGAGAAGTCTCCCATCTCGACCACGCGGACCGTATCACCGTACTTCTCGCCAAACAGCGCCATTGCGCCGCTCTTCTTGGCGTCCTCGATGCTCATGATCTCGGTCTTTACAGGAAGGGCCTCAGCGATCTTCTCGTTGACAAGGTCCTCCACCTTCTTGATCTCCTCCTTCGTCATAGCCTGGAAGTGGGAGAAATCAAAACGGGTCCGGTGCTCATCCTGGAAGGAACCAGCCTGCTCGACATGGGTGCCGAGCACCTCACGCAGTGCCTTCTGCAGAAGGTGGGTTGCGGAGTGGTTGCGGCAGATTGCCATACGGCGCTTCTCATCAACGCGCAGGGTCACCGTATCGCCGAGTCGGAACATGCCCTTGGTCACCCGGCCGATGTGGGCAATCTTCTTGCCCGCCACGTGCAGGGTCTGCTCCACGGTAAAGGTGCCGTCGGCGCTGACGATCTCGCCGGTGTCGCCGACCTGGCCGCCCATGGTGCCGTAGAAGGGGGTCTCCTTCGTGATGATCGCGCCGTACTCTCCATCGGAGAGTGCCTCTGCGACCTCATCCTCTGCAAGGCCGTCCTCCGCAGAGTCGGGATCCTGAGGTCCCTTCTTCTCGTTGGGATCCACCAGGGATGCCATCGCGACAATCGTGCTCTCGCAGGAGGTCTTGTCATAACCAACAAAGGTGCTGTTGACGGCAGGGTCCATGGAATCGTAGACCGTGGCAGCGGCGCCCATGTACTCGGCGTTCTTGCCGGATGCCATGCGGTCCGCTCTTGCCTTCTCCTTCTGCTGCTTCATGGCTTCGTTGAAGCCTTCCTCGTCAACGGTCATGCCGTTCTCGCCGAGGATGTCCTTCGTGTTGTCGAGAGGGAAGCCATAGGTGTCATAGAGCTTGAAGGCGTTCTCTCCGGAGAGGACGCTCTTGCCCTCTTTTTTGAGATCCTCCATCATGCCCGAGAGGATGTCCATGCCCTGCTCGTAGGTCTTCT
>JBJEYC010000138.1:0-2636 GCA_051886435.1 Lachnospiraceae bacterium
AGAAGGAGGGCTTTTTTCCGCCAAGCCAGGGCCCCTTTTTCGGCCGCTTGATCACGACCTTTTTCGGTCCCGCCGACAGCGCCGCCGCAAGGAGCGCCTCCCCGTCCATACAGGGCTGCTCCAGGTCGTGGAGAAGCTGAAACTTCTTTTTGACAAGCCCGCTCTTCTGCCGTTCCGGAAACATCGGATCCAGATAGACCACATCCGGAACAAAAGAGAGTGCACCGAGAATTTCGATGCTGTCCCCCTCCAGAAGGCGCATTCTGCCGACGGCCCCGGCCAGGACGGGATCTTTCGCCGCCCGCGCCATCGCATCCGCAAGGAGCGCTGCGATGACCGGATCCTTCTCGATGAGCGTCACGCAAAAGCCAGCTGCCGCAAGAAGCAGGGCGTCCTCCCCAAGCCCCGCGGTGGCGTCCACCGCGGTGGGCGCTCCCGCGCTGTCCCGGATTCTTGCCGCTTTCACCAAAAGCTCTCCATTCAGGTTTGACGGGCGAAGGCGCTGCGCCATCCGGGAAAAATCTCCCTGCAGGGAGAGGTCCCCGCGCTGCAGGGTGAGTCCCCGTTGGTCGACAACAAGGCAGAGTACCTCCCCGGGTGCCTCCGAAAGAAGCGAAACGCCAAGCTTTTTGGCAAGTGCCGCTGCCCTCTCCTCATATGCCGCTTCCCCTGCGTACACCGCAGGAAGACCCTGCCCTGTCTCCATCTGTCTTTCTACCTCCCGTCTGACGGTTGTGCCACGAGTATAGCATACCGGGCATGGACTTTTTCCCGCGATCCGCTATGCTGAGAGGAGGAGGTGCAAGATGACACGGGAAGAAATGATGAAAAGCTACGCCGGAATCCTGAAGAAGTGCCCGCTCCTTTCCGACATCCCGGAGGAGAATTTTGATGCCGCCCTCTCCTGCATGGAGGCCCGGGTGATCGAGGCGGCAAAGGGCGAGGTGGTTCTCGCCCAGGGAGATCCCTTTTCCGGCGCCTACTACGTGCTGGAGGGGTGCCTGGAGGGGAGCTTTCTCAACCGGGCTTTTGACGAGATCACCCTCGCCCAGTTCCTGCCTGGTGCCCTGTGCGGAGAGAGCTTTGCCTCGCTCCCGGAGAGCCGCTCCAAGGTGCAGCTCTCCGCGGTCTCTGACAGCGTGCTGCTGCGGCTCTCCCTCTCCCCGCTCCTTGCCTGCTCCTGCAGCTCCTGCGGGGTTCCCTTCCGGCATCAGATCCTGGCAAATCTTGTGCAGGCGCTCTCCCGGCAGAACATCTACCTGAACCAGAAGGTGCAGATTCTCGGGCAAAAGAGCGCGGAGGATAGGATCCTGCTCTACCTCGAATCCCTTCCCGCCCTCTCTGACGGTGCGCGCCTTGTCCCCCTCTCCCGGACAGAACTTGCCGCAAGTCTTGGTCTCAACCGAAGCGCCATGTCCCGCTCTCTCTCCCGCATGGAACAGAACGGGGTGATCGCCGTGAACGGAAGAAAGATTCGGGTGCTTCGAAAGTAAGGCACCTGACAAAACAGCGGACATAAAATTTCCCGCCTGCGGTGCAGACGGGAAATTCTTATCTTGTATATGCCGCGTACTTTCCCGGGGAGACCCCAACCGCCTTGGTGAAGGCCTTCAGGAAGTTACTGTAGTCCCCAAAGCCCGACTCCAGGCAGGTCTGGGTCACGCTCTTGCCCTGGGCAAGCAGGGCCTTTGCCAGCGAGATCCGCTTGGCCGTGATGTATCGGTTCAGTGTGGTGCCGGTCGTCTCTTTGAAGATCCGGCACAGGCTGGAGGGACTCATATAGAACTGTGTGGCCAGCGCCCCAATGGAGAGGTCCGCGCGGATATTGGAATTGATATAGGACAGGATGGCATCCACCTGGGCCCGTCGGCTCTCGGGCGGCGCCGTATGGTCGCGCTCCGTATCCTGCTGTGCCTCGGAAAAGAACAACAGGTTCAGATACAGCATCAGCTCCATAAACAGCGCCTTGTCCATCACATCGGCACCGTATCCCGTGTTGTCATCAAACCGGTGAATGAACAGCATGAACTTCTCCTGCTGCTCCTTCGTGAGGTGAATCCTGTGGCCGTTGGGCCGGTTGTGCTCCGTAAAGCACCGGTTCAGATCGGTGAGATCCGTGCTGCACTCCGACAGGTACTCCGGATCAATGGAGATCACGATCCGCTCGTGGGAGCCCTCCTCCAGCCGGGAGATGTAGTGGCTCTCGTACTGATTGATGAAAAACATGTCCCCCGGTCCGAAGTCGTAAAACCGGTTGTCAATCAGAAACTGCTTTCCTCCCGAAATGGAATAGTAGATTTCATAGGTGTCATGGATGTGCATCTTCATGGAGGCATCATCCGAATACAAATGGGCTACTGCAAAGGTGTGGGTGGTTCTGCAGTGATCCGTTGCCGCCTTGCAGGTTGTAAACAGCTTCATCTTCTCTCCTCCCATGGGTACCATTCTACAGGGTCGTGCAGGATTTGCAAGGTTTCTGCCAAAATATCCGTAGAATGCGGAAAATCTTCACGCTATGATGAAGCCGTAAGTAACATCAAGCAACATCAATCAAGATGAAAAAAGGAGGGAACACATGGGCAATACCTATCAGGTACCGTTTCAGATCGATGTAAAGGGAGAGGTTGCCGTCATCA
>JBJEYC010000139.1:0-2626 GCA_051886435.1 Lachnospiraceae bacterium
GCACGCACCTGATCACCGCAAAGGACAACCCGAGCTTCGGCGGCGTCTACAAGCTGGCCGCAGTGCAGCGTGAGGACGGCACCTTCGTCCCCAAGATCAAGCTCTCCGAGAACACGGAGAAGATCACGAACCCCGGGAACAAGAAGATCTACCGGGTCTACGAGAAGGACTCCCACAAGATCAAGGCAGACCTGATCTGCTTTGTCGATGAGACCTTCACCGAGGACAAGCCGCTGCTTCTGTTCGACCCCCTGGAGCCCTGGAAGAAGACGATCATGGAGCCCGGCACCTTCACGCTCCGCGAGATGCTCCAGCCCGTGTACCTGGGCGGAAAGAGCGTCTACACGTTCCGCAAGACCATGGACATCCGCAGCTACTGCCTGCAGGAGCAGGATACCCTCTGGGAGGAGTCACGCCGTCTGACCAATCCTCATCAGGTCTATGTGGATCTTTCCCAGAAGCTCTACGACACCAAGCTCCAGCTCCTGGACCAGATGTCCGCTCACTGAAATCGAAAATGAAACGCAATACACCCGGCGCCGGGATCATCATCCCGGCACCGGGTGTTTTTTGCTGTAACAAAGGAGCCGGCTTCTGCCGGCTCCTTCCCCCAATCCCTCTGAAAGATCCCGGCCTTACTTTCTGCCGGTGCCCTTCCTGTCGTTCTTGTCGTTCTTGTCGTCCTTTTTCTCCGCCTTCTTCTCGTCTTTTTTCTTTTTGGGTTTCTCCTTCTCCTCGCTTCCGGTCTCCTCCTTGAGGGGCGGCAGCGCGTACACCTTCTCGAGTTCCCGGGCTTTGGTCCGAAGCTCTGCAAGTTTCCCCTCGCTTTCCAGGTGCTCCAGGTAATCATGGAACTCCAGGTCATCCTCACCCAGCTGGGAGAGAAAGACCGAGATGTTTGTGCAGTGGTCCCCGATCCGCTCGAAGTCGGTGGTGATGTCCTCGAGCACGATGCCAAGCTCTACGGAACACTTGCCCTTGCGCACGCGGCGCGCGTGGCGCCGGCGAACGCCAAGGCTCAATCCGTCGATGACGCTCTCGAGCGGCTCCACCTGGGCAGCGGTGCCGGTGTCGAGATTTTCGTACCCCGTCACCGTCATAGTGACGATATCATTCACCGCCCTGCCGTAGACAGAGAGCTCATCTCTTGCCCGGCTCGAGAAGGCGGTTCCCTTCTGGTGCATCGCCTGGGAAGCCTGCATCACGTTCAGGGCGTGGTCGGTCATCCGCTCATAGTCCCCGATGCTGTGATAGAGGAGGGTCAGAAGATGGGACTCCGCTGGAGTGAAGTTCATCCCCATGATCTGAACCAGGTAGGCGTTGAGCTGATCCTCGTACTCGTCCACCCGGCGCTCGATCTTGTCGACTTTCGCCGCGGCCTCCTCGTCATAGGAAAGGACGAGCCCGGTGGCAAGGCGCACCGCTTCCTGCGCATGCTCTGCCATCGCGTTTGTTGCCTTCCTGCACTGCTCCAGCGCAAAGGAGGGAGAGGCCACGTACTTCGGATCCAGGATCTGCAGCGCCTTCTTTCCCTCCTGCTCCTCCCGCTCCTGCTCCGTGACGGGGATTGCCCGACGAACGAGTTTGACCAGGAAGTCGGAGATTGGCAGCACCACCAGCACAGCGATGATGTTGAACACGCTGTGGAACACCGCGATGGTGACCGGCGTTGCGGTCTCGCCCATGATCGCAAAGTGCAGCACCGCGTTCAGCGGGTAGAACACCGCCATGAATACCGAGGTCTTGACGATGCAGTAGAAGAGCTGGATCAGGGCGGCGCGGCGCGCGTTGCGCGAGGCGCCGATGGAGCCCAGGATGCCGGTGATGGCAGAGCCGATGTTCTCACCCATCAGAACCGGGATCGCACTGCCCATCTTCAGGGTTCCCGTCAGCGAGATCGCCTGCAGGATACCGATGGAGGCAGAGGAGCTCTGCAGAATCACCGTGACCACAAGGCCCACGCAAAGGCCCAGGATCGGATTCGAAAAAGCGGTGAGAAGTCCCGTAAAGGACGGGTCGTCCGCAAGGGGCGATGCCGCAGTGGACATGGTGTTCATACCGATCATGAGCACCGCAAAGCTCGTCATGATGCCGCCCACATCCCGGACCCGCTGCTTCTTTCCCATCATCAGCATGAAGACGCCCAGGATACCGATGATCGGGGAGAAATTTGCCGGGCGCAGAAGCTGGAGAAACAGGTTGTCACTCTGGATGCCCGTGGTGGAGAGGAGCCATGCCGTCACCGTGGTGCCGATGTTGGCGCCCAGGATCACGCCCACGGACTGCTCCAGCGTCATGATCTGCGAGTTGACAAAGCCAACCACCATGACAATGGTGGCGCCGGAGGACTGGATGACTGCCGTCACCAGGGTGCCCAGAAGCGCCGCCTTCCACCTGTTGGATGTCAGGTTCTGGAGAATACTCTCCATCTTTCCCCCCGACACCTTCTTCAGGCCTTCTCCCAGGGTCTGGATGCCGTACAGAAACAGCACCAGCCCGCCAACGATGCCAAGAACACCGATGATACTCATATGTCATCCCTATACTTTACACAGAATTTACCCAAATTTAACCATTTAGAGTGTAAAGCAAAAGGCGTGGCCGCGCAACCGCGCAGACACGCCCT
>JBJEYC010000140.1:0-2621 GCA_051886435.1 Lachnospiraceae bacterium
TTCATCGGCCGCTCCGACCAGTCGGTCAACCAGCAGGTCATGATCTCCCGGATTGATCAGCAGATCCGGGTCAATAAGCTGATGGTGGACTATTTCACCGACCGGGAGAACGCCCAGCGGATAAATGCCCATGCGAAACTTCGGGAGTACATGTACAACTACCTGGAGATCATCACCACGATCTCCTCGGTTCTCGCCATCCTCTCGGGCACGGAGGAGGATCTGCAGAAGAAGGCGGATCTCTGGAAGTACATCCGGGAGAAGGACTACTTCCTCTATGCCAAGCTCAAGAACGGAATCTTCGGTCTTGCCACCAGACTTCCCGGCAAGGGAGGACGTGCCCTGACCGCACGGGCCTACAAGATCGCAAGGCACTTCTTCAAGTTCAACTGAACCGGAACCACTCAATCCTGGAAAAACTTCAGAGTATGAAAAAAGCCTGCCGCTGGCAGGCTTTTTTGTATCTTTCCATCAGGGTGCTGTCTCAATCATTCCAGGCAGCGGCTCTGCGCCTTACTCCTCGGTGCGCAGGAGCTTCTTGGAACTGTCCCGTCCAGGGAGCAGATCCGGCCGATAGATCGGGATGTAAAACAGGGAGAACATCAGGAATGCCGCCGCCACGTCGTACACCGAGTGCTGCTTGATGAACATCGTGGAGAGGATGATCAGGATGCCGTCCAGATAGAAGATGGCGCGCACCCATTTCTTCTTTGCGTACTTGCACTGGCTGTGGGCGATGCCGTTCACGACCGTCAGTGTGTTGAACACGTGGATGCTGGGCGTCACGTTGGTCGGGGTGTCTGTGCGGTAGAGCTGTGCCACCATGCGGGTGAAGATGTTGTCCCGGGGCATGACCTCCGGACGAAGGTAGAGGATGTTGGGGAAGAGGGCGGAGATCACGATGAAAGCGCCCATTCCCAGGTAGAGCATGAAGGAGAGCCTGCGGTACTCCGGCTTGTCGAAGAACAAGAGGAGTCCTGCTCCCACCACCATGTACGGGAACCAGGAGAGATAGGGGAGGATGAAGGCCTCACAGAAGGGGATCACCCGATCCAGCGGGGACTCGATCACGTAGTAGTGAAGCCGGGTCATGTGCTCCAGAATGTAGAAACTGATGAAGTAGACGGTGATGAAGATCAGCATCGGTCTGGCTTCCCGCAGATTGGTCAGAGCGAACTGCTTGACCTCGGCCTTTCCAATCGGCCTCTTGTTTTTGGTATTGCTCTGCAACATGAACCCTTCCCTTTCCCGGCGGCTGCCGGTAAGTCATAAACGCTCCTCTTACATTGCCCCATCCTACGACTTTTCCCATTTTCCCGCAATCGGCAACCTATGAAAACAAAGTTAAAATTGCGTGCAAAAGTTCGTAAAAATGTCTCACATTCCGCTGTTTCCGGGGCAGTTCGCGGCTGCCGCTGCGGGAAGCGGGGTGAAAAACCCTTTCAAATGAAAGTTGACCGACTTTGCCGGTATGGTATACTGAGCCCAATGACACTTTAACAAGTTACTGTGAAGGTGCATTGCACACCGTAAGGAGGATGGCGTATGTATTCACTGGATGAAGTGAGAAGGGAAGACCCCGAGATTGCCCAGGCGATTGAGCAGGAGATGCAGCGGCAGAATGACCACATCGAGCTGATTGCCTCGGAGAACTGGGTCAGTAAGGCAGTGATGGCGGCCATGGGAAGCCCTCTGACCAACAAGTACGCAGAAGGATATCCGGGGCACCGCTACTACGGCGGCTGCCAGTACGTGGATGTGGTGGAGTCGATCGCCATCGAGCGCGCCAAGGAGCTGTTCCACTGCGAGTACGCCAACGTACAGCCCCACTCCGGAGCCCAGGCAAACCTTGCGGTGGAGTTTGCAGTCTTAAAGCCCGGCGACACCCTGATGGGCATGAACCTGAACCAGGGTGGTCACCTGACCCACGGCTCACCGGCCAACATCTCCGGCACCTACTACAACGTGGTTCCCTACGGCGTGGACGAGAATGGCTTCATCGACTATGACGAGTTGAAGCGCCTGGCCGTGGAGACCAAGCCCAAGCTCATCATCGCCGGCGCCTCCGCCTATGCGAGAAAGATCGACTTTTCCAAATTCCGGGAGGCAGCCGATGCCTGCGGTGCCGTCCTGATGGCGGATATCGCCCACATCGCGGGCCTGGTGGCAGCAGGCCTGCACATGAGCCCGTTCCCGTACTGCGACATCGTGACCACCACGACTCACAAGACGCTGCGCGGACCCAGAGGCGGCCTGATCCTCGCCACCAAGGAGGCAGCGGACAAGTATAAGCTCAACAAGGCAGTCTTCCCCGGCATTCAGGGCGGCCCGCTGGAGCATGTGATCGCTGCCAAGGCGGTCTGCTTCAAGGAGGCACTGGATCCCTCCTTCAAGGTCTATGCCCAGAACATCCTGGACAACGCCAAGGCCCTCGCCGAGGGACTGATGAAGCGGGACATCCAGATCGTCTCCGGCGGCACGGACAACCATCTGATGCTGATCGACCTGACGAACTACGATCTGACCGGCAAGGAAGTGGAGAAGTGGCTGGATGATGCGCACATCACCGCCAACAAGAACACGATCCCGAATGAGAAGAGAAGCCCCTTCGTCACCTCCGG
>JBJEYC010000141.1:0-2618 GCA_051886435.1 Lachnospiraceae bacterium
TAAACGAGCCTTAAAAAGATGTGAGCACTTTGTGTCCGAAGCAGAAATTTTCCTTCTGGAAATTGTTTTGGACCTGTGCCCTTCCCGCTCGTTTTCTCCCGGTTTTTCGTGTGGTAGGATGGAACCGGCACAGGAAATGACGTGGAAGCGGGTGATGCGGCGATGGCACAGGAACAGCAGGGGACACATCAGGATGCGGTGCGGGAGACAGATGGCCTCATTCGTGCCCTCCTGGACATGGGAGATGCCCTGATCGGGAGCGGCGCGGAGATCTACCGGGCGGAGGATACGCTGCGGCGGATTGCCAAGGCCTATGGGGCGACAGACTGTGAGGTCTTTATCATCACCTCAAGCATTGTGATCACCCTGGACCGGGCGGGCGTGGGTCCCAGAACCCAGACGCGCCGCATCCGCCGTTCTGTGGAGAACAACTTCACCAAGCTTGAGGATTTAAATGAGCTCTCCCGGGAGGTGTGCACCCATCCGATTCCCACGAAACAGCTGCAGGCAAAGACCAGCGCGATAGTCAGGACCACGGTGCCGAAGCGGGGCATGCTCCTTGGATATGTGCTCGCCGCCTCTGCCTTTACCCTCTTTTTTGCCGGGACACCGGCGGACGCTTTGGCAGCAGGTGTGGTCGGTGCGGTGCTGTTTGGACTGCAGGTCTATGTAGGACCTTTCTGCATGAACGCAGTGGTCTCCCAGTTTTTGAGCTCCTTTCTCTCTGGCATTCTGATTTGCATCCTCTGCCGTCTGGTTCCATCCCTCCACATGGCGCGAATCATGATCGGCGACATCATGCTTTTGATTCCCGGAGTTGCCTTCACGAACAGCATCCGGGATGTGCTGCTGGGGGATACGCTGTCAGGAATCGTTCGTTTTGTGGAGGCACTGCTTCTGGCCGCGGTGCTGACAGTCGGATTTCTGGCGGCCATTCTGCTGTTCGGGAGGATCTTCTGATGGGTAGTCTGCAGATCATTCAGCTCTTCTCCGGTGCGGTCGGCTGCATCGGCTTTGGCCTGATTTTCAACCTGCGCAGGCGGTACCTACCGCTTGCCGCAATCGGGGGCTTTTTCGGCTGGCTGGTGTACCTGCTCTGCTCCCTGTATGTGTGGCCGGAGGGGATCTTTCTGCCGACGCTTGCCGCCTCCTTTGTGACAGCAATGTATGCAGAATTTCTGGCGCGGCGCTGCCATGCGCCTTCGACACCGTTCTTTCTGACGGCGGTGATCCCGCTGATTCCAGGAAGTACCCTGTACTACTGCATTGATGCCCTGGTGCAGAACGAGGGGACCTCGGCCCAGCGGTATGGCACCCAGACCTTCCTCTATGCCCTTGCGATCGCTGCGGGCATGGCCATTGCCTGGACGCTGTGCGATCTCTCCCGGAAGCTTCGGCGGGCTTTTTCACACGGAGAGAAAATCTGACCATTTGAATCAGAACAAAACTGGCACTTTTCAGAAGGCCAATCGGCACTATACTGTTTTGGAGAGAACAAAAGGAGGTGGCACGGTATGGATCTGGTGGAAATCCGGGAACAGGCGGCACAGGCGGCGCAGGAAGTCTGCGTCGGAGCAAAACTGCACGCAGGGCAGCTCTTTGTGGTGGGCTGCTCTTCCAGTGAGGTGCTGGGAGAAAAGATCGGCACCCACACCAGCCTGGAGGTGGCAAAAGCCCTTTATGACGGCATCGCGGGGGAGCTCACCGAAGGCGGCATCTTTCTGGCGGCCCAGTGCTGCGAGCATCTGAACCGGGCACTGGTGGTGGAGAGAAGCGTGATGGAGAAGTATGACCTCGAGCAGGTCAACGCGATTCCCCAGCCCAACCATGCAGGCGGCGCCTTTGCTACAGTGGCCTATCAGCAGATGGAAGATCCGGTTCTGGTGGAGAGTCTCTGCGCCAAAGCGGATGCGGGCATGGATATCGGCGGAACCCTGATTGGGATGCACATCCACCCGGTGGTGGTACCCCTTCGGATCTCCCTCGATCACATCGGGGAGGCGGTTCTGATCTGTGCCAGGAGACGGCCCAAATATGTGGGCGGAAGCCGGGCAATCTACGACGAAGCGCTCATGTGAACATAAAGAAGCGGCAGGTTCCCGTGTGGGAGCCTGCCGCTTTCTTATGGGGTAATGTTCGTGTTTCAGATCAGACGCCGCTGTAGACGTGGAAGCCGCCGTCCACTGCCAGAGTGATGCCGGTGACAAACTTGGATCCCTTCGGATCGCACAGGAACAGCATGCCGCCTACCAGATCGTGTACATCGCCGAATTTTCCCATCGGGGTAGCCGCGACGATCTTTGCGGTGCGGGGCGTCGGTGTGCCGTCCTCGTTGTAGTGCAGGAAGTGGTTCTGCGCGGAGTCAAAGAAGCCCGGCGCCATGCAGTTGACGCGGATGCCGCTCTTTGCAAAGTAGGTGGCAGCCCACTGAGTCCAGGAGGTGACAGCTGCCTTGGCAGCGGAGTAGCCCGGAATTCTCGTGAGCGGTGTGAAAGAGCCCATGGAGGCCATATTGATGACGGAAGCGTTTTCCTGGCCGAGCATCACCTCACCGAAGACCTGGGTGGGCAGAATCGTGCCGTAGATGTTGAGCTCCAGCTCCCGGTTGATGTCCTCTG
>JBJEYC010000142.1:0-2618 GCA_051886435.1 Lachnospiraceae bacterium
TCTTGTTGTAGAGGTAGTCCTTCGGGAAGACGCACATCCGGACCTTGTTGAAGGGGGCTGTGGAGAGGGTTTGTAAGGTCTCCTCCACGAGTGCCTTCTCCTGATGCACCAGAGCGTAGATCGTGGTCCCGAAGGGATCAAATCTCGTCCCGTCCTCGTACTCGAAGTGGGTGCCGACCGCCTTCACCATGCCGTGGGAAGTTGCGGGTTCCACTTCCATTGTCCCCTCCCCGGAGACCGCGCCCTCCACCTTGTAGGTGCAGGTGCCGGCCTCTGAAGGATACCAGCGGACCTTATAGACGCCGTTCCCCGCATAGAAGCCGGGCACGGTCATGGTCTTTCCGTTCAGGGTAAAGGTCCCGGAAAGCTTCACGTCGGTTACGCTCCCCTCCGGCTCCGGTCCCCGGAAGGAAAGTTCTGCCATCTCATACTGTCTCATCTTTCATACCCCTTTCTTCTCCCAGCACCTGGGAGAGGGCCTGCCGCCAGCCGGCAAGCTTTTCACTTCGTGTTTTCTCATCCATCTGCGGAACATACCTTGTGGTTCCCACCTGCGCAAAGAGGTTCTCCTCCCGACAGACCCCTAAGGCTAGTCCCGCCATAAAGGCGGCGCCCATCCCCGAGAGTTCCTCCGCGGGCGGCACCAGCACCGGAAGCCCTGCAATGTCACTCTGAAACTGCATCAGGTACCGGTTCTTCGTGGGACCTCCGTCCACACGAAGTTCCCGGATCGGCATCCCGGCGTCTTCTTCCATCGCCCGGCAGACGTCCGTGATCTGGTAAGCGATGCAGTCCAGGGCTGCCCGCACGATCTCCGCCCGCTTGGTGGTACGGGAGAGGCCGGTGAGGATTCCTCTTGCGCTGTCGCTCCACCAGGGCGCCCCAAGTCCTGTGAAGGCGGGTACCAGGTAGGTGTGATCCGCGGGATTTGCCTTTCTGGCAAGTGCCTCGGTCTCCCCTGCGCTTTTGACAAGGCCCAGATCATCCTTGAGCCAGGTGATCACCGCGCCGGTGTAGTTGATGTTGCCCTCCAGACAGTAGGATACCTTCCCACTCCTGGAAAAGGCAATGCTCGTGACCACCCCATGGCGGGAGAGCGCCGGCGTTTCGCCGATGTTCATCATCACCGAAGATCCGGTGCCGTATGTTGCCTTGACCTGTCCCTTTGAAAGACACCCCTGCCCAAAGAGCGCTGCGTGGGAATCCCCCAGAACGCCCCGGATCGGAACTGGATGGGGAAGGACCCCATCCAGCGTGGTGGACCCAAAGTCCCCGTCACTGTCCACCGCTTCCGGCAGGTTTTGAATCGGTACCCCGAAGATCCTCCCAAGATCCGCGTCCCAGGAGAGATTGCGGATGTCAAAGAGCTGGGTCCTCGAGGCATTGGTGCGGTCGGTCCGATAGACCTTTCCACCGGTCATGCGGTACACCAGGTAGGTGTCCATGGTACCGTAGAGAAGATCCCCGTCTTCCGCAAGCCTGCGTGCTCCCGGGACATTTTCCAGAATCCAGGCGATCTTTGCCGCCGGGAAATAAGGGGAGAGGCGGATCCCGGTGCGTTCCTTGATGAGCGCCTCCGCTTCCGGATGAGTCCTCCGGACCCTTTCGCAGAGGTCCGCCGCCCGTGCGCACTGCCAGACAATGGCATTGTAAATCGGAGTTCCGTCCTTTCGGAAGGCGACGGAGGTCTCCCGCTGGTTGCTGATGCCAATGCCGGCCACTGCGTCCTTCGGGATCCCCGCCTTCTCGATGGCGCAGGCCGCCGCCTTTTTTGTGTTCTCCCAGATCTCCTCCGGGTCGTGCTCGACCCAGCCTTTGTCATTGATGATCTGCCGGTGAGGGGCATCTGCCCGGGAGAGGATCTTTCCCGTCTCATCCACGACCAGTGCCTTGGTCCCCTGGGTGCTCTGGTCGATGCCGAGGATGTACTTGGCGTTATCCATTTGAAACTCCTCTATCTCAGATGCCGAGGGCTTCCTTTGCCTTCTTTGCGATTCCTTCGGCATTCATAACGTAGTAGTTGAAGACCTCCTGGCTGGTGCCCGTGATCACCGGGGCATCCGGCAGGGCGACCTCCAGGACCTTTTTGGGGCAGTTCTCTGCCACCACCTGGGCCACCATGGAGCCAAGTCCGCCAAACGGTGCGTGCTCCTCCGCGGTGACAACTGCCTTTGTCTTCGATACCGAGCGGATGATGGCCTCCTTATCCAGGGGCTTCACGCAGTACATGTCCAGGACCTCCGCGGAGATGCCCTCTTTGGCAAGGAGCTCTGCGGCGTCCTTTGCAGGCTTTACCATCTCGCCGCAGGCGACGATCGTGACATCCGTTCCCTCGCGGACTACCGTTGCCCTGTTCATCTCGAAGGGGCAGCTGTCCTCGGTGTAGACATCCTCCACCGGGTTTCTGCCGACGCGGATGTAGGCGCACTTCTCATCCTGAAGGAGCGCCTCAAAGAGCTTTCTGGTCTGGAAGCGGTCAGAGGGCAGGTAGACGCGCATGTTCGGAATGGCGGACATGGCCGCGATGTCCTGGGCACTGTGATGGCTCATGCCAAGAGCGCCATAGGAGATGCCGCCGGAGATGCCGATCAGCTTCACGTTCTGATCGGAGTAGGCGC
>JBJEYC010000143.1:0-2601 GCA_051886435.1 Lachnospiraceae bacterium
GCTGTCCAGATAAGTGCAGACGCTCTCCCAGGAGTCCAGGTTCCAGAGGGTGAAGTTCTCCTGGGGAATGCCAAGTTCCTTTGCCGTCTTTTTGACAAAACCGGTCAGAGTCTTTCCGGGCCCGATCTCCACAAACTCGGTGACTCCCAGGGCAAACAGGCGACGCAGGATCTGCTCCATGTAGACGCTGCTCTGCACCTGGCGCACCAGAAGTTCCGGGATCGGGATTCCCGCCGTGTTCTCCCCGCCAAGGCAGTTGAAGAGAAGAATCGCGCTGGGAGAAGCAAAGGAGACGCTTTCAAAATAGGCCTCCAGATCCCGACCCGCCGGCGCCATCAGGCTCGTGTGGAAGGGCCCGCTGACCGCAAGGGGGATGCAGCGCCTTGCGCCGGCCTCCTTTGCGTATTCTGCGGCCCGGTCCACGGCGCGCTGCTCGCCGCCGATGACAAGCTGGCCCGGGCAGTTGTAATTGCAGATGGACACCACACCCTCGCTTCCCGCCTCTTCACAGCAGCTCTCGAGAGACGCCTCCGAGAGGCCAAGGACCGCGGTCATGCCGCAGGCAATGCCCCGGGAGGCCCGCTCCATCGCCCGGCCGCGGAAGGCAGTCATCTCGATGGTCTGCTTCGGCGAAAGAACGCCTGCTGCCTCCAGGGCGCCGTACTCGCCAAGGGAGAGCCCTGCCGCATAGTCCGGGCGAAGGCCCGCCGCGCGCAGAATCTCCGTGATGCCCGTCTCCATGGCAGCGAGGCACGGCTGTGTGTACTGCGTCTTTCCAATCACGCCATCCGGATCCGAAAAGCAGACCGTGTGAAGATCAAAGCCCGGATCCGCGCTGTCAAAGACACGGCGGAAGATCTCCGAGTTCTCGTAAAGGTCCTTTCCCATGCCCGCCTTCTGGGCACCCTGTCCCGCATACAGATATGCTGTCGTCATACATTCCTCCATCCAGACCCGAACGGTCACTTTGCATCTTCCCAGCCGGCGCAGAGATCTGCCAGAATCTCCGCCAGCGGCCGGATTTCATGGAGCTGTCCGCAGACCTGCCCGCTCATAAGACTCCCGGTCTTCGTGTCGCCGTCAAAGACCGCGCGGCGAAGAGATCCAAGGGTGTAGCGCTCGAGCTCATCTTTGCCCGCGCCCTCCCGCTCGCGCTGAACATACTCCCGCGCCATCTGATTTTTCAGAACCCGTACCGGGGTGCCGCCGATTCTGCCGGTCACGATGGTATCGGAGCCCTTCGCCCGAAGAAGGGCATCCTTGTAGTTTTGGTGGATCGGGCACTCCTTCGAGACAAGAAGGCAGGTGCCGACCTGCACGCCGCAGGCCCCCAATGCCCTTACCGCTGCCATCTGCCGGCGGTCCGCAATGCCGCCCGCCGCGATGACCGGGACGTGCACCGCATCACAGACCTGCGGAAGCAGCGTCATCGTGGTCATCTCCCCGATGTGACCACCGCTCTCACACCCCTCCGCGATGATCGCATCCGCGCCAAGGCTCTCCAGGTGGCTCGCAAGTATCGGGGCGGCAACAACCGGCATCACAAAGGCGCCTGCTGCCTTGAGCTTATCCATGTAGGGGCCGGGGCTTCCCGCGCCGGTTGTCACAAAGGGAAGGTGCTCCCGGCAGACGATGTCCACCAGGTCCTCGATTCCCGGGCTCATCAGCATCAGGTTTGCGCCAAAAGGACGGTCCGTGCGCGCCTTTGCCGCTGCAATCTCTTCCTCAAACCGCTCCGGAGTCATGCCGCCGGTTGCGATGATGCCAAGCGCCCCCGCATTGGCGCAGTCCGCCGCGAAGGCACCTGTGGCAATGTTTGCCATGGCACCCTGAATCACCGGGTATTTCGTTCCCAGAATCTCATTCAGCATTCTCATCTTCCGCTTCCTTTCTGCCGTATCCGATCACCATGCCCGCATAGGTGAGGCCGCTCCCAAATCCCACAAGGAGAAGGAGCTCCCCCGCATGGAGCACCCCCTGCTCCTCCATCTGGGCCAGGGCAAAGGGAATGGAGGCCGCGCTGGTGTTGCCCGCGGTCTCAATGTCCTGAAAGAACTTCTCCCGGGGGATGGTGCTCTTTCGGATCACGTGCTCCAGAATGCGGGCGTTTGCCTGATGGCAGACAACGTGGGAGAGCGCATCCTCCGAAATCCCCGCAAGGGACAGGGCTCCCCTTGCGGCCTTTGGAATCACCTCCACCGCAAAGCGGAACACTTCCTTCCCTGCCATGCGGATATGGGGATCCTCCGTGTTCACACCCCCGCAGACGATCTCCTTTCCGCCCCGGGCCGCCAGAAAGCAGCCATAGGGAAGGGTCTTTTCCGGCACCCGTTCGATCACCGCGGCACCGGCGCCGTCTGCAAAGAGGATGCAGGTCGTCCGGTCCTTCCAGTCGAGAAGCCGAGAGAGCTGCTCCGTGCCGATGACAAGGCCGAAGCGCTTCCCATTGCCGCACAAAAGTCCCCGCGCTGTCTCCAGCGCATAGACAAAGCCGGAACAGGCCGCATTCACATCGAGTACCGGAATCTCCTCCGGCAGAGAGAGGGCCTGCTGCACCAGGCAGGCGGTGCTGGGCGTGGCATAGACCCCGGAGATCGTCGC
>JBJEYC010000144.1:0-2601 GCA_051886435.1 Lachnospiraceae bacterium
CAATCGGCGCGGCGGGATTTTCCCTGATCGCCGCGATCTCCCGGCAGGGAATGGTGTATCTTCCGCTGCTTCCGATCCTGGGTCACTTCTTCGGACTGACCGGCCTTGTCGCCGCGCAGCCCGCTGCGGAAATCATCTCCCTCGTGCTCGTTCTGATCCTGGTCCGGATTGCGGTCCGCAGGATCCCGGCAGAAACTGCCTGAGTTTTGCGCACCGCCTCACTTAAAGCCGATGCAGGTCGGGATCAGTAAGAACAGGAGCATGGTCATGCATATGCCAGGGCCGAAAATCAGAACCCCGATGGCTCCGGGGATCACCGATACGAAATTTTCCTTTTTCATCCTGAATGACCTCCATCTGGCTGGCGCTGCACCAGCTCCGCAGCAGGGCAGGAATATCCTTCCTGCATTCCTCGGACAGTCTGCATATCCCTGCTATTGTTGGGTGAATAAAGAATCTCTGTGGGCGCCAAAAAAGGCCGGGATGTCTGCTCTTTCGCAGGCATTCCGGCCTTCTCCGTTCCCGGTTTATCAAAGGACCTTTACAGATTGTGCGTCACCTCATAGGCGTCCCGGATGCAGGAGAGGATGTTTCCGACCCCCGCGCCGTCTCCGATCTCGAAGACCGCGGCGCCGCACCCCTGGAGCTCTTCCGCCATCGATTTCCGCGGCCGGTATCCGATCGAGAGGATGACGTTGTCGCAGGAGACCAGCTCCCTGTTCCCGTCCGGAAGAAGAAGGAGCGCCCCCTCGTCCTGAATGCCCGCAAGGCGCGTTCCGGTCAGAATCCGGACATGGCAGCAGGCAAAGGCATCCAGCAGCATCTGCCGGTTCATGGCCGGCACGTCTCCCGTCTTCATCAGCTGATCCAGCGCTTCGACGATGGTGACGTGCTTTCCCTCCATGGCATAACCAAGGGCGGTCTCGCATCCCACCAGGCCGCCGCCGACAATCACCACGGTATCTCCGATGGGTTTGCGATTCAGAAGGGCATCCACGCAGGAGACAGCCTTCGGGTGATCAATGCCAGGAATCGACCCTGGCATGACCGGGGTGGAACCGGCTGCCAGGATGACCGCGTCTGCACCTTCGCGGCGCAACATTTCCGGTGTGGCCTCCGTGTTCATCTGCACCCGGACGGGGAGCTCCTGCAGCTGCGCTTTGTAGTAGTCGTTCAGCTTTGCGACTTCCTTTTTAAAATCGTGCGCACCGGCAGGCAGAAGGTTTCCTCCAAGTTCCCCGCTCTTTTCATAGAGCGTCACGTCATGCCCCCGCAGGGCACTGATCCTTGCCGCCTCCATGCCGGCGACACCGCCGCCGACAACGGCCACCTTTTTCTTTTGGGGTGCCGGGGTGATGGGACAGGCTGCCTCACGGCCGACTTCCGGGTTCACGGCACAGGAAACCCTGCCCCGTCGGAAATATCCCCAGATGCAGCCCTGGTTGCAGCCGATGCAGGGGCGGATCTCCTTTGTTCGGCCGGCTGTCACCTTCCCCGCAAAATCCGGGTCCGCCAGGGCCTGCCGGCCGATCACCACGGCATCGCAGGTTCCGCTTTCCACGGCAGCCTCGTCCAGGTCCGGATCTGCCATGCGCGCGCCGGCAAACACCGGAATGGACACCGCGGCTTTGACTTTCTTCACGATGTCCAGGGTAAAGCCCATCGGCACGTACGCGGGCGGCTCCGCGATGTAGAACGCATCCAGCGTGCCGGCATCCGTACTGAGACCGTCATAACCAAAGGCCTCCAGGAGCTTTGCGGTCTCCACGGCCTCCTCTGCCGTCCTGCCGACTTCCTCCGACCCGTCAAAGGATGCGGTGTCGAAGTCCTTCATGTAGCTCTTTACGGCAAGGCGCATGGTGACCGGGAAGTCCTTTCCGCAGACCGCCGCGATCTCCTCCCGGATTTCCCGGCAGATGCGCAGCCGGTTCTCCAGTGATCCGCCGTACTCATCTGTCCGGTGGTTCATAAAGGAGAGTGCGAACTCATCCAGCAGATGCCCCCAGTGCAGGGCGTGGATCTCCACGCCGGCAAAGCCCGCCTCCTTTGCAAGAAGCGCTGCCTGCCCGATGGCGCGGACCTTTTCGTGGATCTCCTCCTTCGTCAGCTCCTGCGTGGTCAGGGACGGATTGCCAAGGGCAGGAAGCGGCGAGGGCGATTTCTGGCCGGCGTTTCGGCCAACCCCTGCGCTCAGCTGCATCAGCATCTTTGTCCCATAGGCGTGGAGGCGCTGGTTCAGGGTGCGGCCTGCCTCGAGAAATTCCGACCGGTGCTGCAGGATGCAGTCGCCCTCCGTCATCGTGCCCTCGCTGACGAGAAGCCCGAAGCCGCCTGCTGCCCGGCGGACAAAGTACCCGATTCCCTCCTTCGTGAACACGCCGTGGGAGTCCGTACCGAAACCGGTGTCCATCGGCGCCATGAAAATGCGGTTTTTCACCGTGATGCTGCCGATCTGAATCGGCGCAGAAAGTGCGGTATATTCTTTCATCTGCTTTTTCCTCTCTGAAAATGCCTGGTAAGGGGACAGCGCGGCGAAGGGCCGCGGTATTCCCTTGTGTCCTTTATTTCTCACGTGGTAATATATCTGGATCAGATTTCCAC
>JBJEYC010000145.1:0-2595 GCA_051886435.1 Lachnospiraceae bacterium
GTTTTCTCCCTGTCCGGTCTCAGATGCGGTGCATGCTGTCGAAGATCTCTTCCTTCTGCGCCTTGATCTGGACGCCGATCTCCTTCTGTCCCATTCCGGCCAGCTCCTCGGCCATGTCGCCGAAGGGCTTCTTGAGGTTGGTGACATCGACGATCATCATCATGTTGAAATAGCCCTGGACGATGGTCTGGGAGATGTCGAGGATGTTGATCTGCTCCTTCGCCAGGAAGGTGCAGACTTTTGCGATGATGCCGACGGTGTCTTTGCCGACGACGGTGATGATGGCTCTCTCCTGCATGATTTTCTCCTTTGTATTCAGAACTCGACGGCGGCGGTGGGATGCTGCCGGGATGCGACGGAAATCGGCAGATCCTCTGCGCGGTAGTCTCCGGTAGACTCCATGACCTCGAGGCGCACGGTCTCAAAGGCGAGGTCTGGATAGTTGTTCTCCTGGGACAGATGGCCCAGGAAGACGGCCTTTAGGTGGTCGTTCAGAACCTTGGTCAAGAGCTCTCCCGAGGAGACGTTGGACAGGTGGCCCAGGTTCCCCAGGATCCTCTGCTTTAACCGGTAGGGATAGGGCCCCACCTGCAGCATGTTGACGTCGTGGTTTGCCTCGAGAAGGAGCACATCGGCGTCCTGCAGGCAGTCCACGGTGTAGTTGTCGTAGCAGCCGAGGTCCGTGCAGACACAGGCCTTCTTCCCCTCCCCGAAGATCCGATAGCCCACGGGCTCGGCGGCGTCGTGGCTGATCTTCATCGGGTTGACGGTGAGGTCCCCGACGGTGACGGGGGTGTCGGCCTGTACGGTCACAAACCGCTGGGGATCGATGGCTTCCCCCAGCTTTTTCTGCACCGCCTCGATGGTGCCCCGGGTTGCGTAGATCGGCATCCGGGTCTTCTTCGCGATCATGGGCAGTCCCTGGATGTGGTCCGTGTGCTCATGGGTGAGGAAGATCCCGTCCAGATCCTCCAGGGTCATGTCCTGGGCTGCCAGGGCGTCCATGGTGCGCTTTCTCGAGATGCCGCAGTCCACCAGGATCCTGCAGGAATCGGACCCCACGAGAATGCAGTTCCCGGAGGAGCCCGATGCAAAACTCTGAAATATCATGTTTTCCTTCCGCGGCGCACTGCCGCGATCTTTTTCAATTGTGATCAGTTACCGGGCCGAATTATACCATGTTTGCCAGTGCCGCATCAATCTGGCGAAAGGCATCTGTAAGGCTTCCGGAGTTGTCAATCACCACGTCCGCGTTTTCGTAAAACGCCTTCTCGGAGAGCTGGCTCTTCATGATGGCATCGGTCTTTTCTTTGGAGTAGCCGCGGCTCTTTGCAAGGCGCTCCCGCCGCACTGCCTCATCCGCATGGATGTACCACATGCTGTCCACGACCTTCTGGTACCCCTCCTCGATGAGAAGTGCCGCTTCGAGGAAAAAGTAGTCGTAGACGTTTGCGTCGGCAGCCTTTTGGATCGCCTCTTCGATGTAGATGCGCACCGCGGGGTGGACGAGGGCATTCACCTTTGCAAGAAGCTCGGGGTCCCCAAAGATCCGCGCGGCCATCTCCTTCCGGTCGATGGTGCCGTCTGGCAAAAGAAGGGGATGATCCGCAGAGCCCTTGGCCTGATTCCCCTCTTCGAGGAGCGCAACGAGCTGCGGGTAGACGCTTCCGCCCGGGACGAGGGAGACCGCATGGGCTGCCTCATCCGAGCGAAGGACATACGCCCGGTAGTGGGTTTCAATGTAGCGGAGCAGTTCCGATTTTCCGGAGCCAACGCCCCCTGTCACGCCGATGATCCGCATCACTTTGCCTCATACCAGTCGCTGCCCCGGTGGCAGTCGACTTCCAGCGCCACCTTCAGCTGCGCGGCGCCCATCATGCCCTCCCGCAGGATCTGTTCCACCTTCTCCTCTTCGCCGGGGGCAGTCTCGATCAAAAGTTCATCGTGGATCTGCAGGATGAGCTCGGAGGAGAGGTGCTCCCTGTGGAGCATCTCCCAGACCCGGATCATGGCCTTCTTCATGATGTCCGCCCCGGTTCCCTGGATCGGCGCGTTCATGGCAACCCGCTCACCGAACTGACGGCGCTGATAGCCGCCCTCCTTGAGCTCCGGGATCGGCCGGCGCCGCCCCATCATCGTGACGGAGTAGCCGTTGGTCTTTGCGAACTGTACCTGGGAATCGAGGAAGGTCTTGATCCCCGGGAACATCTTGAAGTACTGATCGATGTAGGCAGCGGCCTCCTGCCGGGAGATCGAGAGTCCCTGGGAAAGGCCGAAGCTCGAGATCCCGTAGACGATACCGAAGTTGACTGCCTTGGCATTTCGCCGCTGCAGGTCGGTAACTTCGTCGAAGGGGGTGTTGAAGACCTTGGAGGCGGTCATCCGGTGGATGTCCCGGCCGCCCCGGTAGGCCTCGATCAGAGCCTCGTCTCCGGACATCGAGGCTAGGATCCGAAGCTCGATCTGGGAGTAGTCCGAGTCCGTAAAACTCCAGCCCTCCCGGGGCAGGAAGACCTTGCGGATGGCCCGCCCCAGAGGAGTGCGCATCGGGATGTTCTGCAGGTTGGGATCCGTGGAGCTGATGCGGCCCGTCGC
>JBJEYC010000146.1:0-2590 GCA_051886435.1 Lachnospiraceae bacterium
GCGGCGCTGTACACGATTTCCAGGCCGTTCTGCAAAAGCTCCGTGTCTGTGCCATTCTCCGACAGGTAAGACTTTACGCAGTCCACAACGTCCGCATCGGAGGGCTTCTGTGTCACGTACCAGTCGAGCATCTCGGCTGCCGTCACCGCACTCTGGTAGGAGATGCCGGCAAAGGCTCCCTGGGAGTACTTCCCTGCCATGTCGGACAGGCCGTCTGTCAGCGGTGTGTAGTCGATGTCGGACTCTGAAGAGGTCGAAGTTTCCGCCTGTTCTGTGGTCTCCTCTGCTGCAGCTTCTGTCGTCTTTGCAGCAGCTGCTTCCGTCTCTTCCTCTGCTGCCTCCTGGGTAGTCAGGACGGATGATACATCTGCAGACTCTTCTGCGGTTGTGCCCGCCGAGGACGAAGCACCATTACTTCCGCATCCTGCCAGCCCCATTGACAAAGCAACACCAGCAAGGACCACTGCAAAGGTCCTGTTTCCAACGGTGCTCTTTCTTTTTTCTTTCCGGTTTCCTGAATTATCCAACTCTCTTCTATACATTATTCATTCGTTCCTTTCATAAAACCCGCAAAGTTACAACACAGTGCGATATGTATTACTATATCCATCTGTACCCGTTTGGGAAAGCACCGTTCCTGACGCACGTTCGAAATGTTTCAAAACCGCCCGCAAAAAAACACCCCTGCAGAAGGATGTCCTTCTGCAGAGGTGCTTCCTTGTTCGATCAGTTAGTGTACCAGCCGACTGTACCTGGCCGCAGGGCAATGTTGATCTGCTTGACCTCCTGGTATTCTTCCAGTCCATGGATGCCGAGTTCACGCCCGATGCCGCTCATCTTATAGCCGCCCCAGGGTGCTTCGGTAAAGCTGGGGTTGTAGCAGTTGATCCAGGTGATACCGGCGCGCAGCTCTTTGACCACCCGCAGCGCCCTGGCTCCGTCCTTTGTCTGGACACCGCCCGCCAGACCGTACTTCGTGTTGTTTGCCATCCGGATTGCCTCTTCCTCTGTCCGGAAGGTCTGGATGGTAACTACCGGTCCGAAGATCTCCTCTTTCACAATGGTCATGTCATCCGTGCAGTCATCAAATACGGTCGGGCGGATGAAAAATCCCTTTGCGCATTCCCCTTCGGTATAGCGCTCACCGCCGCACAGGCACTTTGCACCTTCTTTCTTTCCCGTCTCACAGTAAGAAAGGACCCGTTTCAGCTGTCCCTCGGAGACTATTGCGCCGATGTCTGGATTGTTCAAGGGGTTCCCGATCGTCATCGCATTTGCCCGTTCTACCAGACGCTTCACAAAGGCATCGTGGATGCTCTCTTCTACGAGGATCCGGCTCCCTGCCGAACAGATCTCGCCCTGATTCATGAAGATTCCGATCATTGCCCACTCCACGTCTGTCTCCAGATCCGTGTCGGCAAAGATGATGTTGGGAGACTTGCCGCCAAGCTCCAGCCCCACCTTCTTGACATTTCCCGCAGCCTTCTTCATGATGGACTGTCCTACCACGGTACTCCCCGTAAAGGCGACCATGTCCACGTCCGGACTTTCCGCCAGAATATCGCCCACCGTACCGCCGGGTCCAAGGACCAGGTTGGCAGCGCCGCTGGGGATTCCTGCCTCTTTCAGAATCTCAAATAGCTTCACACTGGTGAGCACACAATTGGAAGCCGGCTTAAAGATGATGCTGTTGCCTGCTGCCAGAGACGGCGCGATCTTCCAGACGCCCATCAACAGAGGGTAATTCCAGGGTGTAATCAGAGCACATACACCGATAGGCTCGTGAACCGTGTAGCTGTGCATCTCCCCGAAGCCCTTATTCACCTCATAGCAGCCCCCTTCCGGGCTGCGGATCAGACCTGCATAGTACCGGAAGCAGTGGATCGCATCGTCCACATCACACTCGGACTCGCGAAGGGGTTTGCCCATGTCCATGGTTTCAAGTTTTGCCAGTTCGTCTCTTCTTGCGGCAAGGCCGTCCGCAATCCTGAGAATGATGTCACTGCGCTGCTGCACGTCCATGTCCCGCCATTCTCTTGTCTCATAGAAGGACTTCTTTGCTGCCTGGATGGCCGCCTCTACATCTTCTGGCTCTGCCTGGCAGATCTCGGCAAGGCGCTCCCCCGTTGCCGGGTTGATGGAAGGGAAGGTCTTTCTGCCTGCGCCTTCCACCCAGTTGCCGTCGATGTACAGTCTCTGTAGTTCCATGCCGTGCCTCCTTTTCTCTTCGGTGACATACAAAAAGGCGCAGGTACCATTTTGGTCCTGCGCCTTTGCATGTTCAGCCTGTTCCTGATTCGATTGGTGATAAAATTTTACTCCATCCGGATGCCTGTCACAATGGATCCTCGCGGGTATTTTGTCAGGAAATATACTCCCCAAGGGGAATATGGTGCAGACAGCAGGGAGGTAACTCAATCTCCGATGCTGCCAGTGCGGATGACAAACTTCACGGAATTTCCGGAATCCTCCTCGGCACCGGAGAAGTTCGTGTAGGACTCTCCGGCGTCCAGCACCGCCTGGAACCGGTCGATCGCATCCTGGGTGTTCTGGTCAAACAGCGAGGTGATCTTCTCGATGCCGTCGTCGT
>JBJEYC010000147.1:0-2576 GCA_051886435.1 Lachnospiraceae bacterium
TTTTTTATATGTATTGAATTTCCTGAAGAAGCGCTGCCCCGTTGGCGGCAGCTGTCAGAACATACCCCGGCTCCGGGAAGGAGAGCTCCCGGACAAAGGCGCTCTGGGGCGGGATGCCCGGACGGATATTGGTCACCGGGCAGATAGTGTCCGCCCCTGATAGAAAGGCAGGGGAGGTGCAGCCCGCAATTCCGTGGAAGATCCCTTCTCCGGTCAGCTTGAAATAGGCCTCTTTCATCGACCAGAGACGGAAAAAGAGAAGTCTCCCCTCGGCTTCCGGAAGGGCAGCAATGGCAGCGGCCTCTTCCGCGGCAAAATAGCGGCGGGCAAGGGCGAGGTACCTGGGGGAGGAAGCCGTCTTCTGCAGATCGATTCCAAGGGGCGCTGTCCCTGCGGCGAGGATCAGAAAGGAGCCGGAGTCGGAGAAGTTAAAGAAAAAGTCCGGGACATCCGGAAAATACGGTTTTCCGCCAGGAAGATGCGAGAGCGCAGGGAGTTCCTTCTGCGTGCGCCCCGTGACCCTCGGAAGGAGCTGGAGAAGAAGCCTTTTTTGTGCCTCCCGCACGATTTCTTTCCCGGCATGTCCCTGCGGCCGCTCCAAAAGCTCTTCGTAGGAGAGCAGAATCATGACTTCTCGGCCTCCCCTTTGGCCTCCGGCGTGCGGCCCTTCTCGGTCTTTTCGGGCTCTTCCTTTTCCTCCTCCTTCTCCGGCAGGCGGATCAGCACCCGGACGATCCGGTTCTTGCGAAGGCCTTTTGTCTGAAGCGTGGTGCCGTCGGCAAGCTTCACGATCTCATCGTTTCTCGGCAGGCGCTCCAGAG
Source organism: Lachnospiraceae bacterium (assembly GCA_051886435.1). Taxonomy (GTDB): domain Bacteria; phylum Bacillota; class Clostridia; order Lachnospirales; family Lachnospiraceae; genus CAG-791. Next base: position 822 of record JBJEYC010000147.1, read on the forward strand.
CCTCGATGACGAGACCACCGATGGAGTCGTAGTCCTCGCTCTCGAAGTCGCTTCCGATCGCATCGTTCAGATCGGCCAGCTTCATCGAGCCATCCACTAGGTAGGTGCGGTCATCGTACTTGCGGATCTGCTCCTTCTCGTCCTCGTCGTACTCATCCCGGATGTCTCCGATGATCTCCTCCACGAGATCCTCCACGGTGATCATACCCACGGTGGAGCCGTACTCGTCCAGCACAAAGGTGATGCCCACAGAGTTCTGCTGCATCTCCCGCAGAAGATCTGCAGTTTTTTTGTACTCATACGTATAGTAGGACTGCCGGATGAAGTCCTGCAGCCGGAAGTTGTCACTGTTGCGGATCGCGATGAAGTCCTTGATGTTCAGGTGTCCGATGATGTTGTCGGGGTGATCCTTCTCGTAGACCGGAAGTCTTGTGAACATCTCACGGCGGAACACCGCCATCACATCGGCATAGCTGGCCTCTTCAGAGACACAGGTCATGTCGATTCGGGGCACCATGATGTCCTTGGCCACGGTATCGCCAAAATCAAAGACGTTGTAGATGAGTTTTTTCTCGCCGCCTTCGATGGCACCGTCCTCGTGACCTGCCTCCACGTAGGTCTTGAGCTCGTTCTCGGTGATCTGGTGCTTCTCGTCCGGATCGATCCCCCGGATCTTCAGGATGAGGCGGGAGAGGAAATCGGTGGCTGCAATGAGAGGAGTCAGCACGGTCATGAGAAACCGGATGGCACCGGCGTCCCGCTTTGCGATCTCTTCCGACTGGATCTTGGAGATGTTCTTGGGAGTAATCTCGCCAAAGAGGATGATGAGCACAGAGAGAATCGCCGTGCCAATGGAGACAGCGCCCTCGCCAAAGAGCTTGATCACAAAGGAGGTCGCGATGGCAGATGCGGAAAGGTTCACGACATTGTTCATGATCAGGATTGCGGATAGCATCTTGGAGTACTGAGACAAGACCAGGAGCACCTGTGCCGCCTTCTTGTCCCCCTCATCGGCCTCAGCCTTCAGGGCCATCTGGTTCACCGTGGTCAGAGCGGTTTCTGCACCTGAAAAATAAGAGGAGAGTGCGATTAGCACAAGCAGGACGAGAAGCTGAAAGACAGCAGTTTGGTTCATTGGGTTCCTTTCGAAATTATTTGTGGCCGCGGCACCATCGCCGCAGTAGGAAAATTGTATCGTTTTCAAACTGGTTTATCAAGGTGACAGGCTGTGCTATAATGGCAAAGTTACGGGGAAAGGGAAAATGCATTCTTTTGCCCAAGACTCAGAAAGGAGGGGAATCCGCCCCAGCGGATTCCGCGTCAGATGAAAAAGAAAAAAAGAAATGCCGTGATCGGGCTCATCCTGCTCCTCGCCATGATGTGCTTTCTGCTCTACACTGCCATCTTCGGTCTGGGAGAGGACCAGGATGGCTCCATGGAGAACATTCGTCTCGGCCTAGATCTGGCAGGTGGTGTGAGCATCACCTATCAGGCCGTCGGCGATGAGACGCCCTCGGACGAGGACATGGACGATACGGTCTACAAGCTGCAGCGCCGTGTCGAGCAGTATTCCACTGAGGCGCAGGTCTACCGGGAGGGCTCTGACCGGATCACGGTAGAGATCCCCGGTGTCACGGATGCCAACGCCATCCTGGAGCAGCTGGGCCGCCCCGGATCCCTCTACTTCATCCGGCAGAAGGATGCGGACGGAAACGACAACTACACGCTGAACACCTCTACCTATCAGTATGAGCT
>JBJEYC010000148.1:0-2568 GCA_051886435.1 Lachnospiraceae bacterium
AGATCGAGATGACGTCGGTGCCCATCATCATGATGATGTAGCCGTAGAGGTTGTTAACGAAATGGAGCTTCGTCATGATCTCATAGACCGAGACCTGCATCGCAATGCCCGGAAGCAGGGCCGCGAAGGTGAACAGCTGGCGGATCACGCTGTTTCCCGGGAACTTGAACCGGTTGAGCACATAGGCGAGAGAGGTGCCGATCAGTACCGAGCCCGTGACCACGCACACGAGGATGATCAGGGAGTTGGCAAAGGCGGTGCCCATGTTTGCCTTCTTGAAGGCCTCAATGAAGTTGGAGAAGTTCAGCCAGTTTGTGGGCGGAACCATCACGTTGGTCGACTGGTACTCTGCCTTGGTCTTGAACGCGGTCGTCACACAGGGGACGATCGGGAGCAGGGCGCAGAAACAGACGAACAAAACGGAGACGTACTTGAACACAGTCCAGATGACGAAGCCTGGTGTGTACTCGTGTTTTCTCTTGTATTGCTGCATAGATTGAGAAGCTGCTGCCATGATGAATTCCTCCTTCCTCAGAGTGCTGCCGCTTTGCCGCGCTTCGTCTTGTGTTTGACCTCGTCCTCCTCGTTCGCGTTGCGGAACACATACTTGAACAGGAGGTTCTGCAGGATCGTCACCACGAAGATGATACAGAGCAGGAACACAGCCATGGCCGAGGCCAGACCCACCTTCTGGTTCGTGTGGGCAATGGTGTTCATGACGACGAAGTAGGTGCCGGTGCCATTCTGGCCGCCGGTGATGACGTAGGGCGCCTCGAAGGCGGAGAGCGATCCGGAGATCGAAAGGATGATGTTGAGAGTCACGATGGTCTTGATGCTGGGCAGGATGATGTAACGGAACTGCTGGAAGCGGTTCGCGCCGTCCAGGGACGCTGCCTCATAGAGGGAGTCATCCACCGACATGATGGCGCCGATAAACAGAATCGTGTTCTGTCCCAGGTACCGCCATACCGAGGAGTACACCAGAGACCAGTTGTTGACTTTCTGGTCCTTGAGCCAGTAGGGCAGGTTGTCAAGGGAGAAGCCCACCGCCTGCAGCACCGTGTCCAGGACAAAGCCCCTCGTGTAGAAGAACTTGAAGATGAAGCCGATGGCAATGCCGTTGATCAGGTAGGGGAAGAAAATCAGTCCCTTCCAGACGTTCGAGCCCTTCATCTTCATGGAGAGCACTGTGGCAAGATACAGAGCCAGGAGCACCTGGACCACTGCGCCAACCATGTAGTAAAGGGAGAGCACCAGGGCGCCAATGATGTCTTTTCTGCGGAAGATGTCCCGGTAGTTCTTCCAGCCCACGAACTTTCTGGCGCCGATATAATGCATCTGGTAAAAGCTGTACTTTACCATCTCCGCAAAAGGCAGGTACGTGAAGGTGAACAGAAGCAGCACCGGGATGATCGTAAAGGCGATGATGACAACCGCCTGCTGCCCTTTTCGCGTCCTCCAAAAGCTTGTCTTGGTTCTTCTTCGTCCGCTCATTGATATCCTCCTCACAGCCATCCGGAGGGTCCTTCCCCCCGGATTTTCTCCGGAAAAGGGAGCAGGCCCACTGCACGCCCGCAGATGGTCCTGCTCCCGGTCTGTTGGATGCGATTGTTACTGGTCGATGGAGACGCCTTCTGTTTCCTGCGCGTCGGTCCACTTCTCGTTCCACTCGTTCATGATGTCATCGAAGGACTCACTCTGGGTGGAGGCGTTCTCGACGATGGCTGCGATCTTGTCGTTGCCGCCGTTGTTGATGGCGAGCTCGGAGTCCTCGTTCAGTGTGTTCATCAGATCCTCCTCGCCGTCCACAGCGAGCTCATCGAACATGAAGGTCACGCCCTGGTCCTGGAAGGTCTTGTACAGATCCGGAACACTGTCATCCGAAGCTGCGATCGGAAGGCCGCCCTCGTTGACGGAGAAGCCGGACTCCTCAGTCATCCACTTCACGAAGATCATGGCCGCCTCGATGGTGTCCGGATCATCGCTTGCGTTGATACCGAAGCTGTAGTCCGGAGAAGCGGAGGAGTACTGCTTGCCGTCCACGGAGATCGGGAAAGGCATGTAGTCGACATCGTCCGGGTTGTCACCGGCTCCCTTCATCTGGGAGACTGCCCAGGAACCGAGCACCATGGTCGCGACCTCGCCGCGGTTCATCATGCCCTTGGATCCCTCCCAGTCGGTGGTGGTGTAGTCGTCCTCGGTCAGGCCGTTTGCCACTGCGTCATAGAGGATCTTGTAGACGTTGTAGGGATGCGTGCCGTCTCCGGGATCGGAGAACGGATTGGAGGTGTGCAGGAGCTTCTGGTTCATATAAGTGGAATCGCCGGTTGCGGTTGCGCCGATGTAGGAGTCCCATGCACCCAGTGTCCAGCCCGCTGCGTAGTTGGTGTAGAGCGGGATCGCATCGGTGTTGTCCTTGATCTTCTGCAGGTCATCCAGGAACTCGTCCGGGGTGGTGGGCAGCGTCGTGATGCCCGCATCGGAGAACACCTTCTTGTTGTAGACAATGCCCAGGGCGTTCGCCGTGGCGGGAATGCCGTAGACCTGTCCGTCGGCCACCTGGTTCAC
>JBJEYC010000149.1:0-12648 GCA_051886435.1 Lachnospiraceae bacterium
CTGCTTTTCCATCTTCTTTCTAAAATTAAATATTCCCATAAAAACCTCCACAAATTCCGATTTATCAAAATAATTATAGCACAAGAGTGTGAACACTTCTACCATCAAAACCGGTCAAAATCCTCCTGCGATGCGACCTTGTCGTAGGTCACGCTATCGTTGCCTTTCTCCGTCCACATATCCATCACAAGCCCAATGGTGAGAAGATCAAGGTCGGTGATGGAAATGCCGATCTCGGTGCATCGCAGGAGGAACAGAGCCGTGGTCATTTCACGGCTGCTGCGCTGGAGTTTTTTTTAGAAGCCACATCGGTCACCAGATTGGAACCCCACAGTTCCAGAATCTCCGGCAGGATTTCGTAGATGGAGAACATCTCAAACTGGTCGAGCCAGTCATCAATGTTGTCCGGGATGCTGTGGTCGGCATGGTAGGCCATGATGTAGGCCACGTTCTCGAAGATCTCCAGATCCTCAATGGCGAAGGACCCATCCTCGTTTTTCTTCTTCGAGTAGGAAGATTCCAAACGGGACAGGTCCTTGAAAATGTCTCTCTTGAACTTGATGCGGTACAGGCGGGGAATCGTTGCCGAGGAACGGAACTTCACCTGTTTATCACCGACTGTGATCGTTTTCTCCAGCATAGATTAACCCTCCGTTTCGTCCGGGATATACACGGTCTTGTACCAGCCATCATAGGTGGCTTTGTCAGTGGTATCGCCGGTGCGGCTCTTGACCAGCCCATCGCTGCGGGGATCGGCGGTCAGGGACAGGGTCTCAGTACCCGGCTCGATGGTGTCCTCCTTGGTCTTGGACTCGATGGAAGGACGGGACGCGCTGCAGTTATACAGCACATGGCGGATGGCCTTCGCATCACCATCGAACTCAAAGAGCAGGGCGAACTTCTCCGTCTCGGTGACGTCGGATTTTTCCACCAGAACCCCCTTGGAGTCCAGCTTTTCCCGCAGGATTTCGGTACGGAACCACTCCGGGATGAGGGCCATTTCCAGATCACCGCTGTAGCCGTTGTTGGAACTGGTGCGGAAATACACGATGCCGTCCGCATAGAAGGGAGAGGAATCACCCTCCGCGTCCAGGCTGATGCTGACCGCACCGGGGATGGCCTTGGGGGTGTCGTAAGAGAAGGAAGTCACCCCGTCCACCACGGATTCCGTCAGCTTGGCGGCATGGACGTTTTTCAGATTATATTTGACTTTATTGCTCATAGCGGTCAAACCTCCATTTCAAAGTAATACAGGACTTCGTAGAGCCGTTCGCTCTCAATCCAGGTTTCGGTTTTCTCATAAAAAATGCCGTGCCTGTCCAGCACAGCTTCGAGCGTTGCTTCAAGCTCCGGATTCTTCTCGTCGGTGTACAGTTCCACATGCACCTCGGAGATCTTCAGATAGACCCTGCCGTCAGCGGCAAAGTTATCCGAGCCAGGATACAGAAAGCAGATAAAGGGCGGATCGGGCGATTCACCCTCCGCAAAGTGGTCATAAGCGATGGGAAGAGCGGTCTCTTCCAGCATCTCCATCAGTTTATAGTGTGTCATGGCTTACTCCTTCAGGCCGCGCAGGATGTCCTGCTCCAGTTGCTCCGCGCCAACTTCCTCCGCCGGTGCGATATGCGGGATCGCCCGGACCCGGCCACCGCCGCGTTTGGCATGGCCGTGCTCTAAGAGGTGGGCCAGCATATACCGGGATGGCGAGTACACCGTCACCTGCATGGAGGTAGCGGACTCCGCCGTGGTCTTGCTGGTCCACGACTTGGCATAGCGTCCAGTCTGCTCTGGGGCATTCTGCCGGATTTCGTTCCGGACGGTTGTTCCAGCGGCCTTCACCGCCTTTTTCACGGTGTCGGCGGCCAGATCGTTGTATTCTATCAGGCTCTCCATCACAGCGTCGGTCAGATCGTCAATCTTAACTTTTCGGTTCGACATGGCGGTTACCTCTCGGTGAGCTGGGTGTGGAGCTTCCGGCTGTTGTGCTTGAAGCCCATTTCATCGATGCCCAGAATGTTGTAGATGCGGTCTGCCAGAAGAACGCGGTACTGTTTGGAATTAATCGCCGCTGTCTCCGTGGAATAACGGACGGTGATGTCCAGCTTGTTCGCTTCTGTGGTGTGACCGGCGGATTCTTTTTCGCTGGCCGAGAGGCCGCTGGTGACGGCGGATGCCCAGCAGGTGAAGAAGTCAGTCCACGTGGATTTATGGTTTCCGTACTTATCCACCACAGTCTCATTCTTCTGGATGGTAATCCGCACCCGGAGTCCAGAGATGTTCATGAGATCACTCCTTCCCGGATGCCGAAGAGGAGCGACCGCAGCGTCAGGGTCAGATCATGGTGGTCGGCGTCCTCCCGGTGCTCAAACAAATAGCCGAGCGCATAGAGGATGGCGACCTTCATGGTCTCCCGGACGTGGCGGAGCTCCGCATCGGTATAGCGTGTGGAGCGGACCTTGTCGGAATCAATGTCGGCCCACTGGTCAGCAGTCAGCCGTGCGACATCCGCGCAGAGATTGCAGGATGCGGAGAGAAGGCTGCTGATCACAGCGTCCTCATCCGCAGAATCCACCCGAAGGTACAGCTTGGCTTCATCAAGCGAAATCAGTGCCATGCAGCAGCCTCCTTCCTGTCATCAGTTGCCGGAAGCGGCAGTGCTTTTCTGCTGCAGAACCTTGATGGCCTCCGGCAGGACAGTCTTTCCGTCCAGACGCTTGGAGGCAAGGAAGCCGACCTGACCGTTACCGGCGAACAGCTCGTTCAAGCGCTTGAAGGTGATGCCCTGACGGTCGCCGATCCAGTAGTAGTTCAGGTCACCGAAGATGACGGTCTTGGCACCGGCAGCAGCTTCCGGCATATATGCGGAAGTGAAGTAGGGCCTGCCGAGGATCGTGGGCACATCGCCGTCGCGGAGGGCGGGCTGCCACAGGTACTGGCCGCTGCTGTCCTTCAGCTTGCGGATGAGCTTGACGGTCGTATCATTCAGCACCCAGACGGCGTTCTTGCGGTACGGAGCCTTGAGGCTGAAGTACAGGTCGATCAGCTCATCAGCGGTGATGGCAGTTGCGCTTGCAGCGGTAACGCCGACCTCACCGCCACCTGTGGCATTAAGGATGCCGGTGGGCTTGGAGGAGCCGTTGCCATTCAGGAAGGCCTCTTCCTCCTTGTCACCGATTCGGCGGGCAAATTCAGAAGAGATGTAACCTTCCAGATCAAAGGCGGCGTCGTTCAGGAGCTCCTCGGAGACCTTGATGATGGTGCCAACCTTGTGAGCATCCAGCTGTACCTGACCGAAGACGTCATCGCTTTCGGTATAGGCACCTTCCTCATCGATCCACGCGGCGGAGCCGTGAGAGGCGACGACGGGGATCTTGTGCAGGCCGCTGGAGGTCGTGATGACATGCGCGTTGGCGCGGATCACGGTGGCAGCGTTCAGGCCCTGCACCAGGGTGCGCTCGAACTCGTCAGGGACGAGGTAGCCACCCTCAGAATCCACGCCTTCCTGCAGAGCATTCTTCATCTCCGGAGTCATGGAGTCCTTATGGCGGGTGACGTTCCAGAACGCCTTTTTATAGGCGTCGGAGGCACGGCCGGTCTTGGTATCCATCGGCTTGGTAGCCGCAGGCTTCTCTGTGATGGGGGTGTTCACCGGACGGGACAGCTCAGCATCCATCGTCTCCAGACGCTCCATACGGCTGATCTCCTTGCCGAGGTTGGTGATGTCGTTTTCCATGCCGGTGTAAACGGCATCGTCCTCCTCGGACAGGAAGCCGTCAGCGTTGCGCTTAGCCTCAAGGAAAGCCTTGGCAGCCGCCAGCTTCTGGGCACGCTTGTTGCGAAGTTCGATAATAGTCATGGTATTGATCCTCCTCAGTTCTTCAAAAGATTGAGCCGCTCCATCAGCTCAGCGACGGAACGGCCATGTTTGGGTGCGGGTTCCTGCTGCGGGGCCGCTTGGGGCTCCGGCTGCAGCTCCTGCTTATCTGCCTGGGTATTCTTCTTGGCCTTGGCGGTGATCTTGTTGATCAGCGCAGCTTCTACGGCCCGGCCTGAAAACTCGAAGGCGGACATTTCTGCCGTGACCTTCTCGTCCGTGAGCATGCCGTCCGCAAAGCCGAGCTCGATGGCCCGTTTCGCGTTCATCCATGTCTCACTATCCATGAGGTGCGAGATCCGTGAGCGGGACAGCCCGGTCCGGAGCTCGTAGGCGTTGACGATGCTCTCCTTGACCTCCTCCAGCATTTCGATGGCCTTTTCCATCTCGACCTTGCTGCCAAAGGCTGAGGTCATGGGATTATGGATCATCATGAGGCTCGTGGGAGCCATCAGGACGGATGTGCCCGCCATCGCAATGACGGACGCAGCAGAGGCCGCAATGCCGTCGATCTTGATGGTGACGTTGCCGGTATAATCCATGAGCATCGTGTAGATCTGGCTGGCTGCGATGCAGTCGCCGCCGGGGCTGTTCAGATAGATGACCACGTCGCCCTCGCCGGAGAACAGCTCATCCTTGAACATCTGCGGTGTGACGTCATCGTCAAACCAGCTCTCGGAAGCGATGGTGCCGTACAGCTCAAGAACCCTTGCTTCCGGTTCTCCGTCGGCCTGATTTCTCCACTTCCAAAACTTCTTCGGATTGTTCATCGGGTTTCGATTCCTCCTTTCCCGAATCGATATCTGCAAAAGCTCCGGCGTGGACGAGCGGGAGCATATTGCCATTGATGAGGTACAAATCGCCGCCTTCCTCCGCAGGGATGCGGTCGAGGTTTTCCAGCTCCCGGATGTCGTTGGCGGACATCCAGCCGTTCTGCCTCGCGGTGGCGTAACCGTTCATGCGGCTCTGATAATCGCCGCGCAGCAGACCTTCCACATTGAATTTGAAGAAGTACTGTTTCTTTTCTTCCGGCGTGAAAAGGGCACGGGATAGGGATTGTTCCCAGCGCACCACCCACGGGTCCAGCGTGTACTTCACAAACTCCAGCGACTGCTGCTCAATATTAGAAAAGCTCGACTTCTCCAGATCGCCGACCATGTGGGGCGGCACCCGGAAAATTCGAGCGATTTCATTGATTTGGAACTTGCGCGTCTCTAAGAACTGTGCCTGCTCCGGCGCGATGGAGATCGGCGTGTATTTCATGCCTTCCTCCAAAATGGCGACCTTCCCGGCATTCTGGCTGCCGGAGAAGCCCTTGTTCCAGCTCTCGCGCACGCGGTCCGGGTCCTTCACGGTGCCGGGGTATTCCAGCAGGCCGCCCGGTGTCGCGCCGTTTGCGAAGAACTTCGCACCGTATTCCTCAGTGGCGATAGCAAGCCCGATAGCGTTTTTCGCCATTGCAATCGGGCTATAGCCGACGAGCCCGTCAAAGCCGAGGCCGGGGATGTGCAGCACGTCTGAAGGCTTCAGGATCACAGTTCCTGCCTTCATGGTCGGCGCGTCGGAATTGTTCATCTGGTAGCTGTAGAAGAGCTGCCCGGAAGAATCCCGGTCCACCGTCATGCGGTTGGGCATGAGCGGGTAGAGTGCCACGACCTCGCCCTTGCCGTTGCGGATGATCTGCGCGTAGGCGTTTCCCCACAGGAGCAGGTGCGTCATGAGTGTTTCCCGGAAGACGAAGGAGCTCATCTCCGGATTCGGCTCGTCGTGCAACAGCAGATACAGCGGATGCCCGATGGCTTTTTCCTTGCCGCCGTCCTCCTTATAGGTGTACAGATGAAGTGGAAGCCCAGCGATGGCCTCCGCCAGAATCCTGACGCACGAGTATACGGCGGTCATCTGCATGGCGGAGCGCTCTGTCACGGTCTTGCCAGAGGTGCTGCCGCCAAGGAAGAAGCGGTAGCTGCTGCCGGAGGTCGCGTTGGTAGGCTTATCGCGGGAATGGAACAGGCCACTCAAAATTCCCATATTCGTCACCATCCTTTCAGATAAACAAAATGCCTCTGTCATCATAAACAGAGGCAGTGGATACATTGCCGCAGCGGATCGCCCGGTCCAGCGCCATGATGGTGGCGACCGCGCCGTCGATCTTCTCGGTGGAGCGTTCCTTGTCGGCTTTGATGTTGCCAGCAGGGTCCGTTCGGATATAAATGTTGTCCATCATCCAGCGCAGGACCGGATGCCCGCCGTGGGCGATCCGTTTTTCCAGCACCAGCTTCATGAGCTCCTTTGTCGGCGGAGACATATCCTTGAAGCCCTGACCGAAGGGCACGACGGTAAAGCCCATGCACTCCAAGTTCTGGACCATCTGGATCGCGCCCCAGCGGTCGAAGGCGATCTCCCGTATGTTGAACTTTTCGCCCAGACGCTCGATGAACTTTTCGATATAGCCGTAATGGATCACGTTGCCTTCGGTGGTCATCAGGTACCCTTGGCGCTCCCAGACCTCATAGGGAACATGATCGCGCCGGACGCGCAGGTCCATCGAATCCTCCGGAATCCAGAAGTACGGGAGGACCACATACCGGTCGTCCTCGTCGGTGGGTGGGAACACGAGCACGAACGCCGTGATGTCGGTGGTAGATGAGAGGTCGAGTCCGCCATAGCAGACCCGACCCTCCAGATCACCTTCATTCACCGCGAAGGCGCAGGCGTCCCATTTTTCCATCGGCATCCAGCGAACAGCCTGCTTGACCCACTGGTTCAGCCGTAGCTGCCGGAAGGCATTCTCCTCGCCGGGATTCTGCCGCGCCGACTCGCAGGCGGCCTTCACCTTGTCGATCCCGACCGTGATGCCCAGTGATGGGTTGGCTTTCCTCCAAACCTTCGGGTCGGTCCAGTCCTCGGACTCATCTGCGCCGTAGATCACCGGGTAGAAGGTCGGATCGATCTTCCGGCCTTCGAGGATGTCCTTGGCCTTCTGGTGTGTCTCATAGCAGATGGAGTGGGTGTCGGTTCCGGCGGTGGTGATCAGGAAGTACAGCGGCTGCATGCGGGCATCGCCGGAGCCCTTGGTCATGACATCAAAGAGCTTTCGGTTGGGCTGTGTGTGCAGCTCGTCGAACACGACGCCGTGGATGTTGAAGCCATGCTTCGAGTAGGCCTCCGCCGACAGCACCTGGTAGAAGCTGTTGGTGGGCTTGTAGATGATCCGCTTCTGGGAAGCGAGGATCTTCACGCGCCGTGAGAGCGCCGGACACATCCGCACCATGTCGGCGGCTACGTCGAATACGATGGCGGCCTGCTGGCGGTCAGCAGCGCAGCCGTACACCTCGGCGCGTTCCTCTCCATCGCCGCAGGTAAGCAGCAGCGCCACCGCAGCGGCCAGTTCGCTTTTTCCCATTTTCTTCGGTATCTCCACATAAGCCGTGTTGAACTGCCGGTACCCGTTAGGCTTCAGTATGCCGAACAGGTCGCGGATGATCTGCTCCTGCCAGTCGATCAGTTCAAAGGGCTTTCCCGCCCATGTGCCTTTGGTATGGCAGAGGGACTCGATGAACATGACCGCATAATCGGCGGCATCCTTGTCATAGTGGGAGTCCTTCGCCTTGAACTTCGTAGGCTTGTATTTCTTCAGTTTTCTTATTGCCATGCGCGTCAACACCTCCCTGATGGCATAAAAAATAGCCGCCGCCATTCCTGGTGCGACCTTCGTCATATACGAGGAACAGAGCCTGTCGGCTCCGCTCCTTCTCGGTTTCTGTTTCCTGCTTTTCAGCCAATCTCGATGCCGCCGTAAAGGCCGCCCTCGCTCTTGTACCAGTCCTTGCCACTGCTCAACGTCTTCACAAAGCGGAAGGTCTTCTCGGTGTTGAGATCCTCCCAATGGCTGGTGGTCCTGCTGCCGAACCTGCTGGTGCTTTCGGTCAGGCGAACCCGGATGCTCTTCTTGTTGACCTTGATGATCTCGCCCTCCCAGGTCGTGCTCTGGATCAGTATTCCAACGCAGCGTCCCGTGTAAGCCTTGACCTTCATTCCAACCTGCGCCTTTTCCATATTCTTGCCCTCCGTTTAGTGTGTTTTCCCTTTCGGTAGTGACATATTCGCTCTAAATCGGAGATATAGCAAGTTAATTATGCGCTGTCTACCGCCATAATCTACACAAAGATTCTGGCTGGCAATTGTGTATCTTACGGGCGGTATGACTGGTGGATGATGGAGATGATTTTCTCCCGTTCCTCCGCATCGATGCCGATGCTCTCCAGAGCCTGCCGCGTACCGCAGTCCGGGCAGATGAGCGTCTCGTTGTCTGTGCGGGAGAGTGCCGGGGCTTCCCCATAAGACCTGCCGCACAGCGGACACACCCTGATCTGTCTTACATTATCCTTCATTTTCGACCGCCTCCCTGCATTTATCATAAGCCGCTGCCAGCACTTTTCTGTCGAAGAAGAAGGCGTCGTATCCTTCAAGGCAGGTTCTCATGTAGAAATCGGACGGGATGCCGATGGGCCTGTTCTCGTACATGATGTAGGCGAAAGCGTCCACCGTCCTGCGCCCGCCCGTTCGGATGTCCTTATACTGGAGCCGCAACTCCTTCTTGTAGTAGAAGGACGGGAAGCCCTCGTATCGGTCCAGCGCGGCCTCGTCCGATTCCGTCACCTCCCAGATCACGACGGGAACCAAGCCGCCGTCACGCTCCTCGATGGTGAGATAGGCGCCGGTCTTGCTTCCCTTAAATAGAAGCTCCCAGCCCTTAAGCTCCGCCGTTCCAAGGATGGTAGCGCGCGGACAGCGGAGGGCCATCTGCTCCACGTTGAGGTTGCTGCCATAGGCGATGTAGTATTGTTTTTTCATTCTGAATCCGTCCTTTCCGAAGGGGATACCCTTCTACCACCTTAAGACCGCTTTCGCGGTCGGGGTAAGGTGGCAGGAGGCTACCTCCTGCGGGTCCTTCAAGCGGCTCTGCCGTTGCGGAAGGCGGCGTCTCCGCTTAAGCGTCTGGTAAGGATGTCCCTTGCGGTCGCAAACTCATCTCCGATGAATCCCAGCCGCAGGAGCCAGGTCCGCATCGCATATTTCGGATTCTCGTTCTGCTGGGGCTTGGGGCTTGCCGTCTTGACTTCCTTTGCCATCTGGCTGAGTGCGAGGCAAAGCTGGATATAGCTCTTAAGCTGTCCCGCATGAAGCCCGCCCCGGCGGTCGGCGGTCGGCGCATCGAACTGGAAGAGCCGGAACTCGACCGTGCCTTTGGTGAAGGTCGCGTGGTAGTTAAGCATATGGTAGCGGCTGTCGTTATAGTGTTGGTCGCGTCCGTAGTTCGCGCCGTGGCTGGTGTACCAGATGTCAGCAAGCTGCGTCATCGTGGTGGGCTTCTTCTTGTTGACCTGCTCCAGGAACCTGGGGTCAACCGTCCGGCAGTAGCGGCTCATGCGGCGGTGGTCGAGGTTAAGCGCCTCGGCAATCAAACTCTCGTGGCTTGCCATGATGTTTGCCAGGTTGCGCAGCGTCTGCGCTGTGTGTCCGTTTGCCCCAATGTGGATGTGTACCCCGCATCCCCGGCTGGCATCGCTCTTCGCGCCTGCGTGGCGGAGCTGGCGGACAAGCTCCTGCAGGGTTTCGATGTCCTCGTAGTGGAGGATGGGCGTCACCAGTTCGCACTTTTCGCTGTCCGGTCCCGCAATGGAAACGTCCTTCTGGAATTTCCACTCGCGCCCGTCGCCGTCCCAAGCCGACCAGGTGCTGTATCCGTTGCGGCTCGCCGTGTTCTGGCTTCTGCCCGTTCCGAAGAAGTCGGCGGCAATCTGCGCTGCCTTTTCCCTCGTGATGCTGTTCATCTCGATCTCAACCCCGATGGTCTGGTTCTTAAGGCTCTCAATCTGGCGTGCTGTTTTCTCTGTCATGGTGGTATCCTCCGTTTTCGTTTTGGTGTGTTTTCCCTTTCGGTAGTGACATATTCGCTCTAAATGGAGGATATAGCAAGTCAATTCTGAGTATATACTACACAATCTTTCGAGGCCGGTCTTGTGTATGTTATGGCGGTTACGACACGCCGTCCTGGCAGATTTTTTCGCTGGAAACCAGCTTGGAATAGAGGGTGGTGACAGAATCCAGCTTTTTCACGATGTCCTCGCCGCAGACCACGTTCAGCCCGCTCCCGTTGTCCCACTTCATCAGAAGGCTGCCCGTATCGTCCACGCCAAGGACGGTTCCGTGTGTTCCGACAGGCGGGGCTTGGCAGTCGTCCATGAGGACAAGCTCCACACGGGTCCCCGCAGGGTATTCCCGGCGGAGCCGTTCGACCGTTTCTCTCGATGGGAAGTTCATGCCGTCACCTCCCCGCAGCCCTCGCCGCCGTCTGCGGTGCTGGTAGGTCCCTCCATGGTGGCCGCCTTGGCGGCTTCGCGTTTTTCCTTCTGCGCCGCGCTGAAGGCATCGGCTTTTTCCTGATTGGGGAAGGCTGCGCTGCCAGAGAGGTTCTTCAGCAGGATTTTCCGCTCAGCCTTGTATTCCGCGCCGATGAAGCCCAGCCGCAGGAGGAAGCAGCGAAAGGCGTACTTTTCGCTTTCTACCTCGGTTTCAGTGGCGGTGACCCGCGTGGCCTCCTTGGCCATCTGGCTGAGAGCTGCAATCAGGCTCATGTAGGCCTGTGTCTCTTCCGGCTCTGGCCTGCGGTCCCACCAAGGGAACTCGACCTTGCTGTCCGTCGTGCGGATCGTCAGGCGCGCCGCATCCACAGCCTTCATGATCAGACTTGCCTTGCTGTCCACCAGCTTCTGCAGGCGGTCGAGACTGTCTGGGTTGAAGCCGTCCATCGGCATGCTGATTGTCAGGCCATCCTCGGCACCGCCGGTTTCTTCCTCGGCTGCCTCCGTATTCTCGGTGGTGGGCACGGATACGGCGTCCTGCGCCTCCGTGCCCGCCGTGTCGGCCTCCTGTGCCGGTACCTCGGCCTCGATTTCGAAGGGCTCCAGCAGGCCTTCCTCAGCCAGCGTCAGGAATGGCTGCAGGTCAGCATCTTCAGGAACCGTGACCGTGCCGTCCTTCTCGATGAAGTAGGGTCCGACCTCGTAGGCGCATCTGGGCATCTTGGTGTAACGGGAAGTCCCGCCAATGATCTCGGCCAGTCGCTGGGCGACAGCCTTTCTGTTTTCGGTTGCGAGTTTGATGTTCATCATGGTAATGTACCTCCGTTTTAGCGTTTGTGTTCCCGTAGGCCAGTTTCCTTCGGGTAGTGTATTAATCACTCTAAAGGCCTGAAATAGCAAGTCATTTCTCTCGAAAAGACCGCATATTTCAAGCCTGTTCTGACATTCTACCTTTTACACAAGCGCCGACCAAAGGCATTGTGCATATTACAGGATTGCCTTGAGTTTCTCCAACAGACGTCCCAAATCACTCCTGTTGTGGAACAAACACCTTGACGGGTATGCCGAGCCGCTTGCAGTTGTCTATAACGTACTTTGTCCCACGCGAGCTTCCGTCCCAAAACGCGAGGACGAGGTCGGCATATTCAATGATGGTTGTATTGCGACGAAGCGGGGCGCTACGTCCGTATTGATCGTATTCCGGCAAAAATTCCGTCAGTTTAATGTCGTGGGCAAGGGCATACTCTCTTGCGCTGGTGTCCACGCCTCTTGCTCCACCACTGACGATTTCCGTTACGCCATCCGGCAGATATTTTCCAAGGTCATCTACTCGCAGATTTCTGGAACCCACTACCGCTACCTTCACACCAATCACCCCTCCAAAAAGATTGCGTCACTACTGCGTCATAGTTTCGCCATTTCTACGCAAGATTATAGTCTGACGATATAATTTAGTCAATCTTGCGTCAAGGGAGTGCCGATGCTATGAAGGACAATTTGCCGCGATATACCCTCAGAATCCCTCAACTATTGTTGGATAAACTCGGTTTTATCGCCGAATACGAAGGACGGACAAAGAATAAAGAAATCGAGCAGCTTATTAAGCGCCGAGTGGACGAGTTCGAAGAAATACACGGAAAAATCAAAACTGGCGGGAGCGAAATGGACGATTGATAGTCAGTTCGCTCCCTTTTTGCAAGGTTCAACCTGCTCGTCGCTGCCAGAATTAGCATTCAGATGTTCCTTCAGGGCAGTAAAAAACGCCTTGGTTCTGAGAGGCTTCCCGGCGTTTTGCCATTCCTCTTCAAAATCAAAGCGTTTCTCAAGCTGTGCAACGGAGTAATCTGCTCGGAAAGGCCGCCACGTCATGGAATCCCAGCGTTTCAACTGCTCCCATTGCTCCGGGAACTCCCGGTAGAGGACCCGCAGCTCTTTCAATGACTGGAGTGGGCAACACCAGCAGGATACCCGATCCATCTTGTCATATAGGCCCTCCCAATTATATCCGCGTTCCCTGCAGTATCGAAGGCAGTCGGCTTCCGTCATTCCCCAATCGATGAGTGGGTGTTGACAGCTCTTGCGCTGATTACATTTCCGTTCCATTCTGTATCCTTCATCAGCAGCAAGGCCTACATACTCTATGACATCATATTGCTCACGGAGGGAGCGGAGAAATCTTTCTCTTGGCAGGGTCTTCAGCTCTTCTGTACACCACCGCATTTTCGGACCAGCCCAGCCGTACCCATCACGTTCCAGCCCATATTTTCTGGCGTAGGCCGTGTTTTCCTTGCGCTTGACCTTGACCTCTGCAAAGTAGTATTCAAAGTCATGAGGGGCCTTCACGCGAGTAATCTCCCGACCAATATCGTGCTCAACCTTGTCCACATGCCGGTAGAGCTGTGGGAATTC
>JBJEYC010000150.1:0-12628 GCA_051886435.1 Lachnospiraceae bacterium
CTCGTTTCGGCGCTATTGTACCCCACGAAAACGGGAACCACAATGCGCTTTTCTGCACTGTTTCAGATACAAAAAGGGCTCCCTGTCTCCCGGAATGGAAGACAGCGGGGCCCTCTGGCATCAATGTCAGCTGAGATTGCTTCAGCGGAAAGCCCGCTCAAAGATGCCAGCAATTTCCTCATCGGTAGTCGGAGCCGGATCTGCCACATACAGGCGGCCCATCGTAGCGCGGGAATTCTTTGCCAGCGTCAGTGCATCTTCCTTCTTGATGCCGAAATCGGACATCTTCAGGTCATCCACGCCGCAGTCCTTCTGCAGCTGTGCCAGGGCATCGAGGAAATCCTCGGGCTTGTTGGCATCGGTCTTTCCCAGGAACCGGGCCAGATCCACAAAGCGGTCATCACAGACATGCTTGTTGATCCAGAAGCGATAGTACTCCAGAGAGATCATGATCAGGCCTGCGCCATGGGTGAGCTGCGTATGGTAAGCACTCATTGCGTGCTCCATTGCGTGCTCTGAGTTGCAGGAGCTGTACACCATGGAATAACCGGAGAGCGTATTGGCGAAGGCCACCTTCTCTCTGGCCTCCATGTCGCTTCCATCCTTCACGGCGCGGGGCAGATACTTGCCGATGTTCTCGATAGCAGTCCGCTCGACCAGGTCGCTCATCAGGTTGTGCTTGCAGCCGATGTAGCCCTCGAGGGAGTGGAACAGGGCGTCAAAGCCCTGGTATGCCGTGAACTTCGGCGGAACCGTCTTCATCAGTTCCGGATCCACAATCGCATAGGTCGCGAACGGGCAGCCGGAGACGCCGATCTTCTCATACACAGCCGGGTTGGAGATGACGCTGGTTGCATCAACCTCGGAGCCTGTGCCGGCGGAAGTGGTGATGGCAATCCAGGGAAGTGCCTTTTCGGTGGGCATCTTCTTTCCGCCTGCCGGGGAGTTTGCAAAGTCCCAGAGATTATCCGTAGGCTGGGGGATCAGCATGGCCATGGCCTTGGACGCATCCATGACGGAGCCGCCGCCCAGCGCGATGACGAAATCGCAGCCCTCACTGCGGCCAACCTTTGCGCCCTCTTCCACTGCAGTGACCTCCGGGTTCGCCGCGATGTGGTTGAAATGGACATAATCCACTCCAAGGGTCTCCAGCTCCTTCTTCAGCTTGTCAAAGGAACCGTTCTTAATGTAGGACGAACCGCCGCTGGTGACCAGAAGCGCCTTTTTCCCAAGTGCCGGGAGCGTATGCAGCTCCCCAAGTGCGCCCCTTCCGAATACCACCCGCGTCGGAACGCAGTAACTGAAGATTTCCATGATTCCCGTACCTCCTTAAGATTTTTCCACAACAGTTTCATTATATAACACTTTACCGCAAAAAAGTGTAGCCGCGAATTCTTCGGAATTTCCTGTTTTTCCCTAATTTTCTTAGGCGTGCAGCGCTGAATTTTTTCATATATAAAGCTCCCTGCCCACGTTTTCGCAAAGGCGGCTGCACAGACAGCAGGGTGCACAGTTTTTGCCGGAAAGTTCATGCAGTTTGACTGCGGGAAACTCATTGTCTGGCGGGAGTTTCCGGGGTATGATGATTCCTGACAGGAAACTGTTTTCCGTGTGCTTCGTTTCCTGTCAGTTTGGCATTGGTTCGCACGGGGACTGGAGGAAGGGATGGATACCGCAAGCGCAACAAGGCAGGTTCTGGAGGCCTCGCTCACCGTCTTCGGGGAAAAGGGCATCCGATTCACCATGGACGACGTGGCAAGGCAGGCACACATGAGCAAAAAAACGCTCTACGTGCTCTTTGCCGACAAGGAGGCTCTGCTCTCGGAGGTGGTGGACTACTGCTTTGCCTCGATCAAGCAGGCAGAAGATGCGGTGGTGAAGGATACGTCTCTCACCACGCTGGAGAAGATTCAGAAGATTCTCGGCGTCATGCCGACGAATCTCCAGAGGATGGACTTCCGAAACCTGTATCTTGCCAAGATCCGGTACCCGAAGCTGTATGAGAAGGTTGCGCGGCATTTGGAAAGCGACTGGGAGCCCACACTGGATCTCATCCGGAAGGGCCAGGAGGAGGGAACCATCCGGTCCTTCAGCGTCCCGGTGTTCCGCACGATCCTCTCCTCCGGCATCGAGACCTTCCTGACTACCGATGTACTCAACGAGGCGCAGCTCTCCTACATGGACGGGCTGTCAGAGCTCACCAGTATCATGGTGCAGGGGATCCTGAAGGATCCGGTGCCGGCAAACCAAGGGGAAAACCGAAAGGGGGATAATAAAAGCAAATGAAAACACTGACTAAGGGGAAGATGTGGTGCTTTGCCATCGGGCAGTTCGGCTGGTCGCTGCTGTCAGCCCTGATCACAAACTGGCTGGTCTACTTCTACCTGCCCAACCAGGAATCCATCGCGAAGGGACAGACGCTGTTCATCCCCCAGGGACTGGTGATCTTCGGCGCCTTTACCATCATCGGTGCCATCACCGCGGCAGGTCGGATCTTCGACGCGGTGACAGACCCTTTGATCGCGAATCTCTCCGACCGCTCCAAAAATCCGAAGGGACGCCGGATTCCGTTCATGCGCAGGATCGCCGTGCCCTTTGCTGTGGTGACGGTTCTCGTCTACTGGGCACCTGTGAATGGGATCTCAGGCATTAATGTAGCCTGGCTGGTCATCATGCTGCTTTTGTTCTACCTCTTCATGACGACCTACTGCACGCCTTACAACGCCCTGATCTCAGAACTTGGCACCACCCAGGACACCAGAATTTCGATTTCCACCTATATCTCGGTGACCTTCCTTCTCGGCTCTGCCATTGGATACCTCGCCTCCAACATCTGGGACGCCCTGACGCCGGTCTTCGGCAGCCGAATCGTTGCCATCCGCGTGACCTTCATCGCTCTCTCGATTCTGGGTCTTGTGGCGCTTCTGGTCCCCTGCTTCACCATTAAGGAGACGGACTACATCGATGTGAAGCCCTCCGAGGAAGATGCCTTCCACTCCCTGGGGAAGACCTTCCAGAACCGTGCCTTCCGCACCTTCGTGGGCTCGGATGTGCTCTACTTTGTGGCACTGACAATCTTCCAGACGGGACTTCCGTACTTTATCACCTCGCTGATGAAGCTCCCGGAGACCTGGAACGCCCTGCTCTACGTGGCGATGACACTCCTCTCCTTCTGCTGCTATCCCCTGGTGAACGCGCTGGCGCATAAGTTCAACAAGAAGCGTCTGGTTCTTTGCGGATTCTTCGGTCTCTCTCTGGCCTACCTGGTGACCGCGCTCTCCGGCTCGTTTGGCCTTGTCGGTGATCACGGCGGTCTCGTGTGGGGCGTTCTCGTTGTCGTCATCGCCGCCTTCCCGATGGCAATCCTGGGGATCCTGCCCCAGGCCATCGTGGCGGATATCGCCCAGGCGGATGCGATCGTCACCGGGGAAAAGCGGGAGGGCATGTTTTTCGCAGCCCGCACCTTTGCCTTCAAGCTGGGCCAGTCCCTCTCGATGCTGATCTTCACTTCCCTTGCGACGATCCACCCGGAGACGGGCTTTGGCTACCGTCTGGCAGCCATCATCGCGACCGGCATCTGCATCGCCGGCGCCCTGGTTCTGACCAGATACAACGAAGACAAGATCCTCGCGATCATCATCCCGCCAAAGGCAAAGGATGCCGGGAAGTAAGTGGGAAGGAAAAACCATATCGAAGCAAATACCGGGCACCCATGTGGGTTGCCCGGTATTTTTGTCAAAACGTGATCTGAACGTTGAGCGACTCCTCCGGCCTGCCCGCCGTCTCGAGCGCCTCTGCAAGCTCGTCCAGAGGATAGGTCTGCGTGCAGAGAGAGGATAGGTTCCACTTCCCGGATGCCTGAATTTTCAGTACATCCCGCACATCCTCCGGCGCATATCCGCCGGAGCCGACGAGGCTCTTCTGCGCAAAGGAGAGGTCCACAAAGTCCACCTCTCTCTTTCGGTTCCCAACGGCCACCTCCACAAAGCGGCTCTCAATCTTTCCGTGCTCCGCAAAGAAGCGGTATACGGAATCTGCTCCCGCCGCATCCAGAAAAATGTCGACGTCCGCGGTCTCTCCGGACAGGGATGGTGCGGTGCCAAAGAGGGCCTTTGCCCTGGGAAGGAGCGCTGCCTCCTTGGCCGGCAGGGTCTCCAGGCCAAGGGCCTTTGCGATCGCAAGCCGCTTTTCCGAAAGGTCGCAGACCGCCACCATTCCAACGCCGAAGGTGCGAAGGGCCACCGCAGCGGCGATGCCGATGGTGCCTGCGCCAAAGACGATGGCTTTCTCCCCCTCCCTTGGAAGGGACCGCCTGGCGGCCCGGGTGCCCACGGTGAAGGGCTCGATCATGCAGGCGACGTCGTCCGGGATGCTGTCCGGCACCCGGTAGAGGGATCTCTCCGGCTCTGCATCCGGGACCAGGATGTACTCAGAAAAGGCGCCCAGAGTCCCGGCGCGGGAGGGATCCTTCCTGGCAAGGAGCGGATAGGGATACACCCGCTCCCCGACCCGGAAGTCTTCCGGCTTCACCTCACTCCCCACGGCCGCGACCTCGGAGACCGTCTCATGGCCGAACTCGCCGCCCACGGTGATCCTGTGGCTACCGTCCGGACCGGTCCGATAGACGGCGGCATCCGTGCCGCAGACACTGCTCCGCCGGTTCCGGATCAGCACATCTTTGGGGCCGCAGACCGGGATCGGGACCTCCCGGATCTCCACGGACTGCTTACCGAGAAATATTGCCGACTTCATCATTCCATTCTCTGCCATCGCTGTCTTCCTTTCCAGGCGCAGACCCTGGCCTGTTGTCACGTCATTACTTAAACAGTTGTATGTTTATTGGTGGGGCTATTTTAGCCGCAGATGCCGGAGCGGACAACCAACAATCTTTTCCGTCCTGTTGGGATAATGCAAAAAGACACCGCAAAGGCTCCCACCTTTCTTCGCCTTTGCGGTGTCATACAGGTTCTGATTCAGATTTCCGTAAGCCCCTCCGGGAGTCTCTTTTCGATCTTGCAGGTGCCCTCCTTTGTGCGTCTCCAAGAAACGTGCACCATTCCCTTCGGCGTGATGACATCCCCCGCGGCATGGGACAGCCAGGCCATCTGCGGCGCAATCCGCACCCTGGAAAAGCCGGGCGCCGCGGGCCTCACCCCGAGGATCACCGCCGGCATCTCATAGCACAGAAGCGCCGACCACCCGTGGCAGTCGCTGCGCGCATCGGTGTCGTTCTCAACGCAGGTGGTCATGTGATCCTGCACCATCTGCCGCCAGAGATCCCACTGCCGGTTTGTCAGGTCATAGCAGCCGGCCATTTCCATGGCGCGGAAGAGGTAGAACATAAAGCTCACCGAGGCCTGCGCAAGATCTTTGTTCCCGACTGTGGCAAGAAGCATCTCCCTGCCTTCCTTTGCGGACACGGTGCCGGTCAGGATCGCAAACACCTGGCAGTGGACGGAGTAATCCGGGACACCCGGGCCGTCCTGCACGAGGCGGTGGGGGATCTTTTTTTCATCCTCCCAGGTGCCGAAGCATTCTCTCTGAATGGCCGCCTTCAGCGCTTCGCCCCGCTTTTGGTACTCCGCTGCCAGGCCGTCCCGCCCGACAAAAGAGGCAAGCGCCGCGGCCTTCTGCAGCCCGTAGAGGTACAGAAGGCTCTCCATCGTGAGAGAGCCGCTCCCCTTCGCGACGGCATTCGGCACGCCGCTGTACCGGTTCCACTTGGTGCTCCAGTCGATGAAGGACCAGTACCGGTCCCGAAGGAGCGGGCCGCCGACGTGTCTCACCAGGCCGTTCGGCGCAAGGTGCACGTCAAAGAAGTGCAGAATTCCGTCGATCGCTGGCAGGTTCCTTCGCACCAGCTCCCGATCCCCGAAGTACATCATGTGGTCATACACCATGAGCAGGTAGTAGATCGCGAAGGAGGGGATCGGATTGCTCTTCACCTCGGGGGCCGCGGCGCCAATCATGCCATCCGGCCGCTGGGAAAGGCGGAATGCCTCCATGGCCTGTCTGGCCAGCCGGTCGTCAGCGCTCAGGGCATAGGTGCAGAGGATCTCATTCCGGGAGTCCATGGCGTACTGGAGCTGTTCGTAGAACGGGCAGTCGAAGTACGTCTCATGCATGCAGCGTCGGAGCGTGCGCACGCTGATCTCCCAGATGGGAGGCAGGGTCGGGTCGGAGGAGGTGAAGGCGGTCCGCACGTTCAGCGGGTACCCGGTCTCCCGGTACGAGAGGGCGAGGACCTGAAGCGGTGCATCCTGCGTGGTGATGGTAAGGCGCAGAAACCGGAAGGTCCGAAACCAGAAGGGCTCATACGCTTCCGGGCGCTCCGGGCTTCCAAAGCCGGATACCAGACAGGTCGAGGTGCTGCCATAGAGGCGGCCGCCATGCCAGTCGGTCCGATCCCCCTTGCGGGGCAGGGGCGGCAGCGGGTTGTCCGGGCTGCCCTCCACCGGGTAGGCATAGGCCTCTGAGCAGAGCGTGTCAACCTGGGCTCCGCCCCCGCCGGCAAAGGCATAGAGAAGATAGCCGCACTCCTCCGCCCCGGCAGAAATCTCGATGATCTGCGTGGTGTTGGAGGGGATGGCGACCGGCTCACCGCCGGCAAGCATCCGGTTCCAGGCGTTCTCCTCTTCCGGTGCCTGCAGCGGCCTGTCCGGGTCCTTCGGATCCCGCAGGCAGACGACGCCTGTAAACCGGCGGTCCTCATGTCGCATGGGCGGAATGGTCCGCGGGATCAGGCACCCCGGGGCGTCCGCCGCGGGGAGGTCAAAGGTCAGCTTCGGGACAGGGTCGTCCCACCCAGTGTCATCAAACCCTGCCTTTTTCCAGCCGGCAAAGGCCCCCTGGTCCTGCACCGCCTCCTGGGCCTGAATCGGGGCGGGTCTGGCGTCCTCCCCGAAGATGCGGATGCCGCGGTTGACCCGGCACTTCCAGCCGGCCCTGGTGTGAAACCGTGGCTTGTTTGTTCCCGTCTCCTCTGAGATGCAGAGAAACGGGATCTCCGTTCGGTACAGGGAGTCGTTGCTCACCGGCTGCGCGCTGGAGTAGTTGGCAGGCGGATAGCGAAGGACCTCCACGGCGAGCACATTTTCCCCCTCCCGGAGAAAGGCGGAGATGTCCGCATCGTCCACATACCACTCCCGCAGGTCCAGCGCCTTCTGCGGTCCCTCCTGCACGAAGCGGCCGTTGACATAGAGCTTGTAGCGGGAATCCGCCGTGATGCGGAATTTTCCCCCGCGCTCTGCCTCACCCCCAGAAAGGGAAAGCGCCCGCCGGAAGCAGACGATGCGGGCCGCCCGGTCGTCCTGCGCAGTCCAGTCCGGCGTCCAGATGTAATCGGTAACAAAAAGACTCGGATCCCAGTTCAAGAATATTCCTCCTATCCCCGCTGCGACAACCGGGGCATCTGCAAGTTTGCTGCTGATTTGATGATCTTTCTCAACCCTGATCTATTGCTTTGTTTTCCAGCTATGCAGAAAAATTCATTCAGGCATTGCGCTTTGTGCGCACCCGAAGCACAAAGGCGGACTCGGGCTCTGACTCGATGACAATGCTGCAGTGACCGTGCTCCTGCCCGATCATCCGGACGGGGAGCGGGTCATTCTCCAAGCTCTTCTCCGTTACGGGAGAAAACAGAAGGCGGGAAGCCTCCCGGATTTCCAACAGCTGTTCCGCATCCGGATAGAGCGGCTTTCCCATCTCCTCCCAGCAGCGGAGGGGGTTCGTGTGGGCAGCGTCGATCGCGGCTGCCGACACCTCCCCGATCTGTCCGGAGAGCTCCAGGCAGATTTCCTCCGCTTTGACGTCTCTTGCCTCAATGTCATGGTTCCATACAAAGAAGGTCGTCTCCTCCTCTTTCTTGAGGGCAAGCACCTCTGCGGTGCGGGCAGGTGATGACACCTGGTCCGCGGGAAGGCGAACATTC
The DNA here is from genome assembly GCA_051886435.1 of Lachnospiraceae bacterium. Lineage (GTDB taxonomy): Bacteria > Bacillota > Clostridia > Lachnospirales > Lachnospiraceae > CAG-791. Next base: position 7,931 of record JBJEYC010000150.1, read on the forward strand.
CCCGCCCTGTGGAGTGCCTCGAAGACCCGGTAGGCGGGCTTGGGGATGCCATAGACATTCACAAGGCCGAATTCATTGTTAAACGGAATCCCGTGGAGGCCGTTCTCCTCAAACAGATCCGAGATGCACCAGTAGGAGTATCCCTGTACCAGTCCCTGCAATGACTGGAGCGTCATAAGGATGCCCGCGGCGGCATAGGAGGTGTCAAAGTGGCCGACGTTCCACTCGGTATAGATTAGGGGAAGGTTTCCCGCCTCCTCCCGGGCCTTTTTCGCCATCTGCTGCAGGATATCCCTGGGGTTATTGTTTTCACGGTTTAGGAACTGTGACAGGAGTTTCCCCAGCTCCTCCTTTGGCATCGCCCGCAGTTGTTCCATCTGCTCCCTGGTGAACATCTCCCCCTTCTTTCCAGGGCCGTTCATCCCCATCTTCGAAAGGGGATCATCCGAGGGATACTGGTGTGTGGTAATGAAATCGCAGGGAACACCGCGTTCCCGGCAGAATGCGCGGAATTCCGGGATCCATCCGTTGGTGGACGTGGCGGGTCCGCCGACCCGGAGCTTTTCATCCACCATCTTCAGACTTCTTGCGGTCATCTCGTAGAGGTGCCAGTAGTCCTCCATGGTGCCGTCAAAGAAAAAGCGCAGGTTCGGCTCATTCCAGACCTCAAAATACCAGGTGCGCACCTCTTCGGCACCGTACCGCTCCTCCAGATGCCGGGCGAAGAGATCGATCAGCTTCTTCCACTTTGCATCATCGGCCGGCATGGAGACGTTGTTCTTGTAATGGAAACCCACCGCATCGCTGGAGCGGTAGGCCTCCGGCATGAAGCCGATCTCGACAAACGGCTTCATCCCGATCCCGACGAGGAAATCAAAAATCCGGTCGATGTTGAAAAATGAGATCTGCTCCTCTCCCATCCCGGGGATCATGGGTTCGATGACGACGCTCATGTCGTCATCGAAAAGCCCATGAAAACGAATATACTGAAATCCGATATCCCGGTGCGCCTGCCGGATCTGCTCCTGCAGATCAGCCCGCAGCAGCATCGCCGCATGGCAGCTGCCGACGCACAGCTCCCAGTAGTGGGGGAACGCCTCCCCCGCTCTCTCCAGATCAAATGTATAGGTTGTCATTTCTATGCTCCTTTTTGTCCGTGCCGTTCTTTTGTCTGCACTATTTTTTCCCTTGCGTCCGCTTCGCCTCTCTTGCTTTGACTTTTGCTTCCTTTTCCGCCTGCTTCGCCTCTTTCTTTGCCTGCGAACGGGCAAGTTTATCCTGGTACTTTGCCTCTTCTTCCTCAAAGTTCAAGCCATGCTTTTCGCATTTTTCCTTCAGCTCTTTGATGCGGTTTTCCTCCGCAATGCGATCCATCTCTGCCTGCTCTCTCGCGGCTTTTTCTTCCGGTGAGATCCATTTTTCGCCGCGGGCTTCGGCCGCGGCCTGATATCTGCCCTGGATTGTTTTTGCCATCATCGGTGCCATGGCTTCCAAAGGGTAATCTCTTATCAGCAGTGCACCGACCAGGAAGGTGACAAGCGGCACTGCTGCAAAACAGATGATGAAGAACAATTTGATTGGCATCGGCTGACTGATCACAGAATCCGAGCTTGTCGGCTGGATGTAGCCGAGTCTGTTAATACCGCCGAGAATGATTGTCTGCGAAAGCCCGGCAGATACGGTCACAAGAATCGTATTGACCGACACGGTAAAGCCGTCCACCCGGAATCCGGATTCATATTCCACATGATCCATAGCTTCTGCGAGGATCGCCGCCATGATAAAAGTCGGAATGCAGCCAATGGAATTGATGAACATGCCGACCAATACAATTGACAGGTTGGCTGCGCCAAACAGAACGATCACATCTCCAACAGCAGCAATCAGAAAACCAACCAGAAACACTCTTCTCTTCCCAAAGCGTTTTACAATCGGCCACAGCAAAAGCATGCCCGGGCCCATCGGAATTTTGCCAATGACGTTGATCAGCATTTGAATGGTTGCCCCCTGCGTGACGGAGGAACCAAGAACCCAGTTGCAAAAATAGATGGTTACGTTTTGTGACAAGTAGGTCATGATCTGGAACAACCCCCAAATTACCATGACCTTTACCCAATACTTGTCTTTACAACAGGCCTTTGCCTGGTCAAGCCAAGAGACGACCTCCATACTGTTCTTGCCTGTTTCATCAATGCTCTCCTCTGTCAGCCGCTCTTTCGTGAAGTAGTACTCAACAAGGACTGCAGGGATAGCCAGGATTGACACAATACTCATCACAGACATCCAGTTGCTGCGCGCACCGGAACCGACACCGATTTTCGCAATGACATAAGGCATGATGACAGCGGCCAGCGCGCCCGGAATCATGGATGTTCCCATAGTGTTGAGCAGGGCAAGTTCATCCCGCTGCCGGGTATTGCGGGTTGAGAGCGGAACCATCAGCGTATGGCTCATGTTGTATACAGTAAACGCAAACGCGAAAAACAGATTGTAGCTGATGACGATCCAGACAATCTGCACCCAGTACCCGGCGTTGGGAACGCTGTACAGGAGAATTCCCGTAACGGTGATGGCAACACCGGAAATCAAAAGCCACGGGCGCGCCTTTCCCTGTTTGGTTCGCGTCTTATCAATGATCCGCCCCATCACGACATTGGTAAACGCATCAAAGATTTTGGAGAACAAGGGCATCATCGTCAGGAAGACACCGCCAATCCCCAACACGTCTGTATAAAACTGCGTCAGATACGAGCCTCCCAATGTGACGTACATCATGTACATCAGCATTGGGCCGACAAAGTATCCCATCACCTTTTCGGACCGCTCCGTATTTGCAGATCGAATCCGGGAATCGAAGATCTTATGATCAAATATCTTCATCTGATAGGTACGCTGACTCTTCTTCATATACCAATTCCTCCGCTTTTTTACTGCTTTCCCCTGGCTTATGCGGCCATGTTACCCAAAGCGGAGGTGGGATCGTTATCCGGCTTGTCCCGGTTTTATCCGATTTGTCATCTTTATTTCAGGTCATCCTCCTCCCGGAATCCTTCCGGCTGATGGGTTCTGCGGTATTCCAGCGGCGTCATGCCATAGACCTTTCGAAACCAGCTTCCAAACCGGCTCTGGGAGCCGAACTGCAGATAGGCGGCGATGCTGCCCACCGGCTCCGTGCTGTAGCAGAGCAGATTTGCCGCCCGCTCGAGCCGCTGCAGACGAATGTAGGTATTCAGGGTCATCCCGGTCTTCTCCCTAAACCGCTGGGAGAGATACCCCCGGCTCACCTTCAAATCATGCGCCATCTGGCTGATCGTGAAGGGACTGCGGAGGAATCGGCCGATGTAGTCCTTTGCCTTTTCCACCACCGGGTCCGTGTGATGCTCCCGACCCTCCTGCACCAGCCTGCCAAAGACCCGCTCTCCCTTCACAAAGACCTCCGACATCTGGGGCATGGAATCGCACAGGGACAGCTGCTGCAGAAGGAGGTCGGACACTTCGTAGGCCTTTTGGGGCAGAACCCCTGACTGGATCGCTGTCCTCGTCATGATGGTGATGCCGGATACCAGGAGGTACTCGAACTGTTTCTTGTCCCCCGCAAGGGACAGGATGCCGTAATCTCCGAGCTCCTCCTCCAGTGCTGGTTTGTCTCCCTCGTTCTCCGGTTTTCCCTCCCGGATGCTCTGGACAAATGCCTGCTCCCTTGCATAGGACACATGGCAAAGATCCTCCCGAATCTGGCGCATCTGATAGCTGCAGAAGAGCTTTTCGTCCTCCACGCCCGGTGAATCGCTCCGAGAGCGAGACACCTCATATAGCGATTCTTCATAGAAACGGATCCCTGTCAGGGAAAAACCTATGAGAAAGGAGAGGCTCGCCATGGTCCGCATCCCGAGGACTGGCAGCTTTTCCGCGAGTTCCGTTCCCTTTTCGCCGTACTCAGAGAGCCACCGCGCCTGCTGCAGGGCGGTCATCGAAGTGCTCCCGATGGGACCTGCCACCAGATCTCCGACGCCTGGAACCCGAATCCGGACAGCGCTGATGTTCTCCGACATTTCTTTCAGAACGACAGGAAGGGAGGACGAAATATCGTCCTCCCGCGCCACGAATTCCTTCAGTTTTGCAAGCCACGCACTGCCAATTCGGCAGGTCTGATACAGGATGGCTTTGTCTCTGCCAAAGAGCACGGCGGGGATGCGAAATCCCAGCCAGATCTGCCGCATGACAAAGATGCAGTCCTTCTTCTTTTCCTGCATCACTTTTGGATCTGACATCTTCCCAGCGCTCCTTTTGCACCTTACTTCGCAGCGGCTTCCTTCTGCTTTGCCTCCCAGGCCGGGATCATCGTGATCTCAAGCTTCTCAAACCGTCTCACACAGATGGCAACGATGGCAAGTGCGATGAACGGAATTCCGGCCATGATGAACCGGATCATCATAATGACGCTGCCGGGCTGGGTCACCGCTGCGCTGTCACTGGTGACATATCCCGATGCTGCCAGCAAAACGCCCGTGATCATGGAGCCCATGGCGGAGCCGACCTTGGCACTGAAGTTGGAGAGGATGCCGGCACTCGCATCCATCCGGTCAAGTCCCACCATCTGGTTGTAAGTGCAGATCCGCATAATAAAGAGAACGCCGTAGTAAGCAAGCGGCATACTGGCAAGACCGCCGACCGTGGTACCGATGATCAGAAGCGGGA
>JBJEYC010000151.1:0-12600 GCA_051886435.1 Lachnospiraceae bacterium
AACCCCCATCATCAGCGCGGTGGGCCATGAGACCGACACCGTGATCACCGACTATGTAGCGGACCTGCGGGCCCCGACCCCGTCGGCAGGCGCGGAACTGGCAGTTTTTGACCTTGCCCGCTACCTGCAGGACGTGTCCGGGTATGAAACCCGTCTCACCGCAAAAATGAAGGAAAAGATCCTCCGGGCACGGGGAAATCTCTCCCTGTGCCAGAACCGGCTCCTTGCCCTCTCGCCAAAGTCGCGGGTGGAGCGCATGCGGGGAAATCTAGAGCGCCTTTCGGAGAAGCTCTCCGCCGACATGCAGAACGCCCTCCTTTATGCAAAGCAGGAACTGCTTGTGGAGGACCGGCTCCGGCAGGCAATGGAGCGGACGCTCCTTGCAAGGCAGCATGAGCTGGAGCTTCTGGCCGGACGCCTTGAGGGCGTATCGCCCTTAAAGCGTCTCTCCGGAGGATACGCCTTCGTGGAGAATGAAAACGGCCAGGCATTAAAGAGCATCCGGGACATTGCCCCGGGGGAGCACCTCCAGGTTCACGTAAAAGATGGAACGGTTCACGCCCTCGCAGAGCGTGTAGATGGCATCCCCGCAAAGAACGGAGAGCATGTAAAGTAACCGGAATCAGTTTGGGCCGCCTTGCGGCCGGGAAGAACAAGATGGCAGAAGAGAAGACAAAACCCAAGGAAGACGAACGCTCTGTGGAGGAGATGTTTCAGGAGCTGAACCAGCTCCTTGCCGCCATGGAGGATGAGAACGCCACCCTGGAGCAGAGCTTTGCCAACTATGAAAAGGGCATGAAGCTTGTGCAGGCCTGCAAGGCAAGAATCGACGGGGTGGAAAAGAAGGTGCAGCTCCTTGCCTCTGACGGGTCGCTGCAGGAGTTTACGTAAGTCAACGAAGGAAAAGGGAAGATGGAAGAGAAGGCATTCAGGCAAGCGCTCCAGGAGCGGACAAATTACTGCGAAAAAGTTGTGAAAAAGTGGCTCCCGCGCCCGCAGGGATTCGAGAGTGACGTAATCACGGCAGCAAACTACAGCGTACTGGCGGGAGGAAAGCGCCTGCGCCCGCTGATTATGGAGGAAACCGGCAGAATGTACTGCGGCCGGGCAGATCTGCGGGAGCCGTTTCTTGCGGCGATCGAGATGATCCATACCTACTCCCTGATTCATGATGACCTGCCCGCCATGGACAACGACACCCTGCGCCGGGGAAAAAAGACCACCTGGGCGATGTTCGGAGAGGGCATGGCCGTGATCGCAGGAGACGGGCTGCTCAACTACGCATACGAGACGGCTCTTCGGGCCTTTGACCTTGCCGAGGGAGACGAGACGCAGCGGGTCGTGCGCGCCCTGCGGGTCCTTGCGAGAAATGCCGGTTTCTTTGGCATGGTGGGCGGCCAGTGTGCAGACCTTCTCGCCGAGAAGCGCCCGGCGGGAGAGGTGAAGGACGACCTGCTCACCTACATACACGAGAACAAGACCGCGGCCATGATCCGCTCCGCCTTCCAGATCGGGGCGATTCTGGCCGGTGCACCGGAGGACGACGTGATCGCCCTCGGCAGCATCGCCGACGATGTGGGCCTTGCCTTCCAGATTCAGGACGACATCCTGGACGTGAAAGGGGATGCGGGGACCCTGGGCAAGTCAATCGGAAAGGATGAGGCCGAGGGTAAGGCGACCTATGTCACGCTCCACGGCCTTGACGGCGCAAAGACCCGGGTGGAAGAGCTCACCGGGGACGCCCTGCGGCGCCTGGACAAGCTCTCAGAGACCAGCGAATTTCTCCGCGCCCTGGTCGAACACCTGATGACCAGAACCCGCTGAGGGGACGGAGTTGCAGGAATGGAAAAACTTCTTGACAGGATCAACCGGACCGGGGACATCAAAAAGATCCCCCCGGAACAATATGCCGCGCTGGCAGAGGAGATCCGTACCTTTCTCATCGACCATGTCTCCCAGACCGGCGGACACCTTGCCAGCAACCTGGGTACCGTGGAGCTGACCATGGGTCTGCATCTGGCGCTGGACCTGCCCCGTGATCAGATCATCTGGGACGTGGGACATCAGTCCTACACCCACAAGCTCCTGACCGGACGCAAGGATGGCTTTGACACCCTGCGCCAGTACCATGGGATGTCGGGCTTCCCCAAGCGCTCTGAGTCGGACTGCGACAGCTTTGACACAGGGCATGCCTCCAACTCGATCTCGGCAGGGCTTGGACTCGTGCGCGCCCGGGATCTGCAGGGCGGCACCCAGACCATCGTCTCCGTCATCGGAGACGGTGCCCTGACAGGCGGCCTTGCCTACGAGGGTCTCAACAACGCCTCCCAGCTCAAGACCAACTTCATCATCATCCTCAACGACAACAACCGCTCGATCTCCGAGAACGTGGGCGGCATGCACCAGTACCTGAACGAGGTCCGCTCCTCCAATGCCTACCTGGATTTCCGGGAGAAGGTCTACCAGTCCCTGAAGGAGAATCCCCGGGCCATGGAGCGGGTGCGGCGGGCAAAGAACCTCGTGAAGAGTCTCTTTGTGCCGGGCATGCTCTTCGAGAACCTGGGCATCACCTATCTGGGACCCATCGACGGCCACGATGTCATGGCGGTGAAGAAGGCAGTGCAGGATGCCAAGAACATCCGCAAGGCTGTGATCGTGCATGTCTGCACAAAGAAGGGCTACGGATACCTGCCCGCGGAGAAGCACCCCGCGAGATTCCACGGCACCGTCCCCTTTGAGATCGAGAACGGCCTGCCCAAGACTGGAAGCAAAGTGGGATACACCGACGTGTTTTCCACAGTCATGATCAAGATGGCCCAGCGGGATCCGAAAGTGGTGGCGATCACCGCTGCCATGGCGGACGGCGTGGGATTAAAGCGCTTCCGCAACATCTACCCGGACCGGTTCTTTGACGTTGGCATCGCCGAGGAGCACGCGGTGACCTTTGCCGCGGGGCTTGCCCAGGGCGGCATGAAGCCGGTGGTGGCCATCTACTCGACCTTCCTGCAGCGGGCCTTTGACGAGATCACCGAGGACGTATGTATGCAGGATCTGCCGGTGGTCTTTGCGATCGACCGGGCAGGACTTGTGGGAGCGGACGGCGCAACCCATCAGGGCATCTACGATTATTCGTACCTCTCCGCCATCCCCAATATGGTCATCTGTGCCCCGAAGAACAAGTGGGGCGTCAGCGACCTGATCAAATTCGGACTGTCCTACGGGCATCCGATCGCGATCCGCTATCCCCGGGGCGCTGCCTGGGAGGGATATCCCGGGCTTCGCACCCCGGTGGAACTGGGAAAGAGCGAGCTGATGGAACAGGGGAGCGATGTGCTCCTTTTTGCCGCCGGCAGCATGGTGGAGACTGCGGCAAAGGTCCGGGAGGACCTTCTGCCGGAGGGAATTTCCTGTACCCTGGTCAACGCAAGATTCATCCGCCCCTTTGACACCGAGATGCTGAACAACCAGCTTCCCAAACACCGTCTCCTTGTTACCCTCGAGGAGAACGTAAAGAGCGGCGGCTTTGGCGAGCACGTAGAGGCCTGGGTGCTGGAGCACTTCCCCGGCTACCAGGTAATCCCCATCGCCATCCCCGACCAGTTCGTGGAGCAGGGGAGTGTGGACCTGCTGAAGAAAGAGGTCGGCATCGACGCGGAGAGCATCGAAAAGAAGATCCGCGCCGCACTCGAAAAGGAGCCGGAATGAGCAAGACTAGACTGGACGTCCTCCTCGTGGACCAGGGCTTTGCGCCCTCCCGCGAGAAGGCAAAGATCATGCTGATGTCCGGCATCGTCTACGTCAACGGAAACAAGGAGGACAAGCCGGGCACCGGCTTTGACCCGGAGAAGGCAAAGATCGAGGTGCGGGGTGAGACCCTCCCCTACGTCTCCCGCGGGGGCCTGAAGCTCGAGAAGGCCCTCCGGGTCTTTCCGATCTCGCTGTCCGGCCGCACCTGCATGGACATCGGCGCCTCCACCGGGGGCTTTACCGACTGCATGCTGCAAAACGGCGCCTCCCACGTCTATTCGATCGACGTGGGCTACGGGCAGCTGGACTGGAAGCTCCGGAATGATCCCCGTGTGACCTGCATGGAAAAGACGAATTTCCGCTATCTCACCCCCGCTGACATCCCGGGACAGCTCCCCGACTTTGCCTCCTGCGACGTGTCTTTCATCTCCCTGTCCAAGATCCTGCCGGCAGCGTTTTCCATCCTGCTGCCGGATGCGGAGATGGTGTGTCTCATCAAGCCCCAGTTTGAGGCAGGGAAGGACAGGGTCGGCAAGAAGGGCGTTGTCCGGGATCCTGCGGTCCACCGTGACGTGATCCGGGACACCTTTGCCGCGACAAGAGCGATTGGGTTTTCGATCCTTGCCCTCGATTTCTCCCCGATCCGGGGGCCGGAGGGCAACATCGAGTACCTGATGTATCTGAAAAAGCCGGGGGAAGATGCCCCCGCAGCAAGTGTCATCACCCCGGAGAACGAGGCGGGGTGCATTCAGAAGACTGTCGAGGCTTCCCATGCCGCATTCGAGTAATCCCAACCAGGCCCAGATGGAACACTTCTACATCATTGACAACCAGATGAAAGACCCGGAGGGACGCTTTGCCGCCAAAGTGGTCGATTTTCTCCGGGGTGAGGGCAAGACCTGCATCCTGGAGGAGGAGACCGGCGGCAAGGTCCCAAAGGACGCAGACTGCTGCCTGGTTCTGGGGGGCGATGGCACCGTGCTGCAGGCTTCCCATGCCGTGCTCGGTGAAAAGCTCCCTCTTCTTGGCATTAACCTGGGGACGTTGGGTTACCTTGCCCAGATCGAGAAGAAGGACTGGCAGGCAGCGCTCCGAAAGGTCCTTGCCGGAGATTTCACTGTGGAAAAACGAATGATGCTGGAGGGGACGGTGCCCGGCGGACGAAGTGAGTACGCCTTAAATGACGTTGTCTTTGCCAGAAGCGGTGCCCTGCAGATCCTGAATCTGGACGTCTTCGTCAACGGGCAGTTTTTGAACTCGTTCAACGCGGACGGCATCATCCTCTCCACCCCAACGGGCTCGACGGCCTACAACCTCTCTGCCGGCGGCCCCATCGTGGAGCCGGGTGCCCAGATGATTGTCATCACGCCGATCTGTCCCCACACCCTGAGCACGCGGTCCGTGGTTCTCTCCGCGAGTGACGTGGTGAGGATCCGGATCGGCCGCACCAGCACCGCCCGGGTGCTGGAGGCAGAGGTTCACTTCGACGGCCACCGCTCGGCGATCCTGCACACGGGAGATCTGGTCACGATCCACCGCTCTGAAAGAACCGCCTCGCTGGTCGTCCTGGAGCAGCGCAGCTTCCTGGAGACCCTGCACCGGAAGATGGCAAACCTGACCTAGACAGAAAGGAGGCGAAGATGCCCGGAAAAGCCAAACGCCTCCAGAGGATTCTGGAGATCATAGAATCGCGCCCCATCGAGACCCAGGATGATCTGTGCCGCGCCCTGCGGGAGGACGGATACGAGATCACCCAGGCCACGGTGTCCCGGGATGTGCGGGAGCTGGGGCTCTCCAAGCGCCTGCGCCCCGACGGGCGGCTGTGCTACTCCTCCTACAGTGAGGAGGACGTGCGCACCCGGAACAAGTTCATCCGCGTCATCCGGGATGCCCTGGTCTCCATGGACACCGCCGGGAACCTTTTGATTGTCCGCACCATCTCCGGGATGGCGATGGCGGCAGCAGCCGCCATCGACTCCCAGAAGTTCGAAGACGTGGTGGGGTGCATTGCCGGGGACGACACGATCTTTGTCGCCATGAAGGAGCCCCGGGAGACCAAAGAACTCATGGAAAAGATCCGCCGCCTTGTGGGGGAGGAAGCGCCCCCTGGGGCGGATCCAAACAAAAAGCAGCCGAAACGATAACCTGTCTTTGCCCCGGAAGTGCAAAGGAGAAGTATGCTGATCAGTCTGCATGTCAAAAACCTCGCCCTCATCAAGGAGGAGGAAGTCAATTTCACGGATGGACTCAACATCCTGACCGGAGAGACCGGCGCCGGAAAGTCCATCATCATCGGCTCCGTGAACCTGGCCCTGGGCGGCAAGGCCGACAAGGCCATGATCCGAACCGGGGAAGAGTTTGCCCTCATCGAGCTCGTCTTTTCCCTGGACAACGAGCGGCAGCGGGAAAAGCTCCGGGAGCTGGATATCTCCCCCGGAGAGGATGACACCATCCTCATCAAGCGCAAGATTTATCCCGGCCGAACCACCTGCACCGTGGAGGGGGAGAGTGTGACCGCAAAACAGCTCCGGGAGGTGTCGGAGCTTCTGATCGACGTCTACGGCCAGCGGGAAAATCAGTCGCTTCTGCGGCGGGGTGCCCAGCTGGGGATCATCGACGCCTTTGCGGGAAAGGAGGCCGCCGGGATCAAAGCGCAGATCTCGACCTCTTTCCACGCCCTTGCGGCGATGGAGAAGAAGTTTAAGGAGGATGACCTCTCCGCCTCCCAGCGCACCCGCGAGATCGACCTGCTGTCCTATGAGGTGCAGGAAATCCAGGACGCTGACCTCAAAGAGGGAGAGGACAGTGAGCTCGAGGCGCGTTACAAAAAGATGCTGGGCTACCAGAAGATCACCGAGGCCCTCGCTGAGAGCTCGCAGCTGACCGATGATGAGGAGACCAGCCCAGCCTCCCGCATCGGCCGCGCTCTGCGCGCCCTTGGCAGCGTGCAGGGCCTGGATGCGGATCTGGATGCCCTGGCGGGCCAGCTCTCCGACATCGACAGCCTCCTCTCAGACTTTGGAAGGGCCATTTCCGACTACTCGGAGAATCTCTCCTTTGACGAGGGCGCCTTCCGGGAGACAGAAGAGCGGCTCGACCTGATCAACCGTCTGAAGGACAAGTACGGCCGGACGATCCCGGACATCCTCGCTGCCCTGGAGAAAAAGCAGGCGCGGCTGGATGAGCTTTCCGACTATGACACTGCCCGGGCAAAGCTCAAAACCGACATGGAGGCCGAGAAAAAGCACCTCCTGTCCCTCTGCCAGGATCTTTCCGGGATCCGAAAAAAGGCCTCGGATGAGTTTCGGACAAGGCTCACGAAAGAGCTTCTGGATCTCAACTTCAACCAGGTAGATTTCTCCATCGCCCAGCAGAGCGGCGAGGAATTTCTCTCCTCTGACGGGTATGATAAAATCACTTTTTACATCTCGATGAACCCCGGCGAGTCGCCGCGGCCGCTGGATTCCATCGCCTCCGGCGGTGAGCTCTCAAGGATCATGCTGGCCTTAAAGACCGTCTTTGCCGGCAAGGATGAGATCCACAGCTTCATCTTCGATGAGATCGACAGCGGCATCAGCGGGCAGACCGCCTGGAAGGTCGCCGAGAAGATGGGCCGCCTTGCGAAAAACCACCAGATCCTTTGCATCACCCACCTGGCCCAGATCGCCGCGATGGAGGATGCCCACTTCCTGATCGCAAAACACGTGGAGGATGGAAGGACAGAGAGCCACATCACAAGACTCTCTGAGGAGGAGTCCACCCGGGAGACCGCAAGACTCCTTGGCACCTCCAGCATTACAAAGCAGGCCCTGGAAAATGCCGCGGAGTTAAAGGCCGAGGCCGCCAAAGCCAAAGCCGCAGGATAAGGAGGCAGCATGCGCATCGACGATATGGAGCAGGCATTCTCCGAGCTGGTCTCGTCCTTTCACCTCGTCTCTGCCGACGAGATTCCGGACATCGACCTGTACATGGATCAGGTGACGACCTTCATGGAGCAGAAACTCTCCCCCTACACGAGAGACCCGGAGCATGACAAGATCCTCACCAAGACCATGATCAACAACTACGCCAAGAGCAGCCTTCTGGTGCCCCCCGTCAAGAAGAAGTACGGGACGGACCACATGCTGCTTTTGCTGTTCATTTTTTACATGAAGTCCTTCCTGCAGATCTCTGACATCGAGGAGATCCTCGCCCCGGTGAAGGACCGGTATGTCACGCCCAGGGATGCAGGAAAGAAGGGCGTCAAGACAGAAGAGCCAAAGAGCGACATCACCCTGCGGCAGATCTACACCGAGGTGGCAAAAGACATTCGGGACGATCTGCCCGCACTGGCGGCAGATGCGCAGAAGACCTTTGCGCGCTCTCGCGCGTCTTTTGCCGAAGTGCCCGAAGAGGACCGGGAGGTCCTTCAGGAATTTGACCTTCTGTGCCGGCTCTCAGCGGAGATCTATCTGAAAAAGCTCTACATCGAGCGGATCCTGGACGCCAGAAAGCAGACTTCTGACAGCAGCAAGAAGACCAAAGACGCAAAAGAAGAAGGAAGACAGACGAGTTGAGCATTTATGACACCCTGAACCAACCACAGCAGGAAGCCGTTTTTCACACCGAGGGACCGCTCCTCATCCTTGCCGGTGCCGGCTCCGGCAAGACCCGGGTCATCACCCACCGCATCGCCTACCTGATGCAGGAATGCGACGTGAACCCCTGGAATATCCTGGCCATCACCTTCACCAACAAGGCGGCGGGAGAAATGCGGGACCGGGTGGACAAGCTGATCGGCTTCGGCTCCGAGAGCATCTGGATCTCCACCTTCCACTCCATGTGCGTGCGGATCCTGCGGCGGCACGCAGACCTCCTTGGCTTTGATACCCGCTTTACGATCTACGATGCGGACGACGCAAGGAGCCTTGTCCGCCAGTGCCTGAAGGAAAAGCAGGTGAATCCCAAGGAGATCTCAGACCGAACCGTTGCCTCCGTAATCTCCCATGCCAAGAACCTCCTGCAGACTCCGCAGATGTACGAGGAAGCCTGCGCGACAGACGGAAAAGAGAACATCATCACCAGGACCTCCGCCGAGATCTACCGTCTCTATGATGAGAAACTCCGCAAGAACAATGCGATGGACTTCGACGATCTTCTGATGAAGACCGTGCAGCTCTTCACCACCCATGACGAAGTACTCGCCTCCTACCAGGAGCGCTTTCGTTACATCTGCGTGGATGAGTACCAGGACACGAACCGGGCTCAGTTTGAACTGATCCGGCTCCTCGCGGGAAAGTATCGGAACCTGTGCGTCGTCGGCGATGACGACCAGAGCATCTACAAGTTCCGGGGTGCAGACATCCACAACATCCTCGACTTCGAGAAGGTCTACCCGGATGCAACCGTGATCCGCCTCGAGCAGAACTACCGCTCCACCCAGAACATCCTGTCCGCGGCCAACGCGGTGATCGCCAACAACAAGAACCGGAAGGCCAAAAAGCTCTGGACCGACAAGGGTGACGGAAACAAGGTGCACCTGCGGGTCCTTCTGACAGGAGAGCAGGAGGCCCGTTTTGTCGCAGGCGACATCCAGGAGAAAAAGCGGGAGAACCCGAGCCTCCACTACGCGGACTTTGCGGTGCTCTACCGCTCCAATGCGCAGTCGCGTCTTCTGGAGGATCAGTTCGTCGCGATGTCCATCCCCTACAACATCGTGGGCGGTCACAACTTCTACGACCGCATGGAGGTCAAGGACATCCTGAGCTACCTGCGCACCATTGACAACGGCCGGGATGACGTCAACACCCAGCGCATCATCAACGTGCCCAAGCGGGGGATCGGCGCCACCACGATCGAGCGGGTCCAGGCTTTTGCCGACAGCCAGAACATCAGCTTCTTCGAAGCTCTCGAGCGGGCGGATGAGATCACCGCAATCTCCCGGGGACGGGGAAAACTCGCACCCTTTGTGGAGATGATCCACAGCCTGCGGGACTATGCCGCCACCCACCGGATCGATGACACGATCCGCAAGATCGTGGAGATGGCGGATTACAACACCTATCTGCACAACTATGACGAGGAGACCGCGGACGACCGGATCGCAAACGTGGACGAGCTGATCTCCAAGGCAGCCGACTATGAGGAGCAGCAGGAGGAAACCGGAGAAGAAGCGCCGACCCTCTCAGGCTTTCTCGAGGAAGTCGCCCTGGTGGCCGACATCGACCAGGTGGGCGAGGATGACCGGGTCCTTCTCATGACCCTGCACTCCGCCAAGGGACTTGAGTTCCCCCGGGTCTACATCACCGGCATGGAGGAGAACCTCTTCCCCAGCTACATGGCTCTGATGGACGGCAGTGAAGACGCCGTCGAAGAGGAGCGGCGCCTTGCCTACGTGGGCATCACAAGAGCCCGGGAGGACCTGACTCTGACCGCTGCCAAGTCGCGGATGTTTCGTGGCATGCCCCAGAGCAACCCGCTGTCCAGGTTTTTGCTGGAGATCCCGCAGGAACTCCTCGACACCGAGGAGGACGGGGACAGCGGCTGGCTCTTTGATTCGGACCGCAGCGATGAGGATGATGATGACAGCATCCCCTTTGCCGATGCAAGAGGTGTGATCGGCGGCCATCACAACGCAGCTCCGTCCCATTACGGGTACGGCTCCTATGGCACCCCTGCCCCGAAGGCGGCAGTAAAGAGCCGCTACGCCGGAACCAAAAAGCTCCCGGAGAGCGGAAGAACCACTCCAAGGCCGAAGGCGACCTATGTGCCGCCTCACACCGACGAGAGCAAAAAGCCCTGGATCGCAAGGCAGGGCGGTCTCTCCTCCCTGCAGAAGGGGACACCGAAGATCACCACTCCCGACTACGTGGTAGGAGACCGGGTGCGTCACGTCAAGTATGGCGAGGGCACTGTGACGGCCATGGAGAAGGGACCAAGAGACTGGAAGGTCACCGTGATGTTCGACGAGAGCGGGCAGCGTATCCTCTATGCTGCCTTTGCAAAACTCGAGAAAATCTGATCCCCGGCGGCGCTTTCGGAGGGACCCGCGCGAATCGATTGCTTGAAGGTTCCCGCCCCGGGGTGTATCATGATTCCATCAGAAATCCAAAAGACAGGAGGCTGCACAATGGATAACAAGCTGACACAGGTGCTCCGCGCCATGACAACCAAGGAAGACCGGGAAAAGAAGAACAACACGCTGGTTGTGGTCTTTGCCATCATCGGTGCAGTCTGCGTGATCGGCCTGGTCGCCTATCTCATCTATCGTTTCATGAAGCCCGATTATTTCGAGGACTATGACGACGATTACGACGATGATGAGCACGAAGAGGACGATGAAGCCGACGCGGAGGAGGGAACCACCCCGGCCGACGCGGATAACGCATCGGATGACGAGGCGTCCAAAGAGTAAGCAGAGACATTGCCAGAAGCAGGAGAGGGCAGTCCGGATCTGAAGCCGGACTGCCTTTTGTGCATGCAGGGAAGGAGACAGCAGCAGATGAAAAAAGGCGAGAGAATCGAGGGCGTGATTGAGGAGCTCCGCTTCCCGAACCGGGGCATCTTTCACGAGGACGGCACCGAGGTCCAGGTAAAAAATGCCCTGCCCGGACAGAAGGTTGCCGCGCGCGTGACCAAGAAGAGAAACCACACCGCCGAGGCATCCCTCCTGGAGGTCCTTGCCCCCTCCCCGAAGGAACTGGAACCTCCCTGTCCCGTGTCCGGGGTCTGCGGCGGGTGCCTGATGCTCTCCCTCCCCTACGATGAGACCCTGACCATCAAGCAGATCCAGGTGATGAAGCTGCTGCAGGGCGCACTGGATCTGTCGGTGGAGGAGGGCAGGGACCGTCAGCCCTGGCAGTCGGTCACCTCCTGGTACACGGGAATTCTTGCAAGTCCGAAGATCTTCGGGTTCCGCAACAAGATGGAGTTCACCTTTGGAGATGAGGAGAAGGGCGGCCCCCTGACCCTGGGCATGCATCGGAGAGGGAGCTTCCACGACATTGCGGATGCCTCTTCCTGCGTCATCGTGGACGAGGACTTTCGGGCAATCCTCAAGGCAACCAGAGACTACTTTGCAGGCCTTCAGGTTCCTTTCCTGCACCGCTATCAGCAGGAAGGATACCTGCGGCATCTCCTTGTCCGAAAAGCTGCCCACACCGGGGAGATCCTGGTGGACCTTGTGACCACCACACAGACCGCTGTCCTGCCAAAAGAGGAGAGGACGCTCCTTGCGGAATATGCGGATCTTGTGTTGTCGCTCCCCCTCACCGGAACCATCGCCGGCATCCTGCACACGAAGAACGATTCCATCGCGGACGTAGTGGAAGACCAGGGGACCGAGGTCCTCTACGGGAAGGATTATTTTACAGAGAAACTCCTTGGCCTCACGTTCAAGGTCACCCCGTTCTCCTTCCTCCAGACCAACAGCTATAGCGCGGAGGTCCTCTACAGCACCGCCCGTCAGTACGTGAGCGGTCTGTTTCCGCCCCTTGCACCGGACGGAAGCCTCAATAAGGGTCCCGTAATCTACGATCTCTACTGCGGCACCGGGACGATCTCCCAGCTTGTCGCCCCCACCGCCTCCCACGTCTACGGGATCGAGATCGTTGAAGAGGCCGTGCAGGCGGCAAAAGAGAATGCCGCCCGCAACGGCATCGACAACTGCACCTTTGTCGCGGGAGATGTCCTGCAGAAGCTCGACGAACTGGAGGAAAAACCGGATCTCATCATCCTGGATCCACCCCGGGACGGCATTCACCCCAAGGCCCTGCCCAAGATCCTGGCCTACGGGGTCCCCTACATTCTGTACATCTCCTGCAAGCCGACAAGCCTTGCGCGGGATCTGCCCGCCTTCTTCCATGCGGGCTACCG